>CAIZNN010000265.1 GCA_903934285.1 Akkermansiaceae bacterium | reverse complement strand
GCCGCAACCCAACTCTCGTGAGTCACCCGCGCCGCAACCCAACTCTCGTGAGCCACCCGCGCCGCACCCCAGCTCTCGCGAGCCACCCGCGCCGCACCCGCCCACGAGTGGCAACCCCATCACCGCCCGTGTCACCCCGCCGCCCGTGTCACCCCGACCGACCCGTTGGACTGTTATTTCGTTATTCCGTTAGGACATCCTGCCGTCCGATCGGACAGCAGGATGTCCTAACGGGGCGAGTGGATGATGAGGGGCAGCCGGTGTCCGCATGGCGGATGCGGCGTGTGCCATTCCATCCGACATGGGGCCGGGGATCTGGCAAACTGGCGTCGTGAGCATGAGCAGATACCCTTCCCCGGCGCATGTCCGGAGGGTGTGGTCGAAGCATGCAAGGTGGCGAGAACTCCAATCATGACTGACGCAATGCACGAGCTTGCTGAACTGTTGCCGCTGGGCCCGGCAGAGGTCATGGCGGTGTTCCCCGGTGTGTTCGAGCAGGTTCGGGATGCCTTCAAGGACGCAAGCCTGCCGGACCAACCGAACCGGGAACATGAGAACGAAGTGCTGGTGGAGATCAGGAGCGAGTACCGGGAGCGACAATCCCTGCTTGACAGGGAGTCGGCACCGACGGGTCCGGCTGGGGCGAGATGCTGACGACTTGGTTGGATCGAAGCGCCGAATGACCAGCTAGAAACTCACGCGCCAGTGGCTGCACCCACGCGCAGAATGATTCGGGCTGCCCGGCGGTGCGTCTCTGCCGTGGTGTTGCGGTGTGCCGCAGTGGCGCGCCGCGATCACGCGACGCGCTGTGGGAAATCCGGGCAGAGCGGGGGCGAGGCGAGGGGGGTGTCAGGACAATGCTTGGGGAAGAAGAACATCTTGCCGGAGGTGTCACAGAACCACACTTCCAGCGCGCCGGATTCAAACAGCAGGGTGAGCTTCTCATCCATCTCGGCACGGGTGTTGCCAGGGGACAGCACTTCACTCGTGAGAATGTTGCCGAAAGCATCGGATTCCACCCGGCCTGGGAGCTGCGCCAGACCCGGATCGGCACAGATTTCCTTCCAGCGGGCCAAATTGAAGGCGCGCCGGTGATGAATCTCAGGAAGCTTGAGCACCGGAGTCATGGCGTGAAGGTTAGGCGGAATTGGTTTCAACGCAAGGCGCTTTCCGTGGGCTGGTCGTGGCCGCGGGAGCTCACCCGAGCCCCATGTCTAACAAAAAACTCTGGACCGCGCCGTAGAATTGGATGCGGATGAAGGCCTTGAGACTGGCTTTGGACAGCCGGGCGGGGTCGATGGATGGGCCGGCGCCGAAGTGGTGGATGGCCTCCAAGGCGAGGCGGGCCTGGTTCAACGAGCTGTACCAATGGAAGGCGTCGTCGCGGGTGATCCAGATGTGGCCGGGGCCGCTGGCGGACTCGAGGCGTGCGGACTCGATGGCGATGAGGACGGTTTTGAGGTGCGCCAGAAACCCCTCGCGGATATCGGGCAAGACCAATTCCTCCCAATCCCGCCAGTCGGCGGTTCTGGCCATTCGGCCGCCCACGTGGCTGGCCAAATCGAAGCCGGCCCCCTGGGCATCGTGAAGAATGCCAAGCAGCAGGTGCCAATCGGCAGAGCTCTCGACCTCCAGGCGGAGGCCGGCGTCGGGTGAGGGGGCGAGTTTCATGCGGCTTTTTCCAGTGAAGTTGTTAGCTGGTGGGCCTGGAGTTGTTGGGCGTAGAACTCGGCCTTTTCGCGATGGCCGGACCAGACGATCGAGCGGCCCAGTTTGTGGACTTGCATCATCAGCAGCGCGGCCTTCTGTTCGTTGTAGCCGAAAATGCTCATGAACACCCAGGTGACGTAACCCATCAGATTGACAGGATCGTCATGCACCACCACATTCCACGGCACATCGAGTGTGGTGTCTTCGCGGGGGCGGGTGAATGTTTCGGTGCTGGCCATTACTGGTTGGTTCAGTGCGGTTGCAGTGCGGCGGCCTCTGGCGGCGCCTCGACCCATTTGCCATGCTCGCGGATGAGGTCGGTGAGGCGGGTCACGGCGTCAGCTTCCGGGATGTTGAATTGGACCGCAGTTTTGCCGACATAGAGGTTGATCTTGCCCGGCGCGCCGCCGACGTAGCCGAAATCCGCGTCGGCCATTTCGCCGGGGCCATTGACGATGCAGCCCATCACGGCGATGCGCACCCCCTTGAGGTGGCCGGTGGCGGCACGGATTTTTTGGGTGGTGTGTTGCAGATTGAAGAGGGTGCGGCCGCAACTCGGGCAGGCCACATAGTCGGTCTTGAAAATGCGGCTGCCCGCCGCTTGCAGGAGGTTGTAGGCAAGCCGCAGCGAGCGGCCGGGGGCGGGCTCGGATCTAACAAGTATGGCGTCGCCGATGCCATCGCAGAGCAGCGCGCCGAGGTGGCAGGAGGCGGTGATGGTGGCTTCTAACGACAACGCCGGGTCAGCCGTGGCCAGGCGGGCCGGCTGCGGCGACAACGTGTCCTTGAGTAATATCGGGTGGTGGGGCGCGGTGCGGGCGGCGAGCAGGCGGAAGGCAGGGATGACTGCCATTTCGGTGCCGTCGGCCACGCTGATGAGTTGTGGGGTGGCTTGCGCGTTGAGCGCGGCGATGGCAGCCTCATCGCGGGGGTCGAGTTCGCGCACGGCGGCTTGTTCGAACACGATCTCCGGCTTGAAATCGCCCAGCGCGGTGATTTTGTGAGCGAGGGCGTTCCAGCGGTCTTGGGTGGTGAACACGCGCACCGTGCGATCGGCGCCGAGTTGGTGCCCCATCACGGTGACGACCGCACTCCTGCGCCGCTCGTAGCAGAACGGATCGTAAGAAGGGGTGAAAGCGGCGGCGGAGTCGATGACTGGCTCCCACGCGATGTGGCTTGCGGCGGCGTCTTCGGTTAGGGGGCGGGTTGGGGGGGATGGGGGCGGGGACGAGTGGGCGCGAGACGCGGCCACCACGGCCTGCGGCGGGACGCCGCAGCCACGCACCAGCGCGCGCGCCACGGGCAACTCGTGGATTGAGTCTTCGGTGAGCGAGACGCGGATGGTGTCGCCGATGCCGTCGGCCAACAACGAGCCGATGCCAATAGCGCTCTTGATGCGGCCATCCTCGCCATCACCGGCTTCGGTGACGCCGAGGTGGATCGGGTAATTCCAATCCGGGCCTTGGGCGGCGAGGCGGGCGACGAGCAGGCGATAGGCCTCGATCATGACCTTCGGATTGGACGCCTTCATCGAAAAGACCAACTGGTGATAGTCGTCGTCGCGGGCGATGCGGGCGAATTCGAGCGCGCTCTCGACCATGCCCAGCGGGGTGTCGCCGTAGCGGTTCATGATGCGGTCGGACAGCGACCCGTGATTGGTGCCGATGCGCATCGCGCGGCCGAGGGCCTTGCAGCGACGCACCAGCGGCGCGAAATCGGCACGGATGCGCGCGAGTTCCCCGCAGTATTGGGCATCGTCGTAATCCCGGATGACAAATTTTTTCTTATCGGCGTAATTGCCCGGGTTGACGCGGATTTTTTCGACCCATTTGGCGGCCTCCATCGCGGCGTCGGGCTTGAAATGGATGTCGGCGACGAGGGGGACCTGGCAGCCGGCGGCGCGGAGTTCGCGGGCGATGTGTTGGAGGTTGGCGGCGTAGGATTTGGTTTGGGCGGTGATGCGGACGATTTCGCAGCCGGCCTCGGCCAAGGCGAGGATTTCGGCGACGCAGGCCGGGGTGTCGCGGGTGTCCGCAGTGATCATCGACTGGATGCGGATCGGGTGCTGAGCGCCGAGCCCGAGGGCACCGATATGCACCTCGCGGGTGAGCCGGCGGGTGGAGCTGAGGAGATCCGGGCAGTAGGGCATGGGTGCTGGCGGGGTCATCTGCAAGAATGAATAGCCGAGAATCGGACGTCCTGCAACGCATGCGCGTGAAGTTAAGGTCCGCATTGACGATTTTGACTGCTTGTTAGCGACCCCATCAAGGCTGAGTGTCACTGCCAACAAGCATGCGAGTCGCACCGCAATCCACATCGCGCGCGGCTGTGGCCACACCACCCGCAGCGAGCCGCCCCCGGCCGGATCGTTAGGCCGGGGCTCCGGCCTTACTCCTCGCTCTTGCCGCCGAGGCTTTGCAGCCGCTCGATGGCATCCTTGCGCCATTTGATGGAATTTTCGGCGAAGCGGCGGTGGTAAGAGCTGAATTTGGCGGGCTCAAAGCCGACGCTGCTGCGTTGCATCTGGCTCATGGCGCTGGAAACCAGGCTGGAAAAGCGCTTCTTGATGTCGGCGTCGCTGGTGCGGCCTTTTTTGCCCGCCAGTTGGGAGTCCATGGCGATGACATCGGTGGCAATCGGCAGGTCCTTGGCCATCGCGGTGAGGATGGCCAAGGCGGTCTGGTCATTCGCCACGATGATCTCCATCCCCAAGCCGGAGGGCGTGGGATTGAGCTTCGCCAACGCCTGGGCGACGCGGGTGATGTTGTCGTAGTCGGCGATTTTCTTGGATTCGCCGAGGAAGGCGCCGACGGCAATGGCTTTCCACTGCAATTTGCGGTTCAAGCGGCAGGCGCGATTGGGGAACGTATCGCTGGTGGCCGGGGCGGCCCACAGCCCGGTGCGTTCTGCGCCGGTGCTGACGATGAGGGCGACGACCTTGCCGGTGGCATTGATGATGACCGGGCCACCGGTTTTCCCTAACATGAGGGACGGATCGATGTTGATCACTTCGTCGTTTTGGGCAAACACGGTGCCGCGGTCGGCGGTGACGGTGCCGGAGGCAGTGCTGGTGCCGAGTGCGGTGATCGGGGTGGCACCGGTCAGCGCAGGGGATTCGGCAGCCAACTCCAAGGCCGGAGCCTCGGCGGCATCCAGCAATTCCAGACGAACAAACGGGGCCCCTTCGGCGACTTCGAGGTTGCCGAATTTGGTGAACTTGAGGCCGGCGGAATTGGCGATGGCAAGGCGGCTGTTGCCATTGAGGGTGTGGGCGTCGGTGTAGATGTAGCGTTTGCCATCGCAGGCCACGACAAAGCCGGTGCCCTTGGAAACATCACCGGTGATGCTGGCGAGGGCCTGGGTGATTTTGGGTTCATTGCCCGGATTGTAGTCCACATGTCCCGGGGTGGTGGCATCCTTGGGGACGGCGGCAAGCCGGGTGGCCTCGGCGCGGGCGGTCATTTTTTTGAGCTGCGCCAATTCGAGAACGGCCGCATCCCGTTCCTGGGTGAGTTGTTGGGTCAGTTTCATGGCTTCGACCTGTGCGCTGCGGGCGGCCTCGTCGCGTTGCACCAAGTCCTTTTCCCGCTCATTGAACGCGGTGTTGTTTTCCTCCTGGATGGTTTCAATTTCCGCTTCCAAGGCCTTGATTCTGGCCTGGTCTTTTTTGTTAGTGCAGGCGGACAGGGCGAGCACGGCCACGCTCAAAAGCGCCATGCGAAATACCAGTGGGGAGGACATGTCAAACTCCTTAGCGGGTCGCGCGGCGCGATGCAATCCCGTAGATGATAAAAATGTCGCAGCCGTCCGGGGCCATCCGCCGGCGGTGAAGTGCAACGGATTGACACGGGCGGGTCGCGCGGCCATCATTGCCACGAAATGTCCCCGCCGCCCACCCATCGCACGGCACCCTCACGAGTGCCGGTGTTCCCACTGGCCTGCTGGGCGCTTGGGTTGATGGCGATGTCCCAAGGGCTGATCGCAGGGTTGGCGCTGGGTGCCCGGTTCGAGGCCACCCGGCAAATCCGCATCGTGGAAAAGGCGGTGGTCACGCAGGTGCTGGTGGCCGCGCCCACCAAGGCGGTCGAATTGCCGGAGGCGGTGGTCGCCCGCCCGCCCTTGCCTGCGCCACCGGCGGCGGCCGCACTGCCGCCGCCGACGCCGCTGCCGACGCCGGCGATTGCCGATCCGCGCGCGGAGCAATTGCTTACCGAGGCGCGCCAGGCGCGGGTGGCGGGAGATATGGGTCTGGCCATTCTGAAGCTTGAGGAAGCCCGCGGCCGCTCGCCCGAAGACCCCAACGTCCAGTTTGAGCTCGGCTTGGTCCACGAGGCGATGGGGGTGTTCGACACCGCCGCCGGGCATTATGAAAAGGTGTTTCAGATGGGAGTGTCCGGGGCGGGCGTGCTTTATGAACGGGCCGCGGAAAAACTGCGGGATGGCTTTGAACCGGAAGTGCTGTTGGGCAAACTGGCGCTGGGCCGGGTGCGCATCTTCAATGACCCGAATCATGACAGCGGCCAGCGGGTGATTCTAACCATTCCGGTGCAGAAGGCGCCGGGCGTGGAGATCGAACTGAAGGACTTGAGCATCGCGGTGGAGTTTTTCAACCGCAGCACCCGCGATGGCATCATCCCGCTGGAAGACAAGTCCTGGGTCGCCGAAAAGTGGGTCTCCGAGCCTTTTGATTGGGCGGCTGGCGAGGAAACCTTGCGCATGACCTATGTCATCCCCCGCCGCGACCAGGCCACCGAACACCTCTTCGGCGAGCAATCCTATTACGGCCAAGTCGTCTCGTTGCTGTACAATGGCGAGGTGCTCGATATCCAGGCCTGGCCACGCGACCTGGCGGCCCGCAGCCGCCAGCATGCCGCCGCAACCCCGGACGCGCCGCAAGCCCCGGAATTTTTGGACAAGGACAACCTGCCGCCGGATTTTGATCCGAACCTGCCGATGGTGTTGCCGCCGCGCTGAGTGCCACCCCGCCCGCCGCCTCTACCCGCACATGGACCCTCTCCCCGCTGACCGCCGCCTCGGTGAATACCTGCTCAAGGAATGCCTTGGCGAAGGGCCGGTAACCCGGACCTGGCTCGCGGCGCAGGAATCAGTGCGGCGGATGGTCTTGATCGAGGAACTCCGCGCGGACCGAGCCGATCAGGCCGACGCCTTCCTCGCCGATATTCGCGCCAAGGCTGCAATCGATCACCCGCTGATCGGCTCGGTGTATGAAGCCGTGGCAGTGCCAGGCCTGTGTTTTTGCGCGCGGGAATTGCTGCCCGGCGCCACCTTGGAAGATCGCCTCAAGGCGTCCGAACCCCTCAAACCGGCGCGGCTGGCATACTTCTTGCGCCGGATCGCCGAGGCCAATCTCTATCACGAAGCGCGCGGCCATGCCACCGGCTTGTTTGGGCCTGCCGCGGTTCATATTGATGACCAGGGCGTCATCCGCTTGGAAAACCTCGCCGTGGCCGGTCCGCGCGCGCCGGACCAATCGCTGCGCGATATCACCTGCTTGGGCAACGCCCTGCCCACGCTGGTGGCCGATGGCTTGCCGGGAGCCACTCGCATGCTCACCCTGCTGGCGTGGATGCGCGGCGAGCAAGAAGTACCAGCGATGGATTGGAAAAGCATCCACGGGTATTGCCAACAAATCGAATTGCAACTTGCCGACCCGCTTCCCACCCTGGCACCGCTAACTGCCGCCGTGATCCCTAAACGGCAGATCCCGTTGCTGCTCGTGTCCGTCGTGGTTGGTTTGGGCTTGCTCGGCGTGCTGGTCCTGAGCCTCAAGTTCGCCAAGCGGGCGGCACCGCCCCCACCGCGGCCCACACTGCCGGAGGCGGTGGAGATCGCCACAGGCCTCCATCCGACGCCGGATGGCACCACCGAACCCCTCCGCAAGTTCCTCATGGCCACCCATGAAGTGACCATCGGCCAATACGCGAAATTCCTTGAGGCGCTGGACGTGCTCTCCAAGGACGGTCGCGGCACGCTGTTTGATCACGATAGCCAACCGGCGGATAAGACCAACCACCTGCCCGATGATTGGGCGTCGCTGTTAGATGCGGCGCGCGCCAAGGGCACCTGGCAGGACCGGCCCGTCACCCTGGATTCGCCGGTGGTCGGTGTGGATTGGTGGGATGCCGCCGCCTACGCCGAGTGGAAACAAGCGCGCCTGCCGACGCAGGAAGAATGGTTTGCCGCGTTGTGCCAAGGTGTGAAAGCCGCCGCCGCGCTCCCGCCGGGGTCCTGGCAGCCCGTCACCATGGAAACCCCGGACCGCACAGCGGACGGCGTGCTCGGCTTGGCCGGCTCAGTGGCGGAGTGGACGCGCCGCCAGGCGGTCAACCCCGCCAATCCGTTAGGTCCGCGGCTGTGGGTGATCATCGGCGGCTCCTATCTCAAGCCTGGCAACGGGGCGTTGACCCGTGAATGGACCGATGACCGGCTGTGCCGCCGGCCCGATCTGGGGTTCCGGGTGGTGTTTGATCCGAAATGAGTTCGCCCGCTGCCACGCCCATGTTTCACCTCGTTCTAGTCACGCCGGAGATTCCGCACAATGCCGGCGCCGCTGGCCGCCTGGCCTTGGCCACCGGTGCCACCCTCCATCTGGTCCGCCCGCTCGGCTTCTCGCTGGATGACAAATATGTCCGGCGCACCGGGCTGGATTATTGGCAGCAAGTGGACCTGCGCGTGTGGGATTCGTTCGAGGCGTTGCGCGCCGCGGCTGATCCTGCCGCCGGCTTCTGGTTTTTGAGCACCAAGGCGGCCACCTCGCCATGGCAGGCGGCATTCCAAGCTGGTGACTATCTGGTGTTTGGCTGCGAAACCCGCGGCCTGCCGGAGTCCCTGCTGGCTGACGCCGGCGGGCACGCCTTGTGCATCCCGATGAAACCCGGCGGCACCCGCAGTCTCAATCTGTCCACCGCGGTGGCCATCGTGCTCTACGAAGCCCTGCGCCAGCACGACCCGCCATGGTAGCCGGGAGCCGGCTTATTGTGGGAACACGATTTTCTCGCCCTTGGCCGACCCGCGTCCCATCCCGTCGCCGATGTCCTTGCTGGTGACGTAGATCATCAAGCTGATAAGCAGCAGCGCAAAGGCGGTCTGCACGACTTCCAGCACCCGTGCCTTGACCGGGCGGCGGGCAAGCTTTTCCAGGATGGCCAGGGTGATATGGCCGCCATCCAGCACTGGCAGCGGCAACAGGTTGAGCACGGCGAGATTGACGTTGAAGAGCACCATGAAGGCTAACAAGCGCTGCCAGGCGTGCTCCGCTTGCAGAATCGCATACTGATGTTTCGCGATGCCCACCGGTCCGCTCAGCTGGTCGATGCCAATGCTGGAATCCCGCGCAACCACGCGGGTAATGGTCGTCCACATCATCGTCAGACTATCCACCACTTGTTGCCACGGTTTGGGATACACGATGGTTTCATCGATATATTCCATGTCATCGAAACTCAGGCCGATCATCGGCCCCTTGCCCGCTGGCGAGACGGGCACCATGGGGGTCACGTTGAGTTTCTTGGGCGTGCCGCCCCGGTCGATGTCAAATTCGATCGGCTTGAGTCCGGCCTGCTTGATATGCGCCAATGCGGTGGTGGCATTGGCAAACGTGATGCCGTCTATGGCGACGAGCTTGTCGTCTTGCCTGAGTCCGGCGCGACTGGCCGGACTATCCTTCAGCACGCTGAGGATGGCGATGTATTCCCCTTGCGGCAGGATGCCTACCCGGCGCAGTCCGCTGCGTTGGAACCAGTGGCCTTTTTCCGGGATTTCAAAGGTGGACACCAGCTTGAGCGGGGCGGGCTCGCCGGGCCGCTCGACGGTGAATTCAATGTTGGCGCCTTGGCTCAGAATGATGCTTTCAAAAATGCTGTCGAGGGTGCCGGCGTAGCCCTGCACGGGGTGGCCGTTGACCTGGGTGATTGTGTCGCCGGCCAGCAGTCCCGCCTTGTGCGCCGGGCTGTCCGGCACCACCGTGCCGACCACTTGGGTGGGCACGAAATCGTGCGGTTTGCCTACTTGCCACACCACCACTGCGCACAGCAGCGCCAGCAACATCGAGAACAAGGGCCCGGCAAACGCCACGATGATCTTATCCAGCGGCGTGATGGGTGCCAATGCTGCCGCATGTGTGTTGCCGCCTTCGATCGACTCCATCGGCGCCATTTGCGGCAGGGCGACGAACCCGCCCGCCGGAATCCACCCCAAACCGTATTGCACGCCCTTGATCGTCTTGCTCCAGATCGGCTTGCCAAACCAGATTTGGAACCGGTCAATCTGCAGCCCGCGCCATTTGCCCGCCAGAAAATGGCCCAATTCATGGGTGAAAATGATCACGTTGAAAATCATCACGACGACAAAGATCAACAGCGCGACATGCAAGATAGTGGAAAGTGTGGACATGAACAACAGTGGGGAACACAGACCCTAGCGCCACCGACCATTCCGGCAAGTGCTTAAACTTCTAATTGCCGCGGATTTCTCGCTCCCCCTGCCCAGCCTCCGCAAGCGCGCTCCACCAAGGCCCGCCGCCCCACCTGGTGGCTGGCGGCGGATATTCCGGCCGGCCAGTCAAGACAAGACATGGGGTCAGAGATAAAATCCAGTTTTGCTTGCGCAGGGCGAGTGGAGGCAATGGGTCAAGCGCGCAAGCGCCCGGGGCATGCGCGCTGACTAGGCGGGGGGTTCCTCCTCGAACTTGACAAACCAGCGCCCAATCGCATCGGGGAAATACTGGTGCAAGGCGGCAGTGGCGGCGGCGGGTGAGTTCAATTCGAAATTGCCCTGCGGCCCGCTAATTCGTTCCAGCCAGAGGTGGCGGGGCTGGCCGGGCACCCAAATTTTGTCCCAGGCGAAGGCGGCCTCGATGCCGTTGCGGCGCCAGAGCATGCCCTCGCCATTTTGCGAGGCATAGTGGCTCATGACCAAGACGGTGGGCTCGCCCCCTTGGCGCAGCGAGCGGCCGGCCAAGTTGCCCCATTCGGCCTCCGGGCAGCCCAGCGCATCCAGCACCGAGGGCATGAGGTCGAGGTGGCTGGCCTGTGCCACCGGTTCGCCACGGCCCAGCGCCTTGGGCCACTTGACAATGACGGGCACCGCGGTTTGCTCGGTAGTGAGGCCGGAGGCATGGAACCAGACGCCGTGTTCCTGGAGCTCCTCGCCGTGGTCCCCGGTGACGATGATCATCGCGTCATCATAGCGCCCTTGCGCTTTCAAAAACCCGATGTCGTCGCGCAGCAAGCCGTCGACCCACGCCAGCGAGTTCCAATAGCGGTGCTTCACCTGTGCGGTGTCCTGCGGGCTGGGATGCAGGGGGAACCACGACGACTTGGCAAAATCGGCGAACGGCGGGGTGAACGCCGTCGCCCAGTTGTACGGGTAGTGCGGCGACTCGACGGCCACCAGCCGGAAGGACCCGCCCGCCGGGTGGGTTAGAACCGAGTCGCGCCACAGCCCGGACACGTGGAGGTCACGCTCGCTGATGCCCGGCGGCCAGCCGACACACTCCGGGGTGAGACTCAGCAACACATCGGTGGCTTGGCCATGGCCGAAGTTGGTGGTGTCCATTTCAGCATAATTAAAGATGGCCGACGAGCGGACTTCGTTGCGGTAACCGGCGGCGTGCAGGGCCTCCAATAACGGGGCGGGGCGCTGGGCCTGGCGATCCTTTTCCCAAAACACCGAGGGCTTGCCGCTCAGCATGGCATACCACGACAGATGAGTCGCGTTGGTGGCCGCCCGGCTTTCACCCACCGGCTGGCATTCGCTATCGCGCCATTGACTGAGAAAGGGCATGATTTCCGGGCGCACACCGTCGTCGCGCAGGGTTTCCACGATGAACCAGAAAACATCCGGCCGGCGCGCCACGGTCAGCACCGCCGGGCGCTGTGGCTCGCGGAATTGCACGGTGAAGGAGGCCAGGCCGGGCTCGAATTCACCCGGGCACAGATGGATCAGGCAGGACCGGCGTTGCCACCAGCGGCCGACCCGGCTGTTCCACATGGCCTCCGACCCTTGCTCCGCCAACAACAGGAACCAGGCACCCAAGGCGACCACCAGCAACCTGCCAGGGCGCACCCGCAGTTCGAGGTGCCGCGACAGCCGCGCGGTGCCCAGCACCACGCCGGATACCACCACCACCACGCCAGCGACCCCCAGGCAGCCCGCCATGGAAATTTTCACGCCACCGCCTTCCAACACCCGCCACAGATCGAATTTTCCGCCCACCGTCAGTTCGCCGAAAAACAACACCAACCCTTTGCCCCACAACTTGCGCATGCCGATCTCCGCGCCGAGGGCCACCAGCGCCAGCCCCAGGGCCAGCCCGCCCAGCCAGCGAGTGCCCACCGGTGACCACCGCAAGAACTGCTGCAAGCCATACCAGGCCAGGGCCACCAGCACCACCTGGGTGAGTACCCGGGCCATCACCAAGCCCAACACGGCAGACGCCCCGCCCTTGACATGACCCACCACAATGCAATCGCTCACCACACCCAGCAGCAAAATCAACCCGCACAGCACGCCATTCCACGGCACTGCGCCAGCGCATGGAGCGTGGGCTTGAGCCCGCCTGCCAACCCAACCCGCACGCAGCGCGGCCACCCCCGCCACCCCCAACAACGCCACCACCCCGAGCGCATAGAGCGGCGGTGCCAGCCAGCCAAGCCAGCCGGCGACCCCCCACCCCAACAAATCCACCCCGCTGCCACGTCCGCCATGGCGGCGCTGCCACCAATAGCCGCCGAACGTGCCGCCCACCACCAGCAAGATGCCGGCGACAATCAACTCGACGATCAGATTGCCTGGCCACAGCCGCGCTGGCAGCGTGATTTCGCCAAGCGCAAGCGACCACGCCCGCACGAAGGGAGTCAGGGCGATTAAGCCTCCCCCCAACCAAGCCATGCAATGGGCCGCATGCCCCCACCTTGCGGATTTATCCTCCATCGGTGCGCGGTTTTAGCGCATCCGCCCGGTTCGGCAATGACAAATGCGGGACGGCCGCCGGAATCAACCAGCGCCATCCGCCGGTGCCGCCGCCGGATTGAATGTTCATCGCCATGGTTGTTTCGCGTTGTCGAAGGGCTTTGAAACCACAAGCAGGAGAAAGTTTCCCCCAGTCTGCAACTGCGCAGTGTCCGAGTTCAATTCTTTGCTAGCGGTTTCCCAAAAACTCTCCATGATGTGACAGTTTTCTCGCAATCTAACCTAACAACCGTCATGAAACTGTTATTAACAACCGGCCTCACCGCGCTCCGCATTCCTCGCCACCTCGGGGGCGGCATGATTGGCCTGGCCGCGGCGCTTGCGGCACTTGCCCAGCCGGCCCTGGCGCAACTTGCCGCATGGGATTTCACCGACGAGAACACCGCCGTCGCCAGCTCGGTGGCGGAGGTTTTTGACGTCAGGCTCGACAGCTCGAACGCCGTGACCCGCGGCAGTGGGGCGGCGGCGAGTGCGGCGAACCATTCGTTTCGCACGCTAGGGTTTCAGGACAACGGGATTGCCACCGCCAACACCGATTATTTTCAGGTGACCCTGTCTGTCATGGCGGGCTACAGTCTTTCGCTCGGCAGCGTCAATGCCAGGTTCTCTGGAACCGGTAGCTTCTGCGCCGCACCGGGGGTGAGCGGGCAGTTTGCCTATAGCGTGGATGGCACCACCTTTGAGTTGCTCGGCAGTCCGTTTGTGATGACGGCTCCGGGTGCCATGCCGCAACTTGATGTGGCGGGAATTGCGGCATTGCAGGCGGTGCCAGATGCCACCACCATCACTCTGCGCTACTATGCCAGCGGCCAAACCGCCACCGGGGGATGGGGGTATTTTTCGGCTGCGGCCGGTGAATTTGGTTTGGCTATCAGCGGCACGATCGCCATTTCCGAGTTGCCACATCTCACGCTCAGCGCCTCCCCGACCACCTTCGCGGAAAACGCGGCGGCGCCGGGCGCCATCGCCACGGTTGCCATCCCGGCGGCATTGGCGACCGACCTTGTGGTCACGCTGGCGTGCGACGACCCCACCGAAGCGAGTATTCCCGCCACCGTCACCCTCACCGCCGGCAACACTTCCGCCAGTTTTGAGATCACACCGGTCGATGACTTGCTGGCGGATGGCCCGCAGACGCTCGATCTAACATCCTCGGCGGCGGGCCACGGCAGCGCCAAGCAAACCATCACCGTCACTGATGACGGCGATGCGCCGCCCGCCCTCGGTCCCGGCGCGATCGCCTTTGTCGGATTCAACGCCGATGGCACCGATGATCTGGCGTTTGTGGCGCTGACACCTCTCGCGGCCACGGCCACGATTCTCATTACCGACAAGGCGTGGAACGGCTTGGCGCTGGGCAAGGGTGGCGCCTTTGGCAGCGAGGAAGGCGTCCTCACGTGGACGGCACCAGTTGGCGGCGTGGCGGCCGGCAGCGTGGTCACCCTCAACAGTCTCTCCAATGCGGCCCGCAGCGCCAGCCTGGGCACTGTTAGCGTGGCCGGCCCGTTCAATTTGAACAGTGACGGCGAAACCATCTATGCCTATCAGGGAGCTGCCAGCGCACCCACGGGCTTCCTCGCCATCATCGCCACCCAGACCGCGGATGCCACCACTGGCACCGGCCTGGCAGCCTCGCACATGATCTATCTAACTCATCACGCGGACGTCGCCGCCTACACCGGCTCACGCTGCGACCAGGCGAATTTCGCCGCCTATCTGGCGGCCATCAGCACCCCAGTCCAGTGGGTGACGGAAGACGGCAGCGGCGACCAACACGCCAACGCCATCGCGCCGGATGTGCCGTTTGCCACCACCGGCTTCACCCTGGCGGGCGGCACCAGTTATGTGGCCTGGGCCGCCGCCAACGCCAGCAATGAAGGGGCAGGCGTGGACTCCGACGGCGACGGCGTGCCTAACGGAGTCGAATACTTCATGGGCGAACCGGGTGCCACCTTCACGCCGAATCCCACCGTGGAGGACGGCAAAATCAGTTGGCGGCGCAGTGCCAGCGCCAGCGCCTCATATGTTGTCACGACCTCCACCGACCTCAGCCATTGGGAGCCCGCCACCAGCGGCGTGAAGGACCTTGGCAGTTCCATCGAATTCACCCTGCCCACGGGACCAACCCGCATCTTCGTCCGCCTGGAGGTGGTGCCAAGTCCCTGAGGCGGCACCTGGCCGGGACGGTTGCGGCCCGGCCACCGCTACCTGGTGGCGGGACGCCTCCAGCACGGCCTGTCGCGAGACGCGGCAGCCACGCGCGCCGCCCGGCACCGTGCCGGCAAATGGACCGTTTCGCGTCCAGCCCGACGAGCCTCAAAATGCGCCTTTCGCGCTTTGACAAGCCGGCCATGTTACGGCAGGCTTGCGGCTCACCTCAGCATATCATCATCTCATGGCCTACGATCTTATTGTTATTGGTGGCGGCCCGGCCGGCTACGTCGCCGCCATTCGCGCCGCCCAACTCGGCAAGCAAGTTGCTTGCGTTGAAGCCGACCGGGCAGGGGGCACCTGCCTGAATTGGGGCTGCATTCCGACCAAGGCGCTGTTGAAGAATGCGGAGCTGTATCGGACGCTGACCCACAAGGCGGCGGAATTCGGCTTGAATATCACCGGGTTGTCCTACGATTGGGCGGCGGTGGTGGGTCGTTCGCGCAAGGTTTCCGGGCGGCTCGCCGGGGGCATTGAGTTTCTCCTCAAGAAGAACAAGGTCGATTACATCCGGGGCGTCGGCGCGATTGAGGCAGCGGGCAAGGTCGGCGTCACCGCGGCGGATGGCAGCAGCCAGACGCTGGCAGCCCAACACATTCTCATCGCCACCGGGTGCAAGTCGCGCGGGCTGCCGCAGTTGCCCTTCAATGGCACGTCGGTGATCAGCTCGAAGGAAGCGATGGTGTTAGCCGCCCAACCCAAGGAGATGATCATCATCGGCGCCGGCGCCATCGGCGTCGAGTTCGCCTACATCTATAACGCCTTTGGCAGCAAGGTGACCTTGGTGGAAATGCTGCCGCGGATCCTGCCAGTGGAGGATGACGAGGTCGGCGAGGCGTTGGAAAAATCCCTGACCAAACAAGGGATCCGCTGCCTGACCAACACCAAGGTCAGCGCCGCCACCGATCACGGCAGCCACGTCGACATCAGCGTCGAGGGACCCAAGGAAACCGGCGTCATCCGCGCCGAACTCTGCCTGGTGGCCATCGGCATCCAACCGGTGCTGCCCGGCGGCATCCAGCCCGCCCTCACCGCGCGCGGCTACATCCAAGTCGGCGCGCGCTATGAAACGTCGCTGCCCGGCGTGTATGCCGCCGGCGATATCACCGGGCCGCCGTGGCTGGCGCACACCGCGTCGTTTGAGGCGGTGCAGGCGGTCGAAGGGCTCTATCGCGACGGCCACACGCCACGCAAAGTCAAAAACTTTCCCGGCTGCACGTATTGTCAGCCGCAGGTCGCCTCGGTCGGCCAGACCGAGCGCGAACTCAAGGCGGCTGGCGTCGAATACAGCGTTGGCAAAGTCCCGTTTCTGGCCATCGGCAAGGCGATTGCCTCTGGCGAGCCGGAGGGGTTTGCCAAGTTGTTGTTCGGCAAGCGCCACGGGGAATTGTTAGGCGCGCACATTCTCGGTGAGAATGCCACCGAGCTGATAGCCGAAATGGTTCTGGCGCTCGACCAGGAGCTCACCGCCGAGGAAATCCACGCCACCATCCACGCCCATCCGACAATGTCGGAGGTGATTCACGAAGCGGCGCTCGCGGCGGAGGGTCACGCCATCCACATCTAACCCCCAGCCACCCCCAGCCATGAAACTGAAGTTCTGCGGTGCCGCCGGCACCACCACCGGGTCCCAACATTTGCTGGAGGTCAATGGCAAGCGGATATTGTTGGATTGCGGGCTGTATCAAGGCAGCCGCAAGGAGGCCTACGGGATCAACTGTTGTTTCCCCTACTATGATCCGGCGGCGGTGGATGTGGTGATTTTATCCCACGCCCATATCGACCACAGCGGCAATCTGCCGAACCTAACGAAGAAAGGATTCGCCGGCAACATCTACGCCACCGACGCGACGCGCGACCTGTGCCAGATCATGCTGGCGGATTCCGCCCGGATCCAGACCGGCGATATCGAATGGCTCAACAAGCACCGCAAGCGCGACGGTTTGGAGCCGGTGGCGCCGATCTACAGCGAGAAGGACGCGGAGATGTGTCTGCGCCAGTTTGTCACCGTTGGTTATGACCGGCCGATTTTTGTGGCGGACGGGGTGGCGCTGACCTTCATTGATGCGGGGCACATTCTCGGCAGTGCGCAGGTGTTGTTGGAGGTCAATGATCATGCCGATGGCAAGACCAAGCGGTTTTTGTTTTCCGGCGACGTGGGGCGCGGCCACAACGAGGTGTTGCGCGATCCGGTGCCGGTCAAGGATGTGGATTTCCTGCTGATGGAGAGCACCTACGGCGGGCGCGAGCACGAGGCGCCGCCGGGGGTCGGGGATTTCTTTGCGGAGCTCATCCGCCGGGCGGTCAAACGCGGCGGCAAGATTCTCATTCCGGCGTTTGCCGTGGAACGCACCCAACAGCTATTGTATATCTTGAACGAGTTGTTTGAGAGTGGCAAGATTCCGGAAATTCCCGTGTATGTGGACAGCCCGCTGGCGGTGAGTGCCACCGAGATATACCGTTTGCATCCCGAGGCGTTCAATGCCGAGGTATACGAAACGCTGTTTGAAAAGCAAAACCCGTTCGGCTTTGAGAACCTCACCTTGGTGCGCTCGGTGCGCGGGTCCATGGCGCTCAATGAACTCGACGGCGTGGTGATCATCATCTCCGCCTCCGGCATGTGCGAGGCCGGGCGCATCCTGCATCACCTCAAGAATAACATCGGCAACCCGCGCACCACGGTGCTCTTCGTCGGCTATTGCGCCGACAACACCCTCGGCCGCCGCATCTGCGACGGCGAAAAAGAAGTGCCCATCCTCGGCGGGCGGTTCCAAGTGCGCGCCAAAATCGAGAGCGTGGATTCGTTCTCCGGCCATGCCGACCACTCGGAGTTGTTAGACTACTTTGCGCGCACCGGCGGCCCGAAGCAAAAGGTGTGGTTGGTCCACGGCGAGACCGCCCGCTCCGAGATCCTCCGCGAGGCGCTCGTGGCACGGCATGACGGCACGGTGGAGCTCGGGGTGCTGGGGACGGAAGTGGAGTTTTGAGCTAAACAAATGCCCCCACCCGGAGGACGGGTGAGGGCATTTGCCTGATTGTTGTTAGAGCGAGGCGGCTTAATGGGTCACCCGGGTGCCACTGCCGGAGGACAGGAGGCGCACGCGGTCACCCACCCTGAAGGTCTCGCGGGGGTTGGCTTCCTGCACCACGGACACCGAGCCGCCGTGGTCCTGACGCACCGTGATTTCGATGCCATTGCGCGAGCCCATCGCCTGCTGGGCGTGGGACCCGACGGCACCGCCGACCAAGGCACCGCCGACCGCGCCAGCGGTGTGGGCGGAGTGGCCGTGACCGAGGTTGCTGCCGAGCAGGCCACCGGCGAGGCCGCCGACCAAGGTGCCGGCGGTATTGCCGCCTTCGATTTTCACTGGGCGGATCGAGGTGATTTTGCCGGTATTGACGGCCTGCGCCTGGCGGGTGTCACGTTGATGGTAGACGTCTCCGGTCATCGTGTCTTGTGCGCACGAGGCAAACAGCATGGCAACCGGCAAACATATGAGTGGTTTGATGTTCATCGCGGGCAGTGTAATCCCCCATCCGGAAAACACAAGTTGCTTATTTTGGCCATTCCGCGGGCCGCCCATAACTGCTCAGGTCAGCGCCTCGATGCGGAAGACCACGGGCGGGCTGTTGACGCAATCGAGGGTTTCAATCTCGGCGAGGGCGGTTTGGAGTTGGCCGAAAGGACAGGTGTGGAGCAGGAAAACCATGTCGACAAACTCGGCATCCGGGTTGGCCGGGTTGACTGGGGAATGGGTGCCGGAGATGCCAATCCGGTGGTCGGCCAGCACCCGGGCGATTTCCGCGATGACCCCTGGGCGGTCGGTCACATCAAAGCGCACATAGTAAGCGGTGGAGGTTTGGCCGACCGGCAGGAGCTGGCCGGCGGCACGATACGGCAGGAACCCGCGGTGGCCGCCGACTTGGCCGAGGGACCGGGCCGCCTCGACCAGATCGGCCACGACCGAGGAGGCGGTCGGGTCTTGGCCGGCACCGCGGCCGTAAAACAATGACTCGCCCGCGGCATCGCCATGCACCGCCACCGCATTGAACACGCCGTGCACCGCGGCGAGGATGTGCGATTTGGCGATGAAGGACGGCTGGACGCGGATTTCCACGGCGTGGTCGGGGTGCTCGCGAATGACGGCGAGCAACTTGATGACATAGCCGAGGTTGTTAGCAAAGGCGATGTCCGCCGGGCGCACTTGCTCGATGCCCGAAACGTGGATGGCGGAGGCATCGATCGGAAAGCCGTAGGCAAGGGTGGCGAGCAGAATCGCCTTGTGGGCGGCATCCCAACCATTGACATCAAGGGTGGGGTCGGCTTCGGCATAGCCATTGGCCTGGGCCTCGGCCAGGGCGGCTTGGAAGCTCAGCCCGGCTTCGGCCATGCGGCCGAGAATAAAGTTGGAAGTGCCGTTGATGATGCCGGAAAACGATTGGATGCGATTGCCGATGAACGAGTCCTGCACCGTGCGGATGATCGGGATGCCGCCGGCCACCGCCGCCTCGAAATGGATCGGCGTTTGGTGTTCCCTGGAGATGGCAAACAACTCGACGCCGCGCTCGGCCAGCAGCGCCTTGTTGCCGGTGACCACCGGCTTGTTAGCCCGCAGCGCGGCGGCGACGATGTCGAAGGCATCGGTGGTGCCGCCGATGAGTTCGACGACGATGTCCACCGCCGGATCCTCGACCAGCGCCCGCCACTCGGTGGTGAACATGTCCGCTGGCACCTCGCTGGTGGTGGCGCGGGCTTTGGCGGGATCACGGACCAGAATTTTGGCGATGTGCAGGGCGATCCGGCCGCCAGTGCGGCCGGTGATCAGGTCGCCATTGCGTTCGAGGGTGTTCCAGACCCCGGAGCCGACGGTTCCGAATCCGGCCAAGCCGATGCCTAGGGAAGAGCAGGTGTTCACGACGGCCACTGTAACCCGCATCGAGCGTCCTCCAAGCCGGAAGATCGAAAAACTCACAAAAACCAAGCCGGCCGGTCCGGCTGCTTGCCGGCCACCGCCGTGCCGCTGGTCAGGTCAGCCACCCAGACCGCAACTTACAAGTTGGCGCTCGGCCGTGATCCAATCGGTGGCCGGATCGCCCGGCAGACCCAGCTCCTTGCGCCTGAGGAAATTGAGGTAGGCGGCGTGAGTGATCTGGTCACGGGTCGGACGCAGCGCGGCGGTTGCACCTTCAGCCGGGGCGGCGGGCTCGGCAGGTGCGCCGGCTTTTACCGTGGCTTTCTTGGCCGGAGCCTTCTTGGCCGGAGCCTTCTTGGCCGTGACCTTCTTGGCCGGAGCCTTCTTGGCTGGGGGCGGATTCCCGGAAGGGGCGGTGGATGCAGCTTTTTTGGCAGGCATATGCGTCAGGGGTGGGATGAATGAACGAAGGAAACAGTTGAAGTCCCAGACAATAATTGCATTTCGCGGGATTGCCAGTCGGATTTGCAGGAGCTATGCTCGGGGCGTGGCCGAGGTTTATTCATGGAACAATGCGCGCGACCGTGGATCCTACCGGTTGCCCGGGCCGGAACATCTCCGGTGGTGGGCGGCGGTGGCCATGGTGGTTTCGCTGTTGCTGCACGGGGTGGTGTTTCTGGCACTGGATCACTACAAAATCGGGCTCGGGGCCGCCCAAGCACAGGAGCTGTCGACCGAACGGATGAACGTCAATCAAGTGGAAGTGCGACCGGCCGAAAGCGAGAAATCGGCCCCGCCGGAGACCTTGGTGGTGCCGCCCAACGACGCCGCGGCCTTGCTCGAGGAGGTCGATCTGCTCGCCAAATTGCCCAAGGATCAGGATATCGATATCAAACCCGATGTGCTCGAGCCGGAATACGCGCTGCGCATGACCCAGCCGGCGGCAGAGGGCGATCCGGCGCCGGTGGCCCCGGATTTGTCCGCGCGGATGGAAATCGAGGCGGACTTGCCAGAGCTGGGGCGGATGGAGGAGAGTTTGCCGCCGGCCGCCACCGGCCAAATCACGGTGGACCCCGGGGCGGTGCAGGCCGACGAGGTGGATTGGCGCAAATTCACCGAGGACCTGTTGAAAAAGGGTGCCAATGGCAAGGTGAAGGGCGGCGCCTTGGATGGGGTGACCACCCTCGACGACTTGATCGGCCTGCCGGCCAACGTGCTGGTGAGCAAGAGGACGATGTTGCCGAGCGATTTGCTGTTTGATTTCAACAGCGCCGAGCTGCGCGAGAGCGCCAAGGTCGGCCTGATGAAGCTGGGCTTGCTCATCGACCGCAATCCGAACCTCTATTGTTGGATCGAGGGCCACACCGATTTGGTCGGCGGCGACGAATTCAACCTCGACCTCTCGCGGCGCCGCGCCGCGGCAGTTAGAGAACATCTGGTCAAGTCGCTGCGCATGGATGGCGACAAAATCCTCACCTGCGGCAAAGGCAAGTTCGAGCCGTTGGTGATGGTCGGCAGCGTCGGCGACCAGGCACCCAACCGCCGCGTCGAAATCCGCATGCGCAAAACCCCGCCGCCACCCGAGCCGCCACGCCCGATCCCGCGGGCAGCAGCCGTGGCACCACCCGTGGCACCACCCGTGGCACCGCCAGTAGCACCCAACGCGACCCCCGTGGATGTGCCACCCAAAGCGACACCCGTGGAGCTGCCAAAGGCGACCCCCGTGGAGGCGCCCGTGGAGGCGCCCGTGGCGACCCCGGTGGAGCTGCCCGTGGCGACCCCCGTGGAGGCGCCAAAAGCGACCCCGGTGGAAGTGCCAAAAGCGACCCCCGTGGAAGTGCCAAAAGCGACCCCGGTGGAGGTGCCGAAGGCGTCGCCGGTGGAGGTGCTCGATCCGACCGAGGCGCAGCGGCCGGGCGAGCCCCCGCGGGCGAAAGCGCTCAACGAGTGAGGCCCCGCATCCGACGTTGACATCTTGATATCAAAACCCTCACATAATCGCCCCATGACCAACCGCGAAAACATCCTGCGCGCGCTGCGCCGCCAACAACCCGAGCGGGTCGGCTTCGACTTCGTGTTCTCACCCGCTTTGTTAGAGGAATTCCGCCGCCGCACCGGGCGCGAGGACTATCAGGAATACTATCAGTTTCCCCTGCGCTGCATCGAGCTTGATCCGACTCGCCTGCAGACCGACTACACGGTGTTTTTCGACGCGTTGCCGGCCGGCACGCGGCCGCTGGATTGGAATCCGGAATGGGGCATCATGGGCGCGCCGGGGCCCACCGCGCACTTTCAGGAAATGCTGCACCCGATGGCCAAGTTCGAGTCGGTGGCACAGGTGGAGGCCTACCCGTGGCCCGATTGGCTGGCAGACTACCGCTGGCAACAGCTCCCCGCGCGGGTGGCCGGACTGAAGCAGCGCGATCTGGTGGTGTGCGCGTTCATGGAGATGACCCTGTTTGAACTCGCCTGGTATCTGCGCGGCATGGACCGCTTCATGGAAGAACTCATCGGCGAAGAGGACATTGCCACCGCGCTGCTCGACAAGCTCACCGCCATCCGCATCGGCATGGCCCAGCGCTATGCGGCCGCCGGGGCGGATGTGTTGATGTTAGGCGACGACGTGGCGACCCAGATCGACATGATGATCAGCCCGGCGTTGTGGCGGGCGACGCTCAAGCCGCGGCTGGCCGAGGTGATCCGCGCCGCCAAGGCGGTGAACCCGCAAATCCTGATTTTCTATCATGGTGACGGCAACATGGAGCGGATCGTGCCCGACTTGATCGAGATCGGCGTGGAGATTCTCAACCCGGTGCAACCGGAATGCATGGACCCGCTGCGCATGAAGGAGCTCTTTGGCGACCGGCTCGCGTTCTGGGGCTGCATCGGCACCCAGACCACCATGCCTTTCAGCACGCCCGGGGAAGTCCAACAAACGATTGCCAAGCTCATTGCAACCGTCGGCAAGGGCGGCGGCCTGCTGCTCGCGCCGACCCACACGCTCGAGCCCGATGTGCCGTGGGCCAATGTCGAGGCCTTGCTCGCGGCGGTCAAGGCCCCATAAGCACCGGCTCCATCGCCACCGGACAATTGCGGCGCCTGGTTTGTTAGTGCCGGACCAAGCGCAAGCGCAGGAAGCGCGGGGCGGGATCCCCGGGGTGGCGCGCCACGCTGGCGCGCAGGGTTTCGGTGGCTCCCGTTTCTAACAATTCAAGCGGCGCCGGCGACCATGTGGCAAGGTCCGCCGTGGACTCGGCGGCATACTCGAGGCCCGGCAACGCGGCGGGGCGGGTAAACGTGAGCGAGAGGCTGTCGGCCGCGAGGATGGGGACCAACGGCGGGGTGAATTGCCGGGGATCGCTGCCAAGGGCATATTCGGCAAGGTTCGGACGACCATCGGCATCGGGATCCGCGTCGTCGGCCGCTAGACCTTTGCCTTGCTCGGCTGCGCTGAAATGCTCATTGCACCAAGCAGTCCAGCTGTTGGCTGGGACGATAACCAGCGAGCCGGTGGCCTCGCCAACCCAATTCGGATCATTGATCGATGCGGCCACCCCATAGCTGCCGACCTCAGTGGGCGGAGTGGCGGAGCCGTCATAGGTGATGGCAACGCCCAGGCGGGCCGGCGTGGTGGTGGCGGTGACCGCTTTCGGCGCGCCGTCATAGGTCCGGGTCAGGCCGGTTAGAACGATGGTGGCGCCGGCCTTGTCGATCACCAGTGTGCCGGTGGCCTCGCCAACGCCATCCGCATCGTTGATCAATGCGGCCACCCCATAGCTGCCGGCCTCAGTGGGCGGGGTGGCGGAGCCGTCATAGGTGATGGCGACGCCCAGGCCGGCCGGGGTGGTGGTGGCGGTGACGGGTTTGGGCGTGCCGTCATAGGCCTGGGTGAGACCGGTTAGATCGATGGTGGCGCTGGCCTTATCGATCACCAGCGTGCCGGTGGCGCTGCCTGCGTAATCGGCATCGTTGGTAG
>CAIZNN010000264.1 GCA_903934285.1 Akkermansiaceae bacterium | reverse complement strand
CCGACCACGTCACCGGTGCGGCTCGCACGGCTGCGGTGGAGGCCAGGGCGGCGAGGCAGATCGCCGTGAGATTGAAGCAGGATTTCATGAGGCGGATTTTTCAGGACTCAACTGTTGGCACAGCCAGGAAATTGCTGTGGTGGTGACGGCCGTGGCAAGAGCCGGTGGCCGGGGCGGGGCAGGGGGGGGCATGATTCCATTGCGGGCAGGCGGGGCGATGAATCAGCGGCTCATCGTTCGCAAAAGCAAACTCGCGTGCGGTGGCAACGCGGCTAGCGCGTAGTCAGCGGCGACCAAATCATGGTTGGCCCACAAGTCCCGCACGGCGCGCGGGTCCGCCGCGAGGCCGAATTTCGCCCAGGGAATTTTCTCGACGCACGCTTCGCCCATATTGATGACACCCAGCACGAGTGACCCGTCCTCCATCTCTTTCACAAACAAGCGCAACGCGCCTAGCGCGGGCATTTCCTTGGCGGGTTTGCCGAGGGGATCCTGATCCACGGCGATGACCTCGTCGTTAGACATCATGGACAGCGTGAAGCCATCGAGTTGGTCCGGGTCGGACGAAAGGATGAGCGGCGAGGCGTTGAGGCACCAAATCGTGAACTTGGACCGTTGCTCGTCGCGGGTCAGGTTGGTGTGCCGCAGTGGCGCTCCGACCCCGTTGTTGAGATATCCGAAGATCAACATGTCGGAGTCGTTCCAGTGCCCCGGTCCGGCGTAGGGTGCCCAAGGCAACTGGGCGAAACCCAGACCCGTGATGTGGCCCCATGCGTCCATGTTGTCGCCGGTGGTGCGCCACAGTTCAGCCAGTTTGGCGTATTCGGCGGCGTCTTGGAATGTGGCTGCGTTAGAGAGGGACAGCGCCATGTCCCGCTTTTGCGAGCGGACGATTTTGCTGACGCGCGAGGTGGTCGGGAGATCGTTTGGTGTCCAGTCGACCTTAACCAGGTCGAACCCCCAGTCCGCCATCTGTTGGATATCCGCCTCCATGAACCAGTGCGAGCCGACGTGGTGGACGCTGTCGTTGCCGGCGTAGATGCGGCCCGGCACCGGGCATTTGTCGGGCGCCAGGCCGCCGATGTTGCCCTCGGCATTGTCGCAGGTGCCGCCGCAGAACCCGGCGTAGGAGCCGGCCCAGGGCGTCGTGTAAATGCCGGCCTTGAAGCCCAGGGAATGGACGTAGTCCACCGCGCCCTTCATGTCGGGGAACTTGGTGTTGGGTTGCAGCGCCCGCCCCTTGTCCGGTCCGGCGCGCCCGCCCTGCCAGCAGTCGTCAATGCTGATATATGACCAGCCGTGGCCGGCGAGGCCATTGCGCTCGAAGGCGGTGGCGGCGTCGCGGAAGTGTTTTTCAGTTAGGTTGTGATACCACACATACCACGAATTCCAGCCCATCGGCGGGGTCAGGCAGATGCGCTCGCCCACCACGAAGCGGATCGTCTGGGTGGAACTGCCCACGGGGTTCTGCGCGGAAAAGGTGACCGTGTGGGTCTTTTTTTCCAGGTCCGCGATGACGCCACGCACGATGCCGGTGGCAGGATCGAGGCTCAATCCGCCCGGCAAGCCCGTGGCGGTGACCGTGAATGGGCGCGAACCGGAAACCGGCACGCGGAAAAGGAACGGCGAGCCGGGTCGCACGCCGAAGATGCGCGGGTAATTGATGCGAACGGGTTCTTGTTCAGCGCCGGCCGGGCTGGCCGCGACTGCCGACAAGGCAACTAGTGCAAGTGCGGTGATGATTCGTTTCATGGTTTTTTTTCTGGTTGTTGCGGGGCCTTCTTTAGCCATCCGGCAATGGCGAGGTGGATCTGCCGCGGGCGTTGATTTTCCCGCTGATCTGATAGATCGGCCCGCGGGGCGGGCTAACGGATTGATTGATATGGTTCGGGCTGCCAGCTTGCAAGGAGATTTCCCCGGCGGGGACGCCTTTTCCCAAGGCCCGCGTTTGCCGCGGGTTGCCAATCCCGGTTACCCGCGACGGCCGCCCGGCGGCGTATGAGGGCGTCACCACGCCGACCCGGCATCCGGCGCTTGCTCTAACGCAAGCGCCGGCCGCCCCAATATGCTTGTAGTCGGCGGTTTAATCCATACGATTTGGTCCAGACAACCAAATGCACCTTTCCAAGAAATCCGAATACGCATTGCGCGCCCTGATCAATCTGGGGATAGCGGCGCAGATGGGACGCGCCGCGGTGCCGGGTGCCGAACTGGCGGAGACCAACCGGCTCCCGCTCAAATTCGTGGAACGGATTTTACAGGAATTGCGCGACGCCGGGGTGGTGGAAACCTACCGGGGCAAGAACGGCGGGTACGCGCTGACCCCCAGCGGCACCAACATCAAGATGGGCGACATCGTCCGTCTGATGGATGGCCGCCTCGCGCCGATTTGTTGCGCGAGCGAGCATGCCTATCAGAAATGCAGCTGTCCCGATGAGGCGCACTGTGGGCTGCGAATGGTGATGATCGACGTGCGCAATGCCATTGCCAACATCCTCGACCGCTACTCCCTGGCCCAGGTCGTCGAAGTTACCATGCGTAAAATGCGTCAGAGCGGAGTGGTCCCGCCCTTTGCCGCCCCCGATCCGGAGCTGGCGGCGGGTAAATCCAGCAAGGTGCGGGCCGACCCCGCCGATGGCTTCCTCGCCAGCCTTTGCCAGACCGCCCCCCCGGGCGCTGCCGAGCCATAACCCGCCGCATGCGCAAAGCGCGTGGGCGGCAGCTCCCAGCGTAATATCGTTGACAAGGCAAGGCGGTCGCAATTTCTTGGCAGGCATGCCCGACACCTTCACGGAGAGTTCCAGCCAATCGATTTTTGGTCGCCTCGGCGATGCCATCAAGGGCGTGCTCTTCGGCATCGTCCTCATTCCGGTCGCCATCATTCTGCTTTTTTGGAATGAGGGGCGCGCGGTGAAGACCGCGGCGAGCCTCAAGGAAGGCGTGGCCGCCGTGGTTGGCGTCACCGCAGATGCCATACTCCCGGCCAACGAGGGCAAACTGATCCATGTGAGTGGCGGCGCCACCACCGCTGATTTGGTGCGCGACGCGGCGTTTGGGGTGAGTCAAAATGCGATCCGCCTGACGCGCACGGTGGAGATGTTCCAGTGGCAAGAGCAAAAGAAAGCCGAAACCCGCAAAAAACTCGGTGGCGGCACCGACACGCAGACCACTTATACATATACGCAGAACTGGTCGGACCAGCCCATTCGCTCGAGTGAGTTCAAGCAACCCGAGGGTCACTCGAATCCCACCTCGATGCTTGGCGGCACGTTGGTTTCAGCCGCAGACCACGTCACCCTTGGGAAGTTCAATCTGCCGCCGGCCATAGTCGGCTCGATGCGTGGCGATCAAGCGCTGCCGCTCAGCGCTGCGGACGCGGAGAACCTCCCGGCCGAATTGAAAGCGAAGGTGAAGTGCATGGGCGACTCGTTCTATTTGGGAGCCGACCCGACCGCGCCGGCCATCGGGGATCAGCGCGTGAAGTTCACGGTGTTGAAACCCGCGACGTTCAGCGTGCTGGCCCGGCAGACGGGTCAGACGCTGGATGCTTACCCGACCAAAGCCGGACGTGCGATCCAACGTGTGGAGTCGGGCGAGATCCCGGCCGACGCGATGTTCCAGCATGCGAAGAGCGAAAACACGTGGCTTGCTTGGGGGTTGCGGCTGGGTGGAACCCTCCTCATGGCGCTTGGTATTGGCTTGCTCCTGAGGCCGCTCGCCACCATGGCCGACGTGCTGCCGCTGCTTGGAGATCTGGTGGGCGTGGGCACGTCCTTTGTGGCTCTGGTTGTGGCGGTCATGGCCTCAGCCGTCGTTATCGCTGTGGCATGGTTTGCCGTGCGACCGCTCCTCTCGGTGGCACTCGTTGCCGCGGCGATCGGGGCTTTCGTTGTTGCCAAACGGGTTGCTAAAAAACCCCCGATGGCGCAGGCATAGCGGTCTTTGGGCGGCCGGGTGACCCGGGGTGGGGCGTCCTCTTGCGGCCCCTGCGAGGAGTTCCTAATTGGGGTTGACTGGTCTTGTGCGGTGGCAGTATTAGCAACGGCGTTCCGCCGATGACCACCCTGATCCTTCGCCTGTTCCTCTTCGCCCTGCTCGCCTGTGGGTCCGCATCTGCGGCCATCGCGCTGCGCAGCGATGGCCCGGACCCACTGCGCCGCTGGGCCTTCGAATATGGCGTTGCCTTCATCACCCACGACACCATCGACCGGGTGGCCTTGGGGGAAACCAGCATCGCCGGTGGTCCATCCGGCGGAGAGGTGCACCTCCTGACCGCTGCCTATCGGCTGGCGGAACCCTCCTGGCAGATCAGCAACCGCCTGTTCAAGCCGCTGCTGGAAATCCCGCTCACGCTGGGGATCGTGGACGAGAACGGGCGCTCGCCGTTTCTCAACTACAGCGCCTCGTTCCAAGTGCGGTGGCGGGATTTCCCCTGGAACTCGCTGGTGAGCACCACTGCCGCGATGGGACTCGGGCTGGCTTATTCCGAAGAGGTCTTCCTGATTGATCACGAGACCCATCCGACCCGGTACCGCTCGCACGTCAAATTCAACTGGCCGATCGAACTCACGCTGGCCCTTCCGCAGTATCCCCAGCACCAACTCACGGTTTTCATCATGCACCAGTCCGGCGGCTGCATGTTCGACCGCGGCGGTATCAACAACTTCGGCTTCGGCTACCGCCTCGGGTTGTGAGCGGCAGGCCCAGAACACCTGACCTCGACCGGGTTTGAGGTGATACCATCCTGAAGAATGGCGGCGGGCAGGATGCCCGCGCCACGGTGGCCCGGGCATCTTGCCCGGAGCCTGGCGCTGCGATTTGGTATCATGTGTTCAACTCCCGACACGATGGGATGCCAAACATCATAATCCTTGATTTCATGGCCCTCAGCCGCTTTGGCTCCCGCACGAGGTCAGGTGTTCTGAGGCCCAGACTCCGGAGCGCGGCGGCGCAGCCACGCCACGCCGTCCTCCGACGGTGATGCCGCCGGGGCGGGTTGGTCTCGCTGGCACCGGCGTTTTGGCCGGTGAATTCGGCCGCCTCACTGCAGCCGGCGGCTTCAGCCGGGCATGGACAGGGGGTATCTATCAGAACGGCAGTTGGAAGGTGCTGATGAGGTGGTTTGCCTTGAGCCATTCCAAGCTCTCCGTCAGGATGATGGCAAACAGGAACCAGAACACTTCCCGCAGGGATCGGGTGAAAATCTGGCTGTCCACTTGGAGCGTGTCGGCGCGCCTCGGAATTATCAGGCGCGGCCAGAATCTTGGCGCACTAGCCACATAGTTGTCGAACTCCGCACCGAAGATTTCGGCCAGACGGTGTTCCTCGCTGCGGATCACTCCATGGTAGTAGGTGCAGTAGGCGATCGCGCCGAGCATGGCGAGGAGGATGCTGTCTCCCGCGCAAAAGATTCCGATCAGCCCGATGAAGGAAAACAGATACAGCGGGTTGCGACACAGTTCGTAGGGACCCGAGGTGCATAGCTCGCGGTTTTTCCGCCCGGCAATGAATAGCGTGCACCACACCCGCCCGAGCACCGCGACGAACACCATGAGAAAGCCCGCTTGCTCAAGCACTTCACCCAACAGGGTGTCGCGCCACGAGGTTTGGGAGAATACCAGGACCGCTAGCAGGATCGCACTCACTAAAAATGAAACGGGCTTGCGCAATTGTTCGATGCGAGACTTGTGAGGCTGGATTGAGGCGGAGGTCACGGATGGTGGTGATGATGGAAGTGGCCGTCAGGCGGTGAAAAAACCCCCAGTGGGGTGATTTTCTTGAGTGAGGGGCGCGCATCACAAACCGGCTGGCCGAACTGAGTTGATTTTCCCACCGGGAGTCAAGCCCCGATTTAATGCCCTGGCGCGCCTCGCGAAATCCTTGCCCAACTCAAACATGACAAAATTGTCATTCGTCGCGGCGGTCCCGGTTCATGTGGCCGGGGTCTATTCCTTTGGAAGGCCCCATGACGGGGCGTTTCCACCTGTTAACAACAACAACAACAACAATAATAACATGAAAACCATTCGAATCACCACCTTGATCGCAGCCGCCCTGCTCACCGCAGGCACCGCACTGGCCCAAGGCGGACCCACCCGCCGCGGCGCCAACTTCGGCGGCCCGCCGCAAACCGACGAAGAACGCGCGGCCCGCCAGGAGGCGTGCCAACAGGCAAATGGCGGCGCCTGTGTCGGCCAAGGCCAGGGCCAGGGCCAGGGCAAAGGCGCGTGCCAGGGCCAAGGCAACGGCCAGGGCAAGGCTATGGGCAAGGGCCAAGGCAAGGGCCAGCGCCGGGGTCCGCGTGACGGCAGCGGCCCACGCGGTGGCGGTGCCGAGTGCCCCGCCGGAATTTGATGGAGACGGCGTCGACGCTTGAGGCGGTCCGCAAGGGCCGCCTCAATGCCCGGCCTGCTGCACGCAACATGGCAGGCGCAGCACAAAACTGGTCCAGCCGGGCCGGCTGGCCTGGAGTGCGACCTCCCCGCCATGCGCCCGCACAATCTCGCGGGCCAAACTGAGCCCCAGCCCGACGCCTTCCACTTGGCGCTGCCGTGCGGCATCCACGCGGTGGAAGCGGGTGAACACCCGGGCTTGGTCGGCTTCGGGGATGCCCGGTCCGGAGTTGCCAATCGTGAGCCATGCCTGAGCGTCCCGTGCTTCGAGGTGGATGCGGATGCGGCCAGCGGGCTCGTTGTATTTGACCGCATTGACCAGCAGATTGAGCAGGGCGGTGTGCAGCAAGCTCGCATCGGCCTCGATGCTCACGCCCGATGCGAGCTCCACCTCGAAGTCGAGGTGCATCTCCGCGGCCAGCACCCGCAGGTCTTCGAGCATGCGCTCCAGCGTTGTTGTTAGATCGAGCGCGTGCAGGGCCGGCTGGAGCTGGCCGGCATCGGCGCGGGCTAACAGAAGCAGGCCGCGCGTGATGGTCTTGAGGCGCTGGGTCTCTTCTAACAAATTGCTGAAGGTACGCTGCTCCGTGGAATCCGGGCGGGCGTCCTGCAAGGCGTTTTCGAGTTCGCCCTGCATGATGGCGAGGGGGGTGTTCAATTCGTGTGAGGCATCGGCGCTGAAGCGGGTGGCTTGGTGAAAACTATTCTCCAACCGATCCATCATGCGGTTGAGGACATGGATCACCCGGGCGATTTCCGGATCGACGGCGGCGACCGGAATGCGCTGGTCGAGCCCGCGGGCGGTGACCAGTTCGGCGGTGCGGGCAATGACGCGGAGCGGCCGCAGCGCGCGGCCGGCCACCAGCCAGCCGCCGAGTCCGACGAGCGACAAGGCCAGCGGCAGGGCTACCAGGAAACCATTGCGCAAGTGATCCAACTCGGCACGGGTGCGGCCGGTATTCAAGCCGATGGTCAGGCTGGTGGTGGTGGTGCCGAGGGTGCCGAGGCGCCATTGCCCGCAGCTGGTACGCACGGTGCGGAACTTGGGGGTTTTGGTGAATGCGGCCTGACCGCCACCGCCGCCGGGACCCAAGCCGCGTCCCGTGCCTCCCCAGCCCCGGCCGCCGCCCGATCCGCTCTCGTCGCGCGTTTCGTCGCGCTCTGGCGGTGGCGTTGGCTCATCGCTCAGGATATCATCGAATTGTGCTGGTGGGAGTTCCTGCGGCCAGCCCGGCGAGGTGTAGAGCACGGTCCGGTCCTTGGTGTCTTTGACCATGAGGATGACCTGTTGCCGGTGGTCCTCGCCGAAAATGAAGCCGAGGTTGTCGTCGAGGCGTTGGAAATCGCGGCGGTTGGTGAACCAGCCGGGATGGCGGGTGCCCAGGGCGCGGATTTCGGTGTCCAAGCCCGCGGTTTTCTGCCGGGCAATCATCAGGAATGCGGCCGTGCCGAAGCCAACCAGCACCACCCCGGCAATGCCCGTGGAGAGCAGGGCGATTTTGAGGCGCAACGACGGTGCTTTCATGCGTCTGGTTTCATGCGGTAACCCACGCCGCGGATGGTTTCTATGAGTTTGGTCTCACCTTCGCCATCCACTTTCTTGCGCAGGCGCTGGATGTAGACCTCCACCAGGTTGGTGCCGGGGTCGAAATCATAGTTCCAGACCCGCTCGCAGATCTGCGGCCGGGTGAGCACCCGGCCGGGTGAGCGTGCCAGGTGTTGCAGCAACTCAAACTCGCGCGCGGTCAGCTCGATGTGCCGCCCGGCTCGCACCACTTCGCGGGTAAGCAGGTTCACCGCCAGATCCGCCACGGTTAGAATGCTGTGGCTCGCACCCGCAGCCCGGCGCGTCACGACATGTAACCTGGCGATCAATTCCTCGATGAAAAACGGCTTGGTGAGATAGTCATCGGCGCCGAGGTTGAGGCCTTCGAGGCGTTCGTTCAGCTCACTGCGTGCGGTCAGCAGGATGACTGGCACGGCCAGTCTGCGTTCGCGCAGATTGCGCAGAATGCTCAACCCGTCGCGCCCCGGCAGCATGATGTCGAGCACCACCGCATCGTAGGGCCGCGTGGTCACCGCGGTGAAGCCCTCGTCGCCGTGGTGGCAGACGTCCACCACAAAGCCCTGCGCCTCCAGCCCCTTGCGGATGAGGGAGGCGATTTTCTTTTCATCTTCGATGACGAGAATCTTCATGGCTAACGACGGTCGCTCGCTTGGTTTCTAGCGGCGGCGTGATGGCTTGCATAGCTGAAAAGCAACCGCCGGCGGAATCGCTGCGGGAAAACTCACTAACAATGATAAACCCAACCCTCTGTGGCGGATTACAATTTGTTTAGAAAGCGCCAGTAAACGCATCGCCCGCGTTGGCGCCATTGCCGGCAGGTTGCCACCGCCCCGCCAGCGCCGCCGCCGGCCAATCCACGGCCCCCGGCATCCCTCACCAACGGTGGCCGGCAGCGCCGGTGCCGGCTTGGCAGTCGGCCATTGCCCCGGCGCGATGCGCCGCCCGATTGCCGTGGCGCCGCTTCGGCTTGTGTCAACCGGCAAAACCGCGAATTCTCGCCGCCGACACATCGTCCGGACGCTGCCGCCAAGGTGGCGGCCTGCGATCTCGCCGCTACTCCCGGTTGCCTGCCATGGCCAACGACGCCTCCGACATTCCCCCAAGCCTGCTTGCCGCCGCCCGCGTCGGCGAGGAGGCGGCATGGCGCCAGTTGGTCGATCTGCTCTATCCGCTGGTGGCGGGCACCATTCGCAACCACCTGCGGCGCGAGGCGGACCGCGATGACGTGGCGCAGGAGGTGTTCGTGAAGATTTTTGCCAATCTCGGCCAATACGCCGGCCACCAGCCGTTCGAGCATTGGGTGTCGCGCATCACCCTGAATGCTTGCCGCGACTGGCTGCGCCGCCTGGCGGCCAGGCCCCTAACAAGCTACAGCGATCTCACCGATGACGAGCGCGAGATTCTGGAGCGCACCTTGGCCAGCGACGCGCCGGTCGCCGATGAGTCGCCCGCCATGCTCCACGAGTTGCTCGACCGCCTGATTGCCACGCTCGGGCCCAACGAGCAAATCGTCATCCGCTTGCTTGATCTGGAGCAACGTTCGGTGCAGGATGTGTGCAACCTCACCGGCTGGGGGGACTCCAAGGTCAAAGTCACTGCCATGCGCGCCCGCCGCAAACTCGCCGAACAAATGCAGCGCTTCGAACTCCGCTCGTCATCATCACCACCACCATGAATGACCCCCAACACAATTGGCAAAAACTGGTCGCCGCCGCCCGTCGCGCCAGCCCGCCGCCAGTCGAGACCAAGCCCGTGCCGCCCGGCTTTGCCTCGCGCATCGTGGCGCTGCGCGAGTCGGTCATCGCGCTGGCCCGGGTGTTGTTGTGGCGTCGCTGGTCGGTCGCCATCGCGATCTTGTGCGTTGTCGTTTTTCTGGTGATCCTTACCCTTCAGCGCTGCACCGAAGCCACGCCGCCGCTCATCGACACGCCCGAGCTGCTGCCCCCCGCCCCTTGATCTCATGAAAGCCTCCCCCCGCGATTACCTCGCCATCACCGCCGCTTTGCTCGCCATCCTGCTGTGCGGTTATGGCATCGGCTTCCTCGTCGGCGAGCGCACCACCCGGCTGCGCCTCGCCCCGGCCACCGGCTCCAACCAGATCCATCCGGACTGGGCTGAGGCCACCGTCGAGCGGCTGGCCCGCGAACTCGCGCTGAGCTCCGAGCAACAGGCCGCCGTCGCCAAGGAAGTGCGCCAGACCGCCACCGCCATTGGCACCGCCCGCTACCAAGCGATCCGCCAATATCGCAGCGCCCTGATCGATCTGCACCAGCGCCTGCTGCCCCATCTGGATGCCAAACAGCGCAACAAAGTCGAGGACAGTCGCAAGCAATTGCAGCTCTCGCTTGACAAGGACGGCAAGGAATCGGAACATTCAAATAAGTGAGCGGAGGAGGCATGATGAATCGATACGGTTACATTTTTGGTTTTTCACTGTTGGCGATTGCGGCGACCTTGGCCGTCTCCATCACCCTGCGCAATGCGCCCGGCGACAAACGCCCAGGCATCCCATCCGCCACAGGCAAGCCTCTGGTCGGCCACGACCACCCCGGCCCGCCGCTGGCGCCCGCCAACGACAAGAGCGCGGTATCTAACGATGCCGCAGACCGCCAGGCCAATGGCTTGCGCGTGACCCTGCAGGAAGCCCGCTTGGCCGAATTGCCAGCCGCACAACAGGCGGCGTGGCGAGCCCGTGCCGCCGCAGTGGAAAGCGACGCCAAGGCCCGCTTGGAGCGTCTCGCGGCCGAACTTGAGCTCACTGCCGCACAACGCGACAAGCTGTTCCCCGCGCTGGTCCGCTCGGCCGCGGGGTTCGATCCGGTCATGCTCGTCGGCGGGGCCCGCCTCGTTCCCCAACCCACCCTGGCCGCCGACGAGGCAATCCATCAGGCGCTCGACCCCCAACAACAGGCTTTGTTAGAGGACCGCGAGGTCAACCGCCAACTGTGGTGGCAGGATATCCTCTCCCGTCTCGAAACCGACTTGATAGATGCGACCGGCGGCGTGCCCGCCACACCGGCAGCACCAGCGACTCCCGCCGCGCCCGCCGCCGAAGAACGGATCGCGCCCGCCGCCCGCGACACCGGCAACTTGTTCGACCTCGTCGACCCTAAGCGCTGAAGATTGTGATTTTTTTTGCTTTTGTTGTAACCGCCCGCGCCGGCGCGCCGTCGGTCCCGATGAAGGCGGAAATCCTCCCCGCCCCGCAATTCAAGAAAGGACAACATTATGAAATTTAGTTATCTGGCCCTCTGCACCATCTGCTGCACCCCGCTCGTCTTCGCACAAGGCGGTCCGCAACAGCAACAACAACAAAAACGCTTCGGCGACGCCACCTGCCTGCCCGCCTACCTCGCCCAATACGACGTCGATGGCGACGGGGTGATCAGCGAAGAAGAACGGCAGGTCATGGAACAAGCACGCGACCAAATCCGCAAACAGCTCCGCACGGATTGGGATACCAACGGTGACGGCGCCATCAGCGAGCAGGAGCGCGAGCAAGCCAAGACGCGGCTGCGCGACATGATCACCGAGTGCCGTGTCACCCGCTTCTGGGAAGCGGAGTCCGACACCGACGAAGACGAAGTGCTCTCCTACGAGGAGTTCGTCCTGCTGCCCGGCATGGCCAACAAGGTTGTGGACAACCCCGAACTGGTGGCCACGATCTTTGACCGGCTCGACGCTGATGACAGCGGTGGGGTCTCCCTCGAAGAATTCCTCGCCGCCGTGAAACAATGCGACCGTGATCGCACCAACGGCTAATACGACTGACCTCCTCCGAGTGTCGCCATGGGTGGCAGGTTGTGTGCAACCTCCAGTTCATGGCGGCACTGCCACACATCGGGGCGATCTGGTCAGGCCGGGTCGCCCCGGCGTCGCACCTCCCGCTCCTTGCCATGAGTCTTCCACCAACTAACCGAAAGATCGCTGTGAACCGCTCCACCTTTATTCTCGGTTTTGCGATGGTGGTGATTGCGGCGACCTTGGCCGCCTCCATCACCCTGCGTGATACCCCCGGCAGCAGTCCTAAATCCGCTAGATCCACCCCGGCCGCACCCCGTCGCGCCCATGCCAGCCCGGCACCATCGCTGCGGGATGCGGCTCACCCGGGTTGGTGCCGCCAGGCAACGCGCAAGGCCGACGCCTTGGGCGTCGCACTCCCGGATTCTTGGTTAGCCTCGCTGCCGGGCGACCAACAAGTTGAGTGGCGCGCCCGCGCGGCCACCGTCGAGAAGGATGCCCGCGCGCGCTTGGAGCGCCTCACCACCGATCTTGCACTCAGTGCCGCGCAGCGCGACGCAATGTTCCCCGTGCTGGTCCGCGCCACCCCGGGTTATGATCCGGTCATGCTCGTCGGTGGCACCCGTCTGGCTGCCGAGTCGTCCGTCGCTGCCGCCGAGGCAATCCACCAAGTCCTGGACCCGCAACAACAGGCGCTCGTCGAGGATCAGGAGATCAACCGGCAACTGTGGTGGCAGGACACCCTCGCCCGCCTCGAAGCCGGCTTGCTCGCCTCCACCGATGGCCCGCCCGCCGCAGTCACCGCCACTCCGCCCGCGCCCGCGGATGCCGCTCCTCCCGCCGCCGAGCGGGTCGCGCCCGCGGCGCGCGAGAACGGCAACTTGTTCGACACCCTCGAATCCAACCAATGACCGCGACACCTCCCCCGAACCGCTCGCTGATGCGGCAGGGCTGTAAGCGGTGACCGCAAGCGCTCCGCACACCCCCTTGTTTTCCCCATGACCCGACATCACCTGCCCCGTTATCTATCTAACATTCTAGCAAGTATAGCGGTGGCCGTGCTGCCGGCCGCGGGCGCGGAGTTGTATCGCACCGATTTCGAGAACTGGCCGGTCGGCAACTACAACTGGGTGGAAACCGACGGATGGTTCAGCAACACCGACAAGACCCTCGGGGTCCATGGCATTGATCAGGACATCATTGTCGGTGGTGGCCTGGGCAAGACCGCCTTCATTGGCTTCAATCAGCCCGATTCCACTCTTGTCATTGTTGCCAAGCCGATCAATTACTCACCCCAAGTCGGCGACTTGCCACTGGTCCGCGTCGAGACGCTGGTGGGAATCCAGGACTCGCTTGCCAAGACCACCCGCGACAGCTTCTTTGTCAGCATCTATAACAGCAGCAGGCTCTTCCTTGCCGGGATCCGATTCGACAACCGGACGGCCAGCTATGGGATCTGGCGCGCGGACGGCGCCAATCCGGACCATGAAACCGGCGTGGTTTTCTATCGCGGGGAACTCCACGTGCTGAGCTGTACTATCAATTTGCCGGCCAATCAGTGGAGTGCGGACCTCGATGGGATCCCGCTGTTTGAAAACGCTCCCTTCACCGCCACCACCCGCAGCGTCGATTTCGGCTATCTTGCCTACGAATGGCAACTGGGCGCGGCGGCCCCGTCGGGCTACGGTGACAACTGGATGCTGGTTGCCGACACCGTGATTCGCAGCGCGCCCCTCGGCATCGAGCCGTTCCGGCCCACTTCACTGACGCATACCGCCACCGCCACCACCCTCACCTGGCCCGGCCAGAAAGGTTTCGACTATCAGATCGAATACTCCAACAATCTCGTCGAGTGGCACAAGGACTTGCCCGGTTCGGCCTTTCCCACCACCCTTGCCGACCAAGCGCTGACCTTCCAGGATGCCACCGCAGGCTTGCCGCGCCGTTTCTATCGTGTTCTGCGCATGGAAACACCGTGAGGTGGCCGCTTCCCCTCAACCCGGCACGACATGCCGCAAGCGGGCGAGCAGGAGAACGGCGCAGCCGGTGGCGACCACCGCGTCGCCGAGCGGCAAGTCGTAATGATAGGACAGCCAAAAACCAGTGAGCGCCATGACCAAGCCGGCCAGCATCGACAGCCATAGGTTGCCGCGCAGGCTGGTGGCGAAGGTGGCGGCAGTTAGGACGGGCAGCACCAGGAAGCCGAAGGCGACCAGCGGGCCGGCGGTGGCCACCGTGATGCCGATGACGGTGCCATTGACCAGCGTCGCGGCCAGCGCCCAGCCGCCGACGGCAAGCCCGGCCACCGTGGCGTAGTCCGGGTCGGTAAGAGTGAGCAGCAGGCGCCGCCGGAAGGCAAACAGGAAGGCAAAGCCGGCGCTCAGGGTGAATCCCAACAGTTTCAACTCCGGCTCACCAATGAACAGCAGGCGTCCGTGGAATAGATCACCCAGATAGGTTTCGCCCACCGCGTCGGTGGCCAACATCAGGTTGGTCGCGGCGACCGAGGCGAGATACACCACCGCCAGCCACGCCTCGCTGAGGCGGGCACCGCGCCGCCAGGGCGTGGCGATGAGCAACAAGCCGGGAAGGCCGAACAACAAGGAGCCGACGATGGCCTTGGCGGATTCCTCATGGAGCGCTTCGGCCCACGACCAGTGCAGCGAGGCGGCCAGAAACATGAAGGCGATGCCGGCCATGGCGATCTGGGGCACCGCCAGGCCTAACAACACAGCCCGCCCCAGAACCAGATGCCGGCCGCTGATGGGCAACAGCATGCCAATCATCACGGTGGCCCAGAGGGCTTTGCCAAAAAGAAAGGAGTCGGGCATCAGCTGGAGGGGTCGGGATGGTCATGGCGGCGGTTGAAATCAGCGGCGCTGAGTTCACGCAGGGATCCGTCCTGCACCCACACAAAGCGCCCGGCGATGTCGCGGAACGGCGCGAATTGATGGGTGACGAGCACCACCGCACGACCCGAGGAACGGTGCAATGTGCCGAGCATCGTGGCCAAGGCGTGCTGGGTCGGCCGGTCCACTCCAGCGGTCGGTTCATCGAGCAACAGGCAGTCCGGCGCAGTTGCCAGCGCCCGGGCGAGGAGCACCCGCTGGCGCTGGCCACCTGATAGAGCGGGGAACGGCTTGTTGGCAAAAGCATCCGCCTGGCAATCACGCAATGCCTGGCGATGGAACGAGGCACGCGGGGTGACGAGTGTTTTCCACCACGGCAGGCAGGCGGAAGCGCCGAGTTCCACCATCTCGATGGCGCTGAGCGGCAGGGCCAGGTCCACGGTGGTGTGTTGCGGCACATAACCGAAACGCGTGTGGCCGCGCGTGATGGAGCCGGCCAGCGGATCGAGCAAGCCGGCGATGCCGCGCAACAGGGTGGTTTTGCCGCCGCCATTCGGGCCGCCGATGACCACAAAGTCACCGGCGGCCACCTCGAGGCTGACGCCTTCGATCACGGCGGCGCCGGCGTAGCCAAGTGCTAGATCACGCAATGCAATCACGGGGCGAAGGCGTTGACGAGGGTGTCTATCAAGGAAACGTAATCCTTCGCGGCGGGCGTGCCGTTGACCAGGATCGGGATGTTAACCACCTTGGCGCCGGTCATTTTGGCGAGTTGGTTGGGGATGCGCTCGCTGTAGAAACTCTCCTTCACGATGAGTTTCACGCCGTGTTGTTGCATCGCGGCGGCCAGCGCCTCGATCTCACGCGGCCCGGGTTCAATGCCGGGCTTCGGCTGAATCGTTCCAACTTGCGTCAGGCCGAAGCGCGCGGCGAAATACGGCAAGTCCGCGTGATAGCTGACGAACTTGATGTTCTTGCCGGCGAGCTTGGCTTGCCAGCCGGCCATGCGTCCTTGCAACAGCGCCACCACCTTGTCGGCGTTGGCCTTGAACACGCTGGCGGATTCCGGTCGGAGCTGACCGAGCTTGGCGGCGATGCCGCGTGCCATCATCTGGCCATAGACCGGATCGGTGTTGTAATGTGGGTTGCCGTTAGGATGGACGTCGCCGCCCTTGCGATCCACACTGGTGGGAACCTGTAGCGGTTTGACGCCGCCGCTGAGGTCGAGGAAACCCGGGCCGTCCTGTTGGATTTTGCGGTTGCGGGATTCCTTCACCAGCGCCGGCGCATAGGCGTGCTCGAGTTCGAGCCCGAGTTGGATGAACAGATCGGCTTGCGCCAGCCTGGTGATGGCACTCGGCTTGAGCGGAACATTGTGGGGATCCTCGCGGCCGCTGGCGATGCAAAAAACCGCCACCTGCTCCCCGCCAACCTGGCGCGTGATGTCGGCCAGATCGGGCAGCGTGACCACGACGTTCAACGGCGCGGCAGGCAGGATGCTCAGGACGGTTAGATAAGTGAGAATGATGATTTTCATGGTAACTGGACTTAGGGTTGGAAGGAATGGGTGTGCGGTCCCATGGTGACGGTCCACTGCAGGAACCCGAGCCAGTCGTCGTCCTTGCCGTTGAAGGCACCGGAGGCACCATTGAGGTGGCTGACCTCGAGGCGCAGGCGGCTGTACTCGCTGAGGTTGTAGTTCAGATAGGCGGACAGCGAACTTTGCGATTGCCGGGTGCGCGCCAAGCCATCGGCGATGCCGTCGGAGTCGGCGTCGGATTGCGACCAGGATTCCGGGCGGAACCAATCGTACCGGAGACCCGGCTCCCAGTCTTTGCCGATCCGGTATTGGGCGTACACATAGGCGCCGTGGGCGGTGGCACTGCCGCTGGTCGCTTCGCCGGCGACGAGTGCGGACGGGCCGAACGCGCCATCCGTTTTGCCATGCAGCAACTCGCCGCCGATTTCCAACCGGTCGAACCTCGCGGCGTCCGGCAGCCAGGTGAATTTGGCGTCGGCACTGGCAAGTTCGCGCGTGCCCTGGTCCTGGCCCCGCGCATAGTCGATCCCCACATTGAGTGAGGTGCCCTCGCCGAGTTCGAGGATCGTCGCGGCCCGGCCATAGCAAGTCAGGTCGCTGAGCGAGCGGTTGCTGTCGCCGGCGAACAGATCGGCAGTATCGCCGCCGGGCGTGGTGAACACCCCGGTGGCGGCGGTTCCCGCACCAATGTTATCCACCGCGCCCAGCGTCAGCCGGAGGTAATGGTCGACGGGCGGCACCCAGCTCAGTTCCAAGCCACGTGCCTTGGCTTCGCCACCGATGATGCCTTTGAGCGACGCCGGCCGATCGGTGAAGGGCAATTCGTGACAGTGGACTTTTCCCAGCCGCGAAAAATCCGCGAAAAATTGCCCGACCTTCAGGCCGAGTCCATACGGCAGCGCGCTGGTCTCGATCGCCGCCTCCTCGATGCCGAGGGAGACCTCGCCGAACGGGTCGGTCTTGCTCCACGGATCGAGTTCGCTACCCGCATTGAACACGACATAAGCGCGGGCGAGTTGATCGATGTTCGATTGGACCATCAACTCGATGTCGCGCAGCGTGAAGTTGAAGTTGTACCACCGAGACAAGGGAATTGGGAAAGCCCGAAAGATGCCGAAGGATGGCGAAATAGCCCGAAAACAGGGGGCTAGATGGGCTTACTGGTGCAGATGGTCGGTTTGAGAAAAACCGGCCGAAACCTGGGAATGGACACAGATTTGAGAAAAATTTTCGACGGCGTGCAGGACGGCTGCATGAGAGGTGCAACGAGGTTGCAGGTCACAGAAAATCGGCTCCGTGCCGCGGGGTGAGGTTAGCGGCGGAACGGGCGGCGATGGCCTGTGGAGCGCGTTGGGATTTGTTGCGGTTGCGGGGTGCGCCCAGGCCCTCGGCGGCGGCGATGCGGTTGATGATGGTCGAGCGGATCTGATCGAGCTGGGTGACGGTGCAACGCTCGGCGAGGCCAGCTTGCCAGTCGCGGCCGAGGGTGAGATCCGGACGGCGGGTTTTCTGACGGACGAGGTAAATGAGGTAGCCGATGGAGATGGGACCAGCTCCTTTGGCTTCGATGGCATCTTTGCGGGCCATGAGGCAACGGAATGCCTGAGCGCCGGCGCTGCCCTCCCAGGGTCGGTCCCCCTGGTGTTGGTGATGCTCGCCGATGGCATCGGCGAGGAGCTGGTCGCGGGAGGCTTCTGCGAGGTGGATGTGGGAGAGCAGGTGGACGGCAATGGAGTGGACGAGTTGCCGGCGGGCCTCGCGGGTATCGCCAGGGGCGGCGTGGTCGGTTGGATGGCCGGATTGCATGAGGCTGCGGAAGGCGGCAGCGTCGTCGCCGGCGAGGGTTTGGAAGTGGGCGAGGAGCGGCTGGAAATCGCCGTGATCGCAGGCGGTGAGACCGGGCCGCCCTACGACATCCATGCACTGGACGTGGCGCCAGGCATCGAAGGATTGGCCATCGGTGAGGCCGGCGCGGTCCTGGATATCGAAGGCCTTGCGAGCGGCCATGACGAGAGGCTTGATCTCGGCTGGCTTCATGTTGCCGCGTTGTCTGGCAGGCAGTTTGGCTGGCTTGCGGGGCGCTGATTTGGCAGGAGATTTTGTGGCCATGGGATTAGGATTTTTAGATGGCGTTTATGGAGTGATAGATTGGAGGTATTTCTCGGGGTTTGGGGCATCGGCGGCACACTCGATTTTGGCGCGTGGTTTGAGGCCGCGGGAGTTGAGGAAGCGGGCGATTTCGCGGAGGGTATCGAGGCCGGTCTCACCTTTGCGGCGGGACTCGACGTGTGAGCCGTAAAGGAGCTCGTGGTGGCTGACTTCGCGCGGTTTCTTGGCGACGCGTTCCAGCTTGGATTGGGATTTGTGGCAGGTGAGGACGTGCCAGCGAGGTTGGGGGGGCGGGAATAATTCGTGATCTTCGGGCATGGGGTTGGCGGGGGTGTGGGAGAGGGGTTGGGGGCCGGCATGAAATGAGTGTGCGGAGGCTAAACCGCGCCGGCCCCACGGGCCGAGAATCAGGGGGCAAGGACGACGGACTGGTCGATGGGCTTGGCGTCGTCCCAGGCGATGACGGTTTTGCTCTGTGCCATGCCGGCCTTGTTGCGCACGGTGCAGGCCTGGATCAGGTCGGCGAAGGCACGGGAGGTGAGCAGTTGCCGGGCCAACTTGCGAAACGCGTTGCCGTCCTTGGGCACGCGGATGAATTTGCGGGTGTCCTTGTAGAACTTATCGAGCTGGCCCGCGGCGATGAGAGTGGCGGCCTGATGCATCGAGGAATCAGGATCGAAACTGCCGGCGATCTGGTCGGACTCGAAGCGGACGGGGACGATTTGGTCGGAGCCTCTGGCGAGGTATTGCTTGCCCTCGCGTTCGGCGTCTTCGAGGGGGATTTGCTCGCCTTCGAGGGCGGCGGTTTCCAGGCGGGCTTCGATGGCTTTGAGTTCGAAGAGGAGGCGGGCGATTTCGGCTTTGATTTGGATGCCTCGGGCGACATCGGCGGCGATTTGTTGGGGTGTCATGGGAGAGATGGGAGGAATGGGATGGATGGGAAGAATGGGAGGGACGAATCAGAGGCCGAGGCGGCCGTTGAGGATGCCGATGCGGCGTTTGATGGCGGCGGTCTGGCGTTCTTCCGTCTTGCCTAGCCGGACGGCCAGATTGAGCCATTTGGCATGGAGCGAACGGGCCTGCTTGGCGGCTGCCTGGTGCTCTTTTCTGGCCTGGAGGATTGCGCTATGGATGTCCTTGGAAACTTTTTTGCCGGCGGCTTGCATGGCACGGATTTCGGCTTTCCAGACGCGCTTTTGGGCGGCCTGCGGGGATTGGGATATGGTTGGCATGGTGTTGGTTGGTGGTTGGTGATTGGTGATTGGTGGGTTAGGACAAAAAGCGGGCCCGCAGATCCGCCCTGGCTTGTTTGAGCAACTCATCGATAAGTGGACGGCCGGCCTCGGCATCGCCCTGGTGGTCGCGGTTGAGGATCGTGATCACATGCTCCGCCACGGCGCGCTCCCAATCGGTGCCCACCGGGCCGCTGTAGGCCGGGGCGGAGACGGCGAACCATTGGTGGTCGGCAGGGCCGGTGATGAATAGCTTGCAGTGGCCGATGTGCAGTTCCCAGGCTGTAGATTCGGCGGAGGCCGCCTTGCGGGTGGAGAGGCGGTCTGCGGTGCAGGCGTGGGCCGTGTGGCTGCGGGAGTTTTTACGGGTGGATGTGGGCATGGGATGGATGGTTGGGGGTGGGTGTCTAGCGGATGCGGGAGTGGGCGAGTTTGCGGGTGCGGATGGAACGGCGGATCATGGAGCGGCCTTGGGAGAGGAGGGTGTCGGCGATGTGGGCGAGTTTTTCAGTGGGGCAGTGGTCGAGGTGGCAGTAGCCTGGGGAGCCTGGACCGGAGACGATGAGGCCGGCTGAGGCCTCGGCGATTTGGCGGATTTTGCGGTCTGGCAGGGCCAGCACGGCGTAGAGTTGGCGGGCGGTGTGGAAGCCGGGATGATTGGCGAGATGGGCGACCAGGCGATCGACTTCTCCGGCGGCCACGGGGGCCGTCACGGAGAAGTCGAGATCGCACTGAACGAACATTAGCGAATGATGGTGTATACCTTCAGGTCCGTGAGGATCTCGGCGATGCCGACGAACCATTCTTGCGGGAGGATAATGTGCTGGCGCGCCGGCTCTTTGCACAGCCTCCGGGCAATGCGCAGCGCGTTGCGCACGGACGCGCGGTTCACTTGAGCGAGGCGGATGAATGAGCCCCATCTGCCGGTCAATTCGCCGTCCCGGATTTCCTGTTGCGAGGGCCGGTTGGCGGTGACAATCACGTGGCCGCCCGGATAGGCGGAAATGCACCAGTTGGGTTCATCCCAGTCCTTGAGTGCGGGGCGCTCCGTGGCGGGCACGCCGAGTTCCAGGGGATTCAATTCCGGCAGGTTGTTCGTTGTCCTGGCTTTGCCACAGGCGAGCAGTTCGTGGGTGGTGGGCAGTTTGTTGGGTAGCAGTTTCATGGTGGGCAGTTTGTGGGGAGTTAGCAGCGGGATTAATCGAGCACTTGGGATTCGGCGAGGGATTGGGAATAAGCCTTGATGACGGCGGCCCAGGTTATTTTGCGTTCCTGCTCGGCGGCCATGTCGGAGGCGTCCTGCAGAATGCCGATCCACACGCCCAAGCCTTCGGTCTTGAGCACTTCGCGTTGCAGGCGCAGCGGGCTGTCCGAGTGCTGTTTGGTTTGGCTCTTGCCGCGTTCGTCGGTTAGGGTGACCCGCACTGTGACCGGCTCATCGGTGGCTTGCGGCAGGCCGTAGGCTGAGGCGAAGAGGGCCGCGTCGTCATCGGGCGGCACGTTGGGCAGTTGCAGCGGGGTGATGCGCCGGCGCCAGAGCTGGGCGAGGGTGGCGGCGTGGGGGCCGTGCAGGAAGGCGTCGCGGCCCTCATTGGTGAAGGCCAGGACGATGCCGCACTGCCGCCGGTTCCACAATTCGCGCAGGAAGGAAAACACTTCCAGCCCGGCGGTGTTGCGCGGATGGAGGCAGCGGTGGGCCTCATCGACGATGAGCAGCATGCGGGAGTCGAACGACTCGACGACTCGCTCGCGCAAGCTGGCGCGGCAGCCCATCTTGGTGGGGATGGAGAATTGTTTGGCCAGGGCGAAGACGAAGGAGCCCACGCCGCCGCCGGTGGGGGTTTCCACATAGACGGTCTGGCCGTGGTTGTTGTCCTTCTGGAATTGTTTGAGGGCGGCGCTCTTGCCGATCTGGCTGTCGCCGAAGATGAACATGATGCGCTGGCGGAGCAGGGCTTTTTTACACCGCTTGGCGATTTCCTTGGCCAGGCGCGTCTCGATGAATCCGCTGTGGGCTTGGCCCGAGCGTTCCTCCTCGATTTTGCGCAAGGTTTCGATGGCATCCAGCAGCGGCTCGATGTTTTCGCCCCGGCGCGCCCGGCCGCCGGTGAGAAGTTGCACGATGGAATCCGGCGAATAAAACCCGCCGCCGATTTTTTTCAGGACGGTGCCCAGCGCGGAGCGGGAAAAGTCGTGCTTGCGGCACCATTGATAGAACCACCAGATGATATGCGCCTGTTGCGCTGGCAAGTCCTGGCAGGCGAGTTTGACCTTGTCTCCGGGGATGTTGAAGAGCAGGTTATGGTGGACCATGACCGGGCGATCGCTGGCGGCGGTGGGGGCATCTTGGATAGTGGATGGGGTTACCATGATTCGATGGGGTCTGTTTGTTTGTGTGGGGTGGAGGGAGAGTCTTGCCAGACTTCCGCCTCGGGGGTGGCGGGTTTGGTGCGGCGGAAGTCGGTGGCGGCCGGCGTCCAATCCTCGGCGGTGGCGGCGGATGGTTGCGGGCGCTCATGGTGGCCGAGGGACACGGCGCGTCCCAGGTCCAGGGCGCTTTCGCGCATGGTGCGGAAGGCGGCGAGTTCGGCCATCCGTTGTGCCGCCTGGCGGGCGGCGCCGGTGGCCGGTGCGGGTGCGCTGCGGGGGACGCCGGCGGGGGCGGGCAGGGTTTGGATCACGCGCTGCATTTCGGAAGAGTTGGCCTGCATATCGGCCAGGCGTTGGGCGGTTTCCTTGCCGTGGAGATGTTGGAGGCGGGCTTGAACGCGGGATGTAAAGCGGTTTTGTTTGGCGATTTCGGCCTGCTGTTGGGCGATGTTGAGCACCTCGGGCTTGCACTTGCGCGGCAGGCTTTCGATGTAGGCGCCAGCGTCGGACAGAAGATGCACAACATCTGGCTGCAGCGGGTTGATGACGTAGAACACCCGGCGCTCGCGGGCGGATAGATCGTTGCAGAGGATGGAATCCTCATGCCAGTAGACATTGGCACCGTCCATATCCTCGCGGTCCACCACGATGCCTTTGAGGGTGATTTTGGCGCGGCCTTTTTTGCTGAGGATAAACGCGTGCAGTTCGTTGGAGATCGGCCGCACCTCGCCGGAGCGCAACAGATATTCCTCATGCGGAGCCACCGCCACGCTGCGCAGGCGCAGGCGCAAGGGGGCATGGGTTGACGGGTCATGGGTCATGGGTGCGGAGGCGGAGGTTGCGGCTGGTTGCTCTTCGCCCATGTCCGCGCCGAATGTGATGTTCCTGATTTGCATAAGTCTTGCTTGGTTAGTAAGAGTCCACTTCCCGCCACACGCCGGGGGCTATTTCCGCTTCCCGCACGCGGTGGAATCCCTGCATGGAGTGGCCGCGCTCGATATTGTGGGCGGTGACGGCGGCGGCCACGTGGCGGTGGATTTCGCTGCATGTGCACAGCGGCAGCTTTACCCGCGCGTCCGCGCCGGCCGCCATGGCTGTGAGTTTGAACTGGGCGATGCGTTCGGCTTCCGCTTTGAGGGTGCGCCGCTCGCTTTTGGATGGGTCTTTGGCGGAGCGCTCGCCCACGCCGAGGTTGGCCGGTTGGTTGGAGAAGTTATTGCCGCGTTGGCCTGGCAGATGGCGCAGCCGGCGGTGCAGGTTGCGGTTGAAGGATTCGAGGGCCGCCTTGCCGGCGGAGTGGCCGCTGGCGCGGTCCGCGGCTGCACCCACCCAGCGCACGCCCCCATCCATGGAGGTGCGGTGGATTTTGATCGCGCCATCGGAGAAGGTTTCCAGCACGTGTTGGGCACGCGTGCTGCATGCCACGGTGCCGCGCTCGAACCAGATATGGGTCTGATAGCCCACGCCCACGCCGTAGCCGTCCGCTTGCAGGCCGTGGCCCAATAATTCATCGACATCCTCCGCCTTGATCGCGTCCACCGGCTTGACCACGAAGGCCACGATGCAACGGCTGGAGAGTTCCATTAGAACATAAGCCATGACTTCCACCACCCGGCCGGTGATTTCGTCGATGGCGGCCACGTCGAGCCGCACGTCATCGAGGGTGTAGAACTCGCAGCGGCGCAGCTTGGAGTAGTCCCGGTCCATGCTGGGCAAATGTTTGTTAGCCGCGGCGCGGCCGATGTTGCCCCAGCGCTTGAGCGCCTTGCAGCCGCTGGCCCGCGCGATGGTGCGCGCACACCAGGGGAAGTCCGGAATGATGGTCGGATGCGGCAGCGTGGGATGGCGCGCGGCCCACCATTCCTGCCAGGTGCCGATGCCCGGCAATTTCTCACCGTCGAACCAGCGGCGGGCCAGCTGCTTATGGATGGCGGCGCATTCCACGCCATTCTGGTGCTTGTCCGTGCCGCCGCTTTCCACGCTGGCCAGCCGCTGCACTTCCGCCACCAGGCGATCCGGCAGCATGTGCACGTGCTTGGGCGAGGCGTGCTGATGGACCAGTGCGGGGCCCTTGCGGCCGCCCTTGTCCCATTGATACCAGAGCCGCACCAAGGTTTTGACGCTGGCCCGCAGATGGTGCTTGCCGTCGCCGAGGGCTTGCCCGTCGAGCCGCAGTTGGAGCGCTTCCAGGCTGGCCACCAACGGAGTGCCTTCCGTCTGCATGCTGGCTGCAAGCGCGCTGAAGGCGGTGTGCAGGATGCCGACGCGCTCGCGTTGCCAGGAGGAGAGTTTTTTGGACATGGGGATGGGTGAAAGTTGAAATTTGGAAAGCTGAAAGCTGAAATGAAGAGGGGAGGGATGGGAAGAATGGGAGTTATGCTTTGGGGGTGGCGGTGGCCAGGAGGCGGCTGAGTCGGTCTAGAACGGGCCAGCGGGCGCGGCCGGCGGCTTCGGCACAGTGGCAGGCGGCGATGAACCCGGCGCTGAGGTTGCCGCTGGCGGCGGCGGCTTCCAGGAGGTGGCAGCAGCCAGCAAAGGGAATGGCTAGCAGCTGCTCCACCGACAGGGTGAGGGTGATGGTATGGTCATTGGTCATGGGGGAAGTCATTGGTCATGGGGAGGTTATTGGTCATGGGTCATGGGTCATTGGGTCATTTTATGGATAGAGTGAAGGCGGCGATAAGCGACAGCGAGCCGAACCCTATGCATATCCAGCGCAGCGGACCGCGCAGATGGCAGGACAGGATAAACCAGCCGATGGCGATAATTTCTTCTGATCTTGATGGGCTCATTTTCGTGGTAGGAATTATGACGGAGAATTAGCTGTTCTGGCTGAAACGTCGCATCATCTCCATGCGAGTGTCCGTCCATGCAGCAAGCCACTCGACATGGAGATCGTCTGTTTCATCGTACGTGTTAGCATCCATCTTTCGGCCTTCCAGCGCAGCTTTCGCGCCTTCCATCCGAGCGTTGAGTCTTTCCTTGTTGGTGTTGTTCATGTTTTTTTGCTTCAGGCGCTTTCCAACCGCACAGGTGTCGCAATGGGACGATGCCCAGCATTTGTAGGATTTGCACCAGATCAGGCCGCGCCCGTCTCGAATGCCAGAACAAGACCCTGGAGCCGACGGCCCACAAAGGCATTGAGTTTTGTCGGTCCCGCACCGTTCGCAGTACGCCGGATTGATTTTGGTTAATTGGATCATGGCCGCGGTTCAGGTTGGGCGTTCTGAGGACCAAATTGGAGCTGCATCGTCCAGTTCTTGTTGGCGGTTTTGACCCAGCGCCATTCCTCGCCGCTGACGAGTCGGAAAGCGGACATGCGGCAGACCATCTTCACGGATAGCGTCGGTTTCTTTCCGGCCACTTGCGTGTATTCTTCGAGCAGCATGCGCTCGGCTTCGTCGTCATTGATCGGGATCGGTTTCATGGTTGGGACTGAATGAGGGCAAGCAGGGCGTCGCCAATCGGAGTTCCGTAGCCCCAATTTCCAGGAGATCCCATTGCACGCTCGATGGGGATGCCCTCAATGACCGAGCCAAGCACGCTGATTAGCTCGGCGGTAGTGTGGTCCAGATCGGGATTGGCGTAGTCGGCGTGATTGACAATGGCGTTGCGGAGGTCTCTTTGCTGTTGTGTTATCATGGTTCGGGGACCTGCGCTTGCGGCATATGCAGACCCTCGTAGCAGGGCTTCGCGCGACAGGCCTAAACTGATGCCGCTTTCGAGATAGGAGACGCGGCTGACGAGTTGTTCAACGGTCATTGAAACGATTGGATTGGCGGACATGGATGGATGGTGTTATGGGTGGAGATTGTTAGAGGGTGATGGCGTCGGGGTTCACCGAGGCGAGCGCGTCGGGCTCATCGCTGGGGGCCCACTGGGTGCCGGTCAGGGCGCTGAGGGTGGAGTAGGCGCGGGCGCAGGCGGCGCGGTACATGTCCGGCGAGGCTTCGAGCTGGTCCTTTAAGGCCAGCACCGCCTCGCTTTGCTCGCGGTAGGCCACGAGGCTGTCGCGCAAGAACTCGAACTCGGTTTGTTCGAGGCGCGGCGCGGGCGCGGGCGGGCCGCAGGCATCCAGGGCGGCGGCACACAGCGCGGCGATGGTCACCGGCCCCTTGCGCAGCAAGGATTTGAGCGCGAAGGCCACTTGCTTTTCACTGGCTGCGTGGTCGAGGCCCAGACCGCGCACCGCGGTCATGTATTTGTACGCCGTGGGCTTCCTAAGCCATTGCACCTCAACGGCTAACCATCCTTCGAAGCCTGCGGGGGAGGTTCCGTCACGCGTGACGGAACCTCCGCTGTGCTGATTCTTGCCGGATTTGTTGTGTTTTTTCGGGTCTTTCACCGCGAAAGCGGCATGCGCCTTGAGGCATTGGAGGCCGATTTGGAGGCGTGGGCCGAGGGTGAGGAGCTGGAAGGTGTCCTCGTGTTTGATGACCACGGCGCGGAGTTTGGCCAGGGCGGAGGCGGCGCAATCCAAGACAGAAGAAGGTGAGACAGAAGACTTGGAGACAGAAGACAGAAGACTGGAGGAAGAAGCGGCGGGCGGGGCGGCTTGCTTGAGGGCGGAGCGGATGGCGACGATGAGACTCTTGCGGTGCTGGTTGTGGATCTCATAGGCCATGGCCTGGGAGAAGATCTCGTGCAGGGCGGCATCGGAATGCTTTGAGCGATCGCGCAAAAGCGATTTGATGGCTTGCTTGCCATCGTCGATGGAGGTGTTGCAGATCCAGCGGAGCTGATCTTCGGCGGTGGGGAGGGAGACGGACATGGGAGTGATGGGAAGGATGGGAGTGATGGCTATTTGCCCGAGATCGCGGCGTGGAAGCGGACGGAGTAGTAGCGGTTGGCGTCGCGCCAGGCGTCGCGGGCGGCATGGCGCACACGGCCGGCAAATACGATGGCAGCGAGGGCAAAGCCGACGGTGGCCCCGAGGCCGGCGCCGGAGATGATGAGGATGAGTTCGGTGGGGGTCATAAGGGTCAATGGTCAGTGGTCAATGGTCAGTGGGAGAAGACGGGCGGGGTTAGGCGATGGCGATTTTTGCGAGTTCTAACCGTTGGCGGATGCGCTCGATGACGGGCAGGAAGAAGTCGAGTTGCGCGGCCACGGTGGTCACGCTGTGTTGGATCGCCGCGCTGTCGCGCTCGCAATGCAGGGCGATGCGTTCGAAGGACCATCCCGCCTGGGTGCGCAGCCACCAATGCAGCAATTTGCGCGGGGCGATGGCGTAGGTGTGGCGGTTGCGCTCGACCAAGATAAACGGGCTGTCCAAGTTGGTTTCCGCGGCGATAGCCTCGGCGATTTCCAATGCCAGGCGGGCGTCGCCGAGCTGGAAGTTATTGCGCTCGCCGAGGGCGGCGCTGATTTTTCCTGCGGTGGCGAGGCGGCGGGCCTTTCTATCCAGCAACTCTGCGATGAGATGGGCGGTGGAGATCCCGGCGAGCGGGCTGGCGGTGGCGGTGGATGGCATGGGGTGGGGCATAAGGGTCAATGGTCAATGGTCAATGGTCAGTGGGAGAAGACGCGGCGGAGGCTTGCCAGGCGGCCAGGGCGAGCGGGCAGTGGCGCAGCTTGGCCAGCGCGGAGGATTCGATGCGGCGGAAGGTGCGCTCGCTCACCGGCTCGCCGATCTCGATGGAGATGGTCTCCATGCGGCGGGTGGAGAGCGGGAGGCCCGGCGCGATGAGGCCGTACTCGCGGCGCAGGCGGATGGCGGCGAGGGTGAGGGTGACGCGTATCTGGGTCTCCGGGGTCATGCGGGCGGGGGTGTGGGAGTGAGGGGTTAGAGAGGGCGCGCGTAATCCGCCTCGCGGGCCAGCAGGTAGGCGGCGGATAGTTTGTTGGAGCGGGCCACCAGCCAGGCCACCGGCCGGCCGGCGCGGCGCCGGGCGCAATACAGCCGGGTGAGGTGGGTCACGGCGCTGGCCAGGCGCTGGGAGCGGGTGGGTGGGTGCGGGGTTCTCATGGGGATGGGGGGTTGACGGGTTAGGCTTGCCGGGTTGGAAATGGCCGCGCACAATGCGGGCATGGACGGCAACATGCGGCAACTGATGGACTTGGCGAAGTTGCGCTCGGACGTGCAGGCGGCGTGGTACCGGCAGATTCTAACGCTGGCTGCGGGAGGCTTGGCCCTGCTGGTTGCCCTTGTTCCGGCAGTTCCGAAGGAAGGACCGGCGCGTTACTTTCTGGCGGCGGCGTGGATTCTGCTTGGCCTAGGCATATTAGCCGGGGCGAGTGCCACCTACGCGGAGGTGAGTCTAATAAAAAGGCTCGCAGCGAAGTTTCAGTTCCAAGTACAACAAAGTCTTCGCAACGGAACCAATCTCGCAGACCACCTGCCACTCGTCGCACAGCCCGCAACCATCTTCCTTTGGAGCAAACCTTTGATGGTGATCTGTCTGATGGGAGCGGTTGGTTGCCTCGTGACATTCGCGGTGCTGCGCACGCTTGGTTCATGAGCGGGCTCTGATTTGGATTCATGGGCGGCGGGTTGGGGTTGGGTGGGTGAGGGCGGAGAAGCGCCGCAGCAGCCGCGCGCTGACCCGGTGCCCATGCAGCACCCGGCTCAAATGCTCGCGGCTCACTCCAAGGGTGCGGGCCGCTTCCGTCAGACCGCGCGACGGTTTATCCGCCGGATAGACCTGGCGGCCGTCAATGTGGATTTGGATGGCGGTGATATTCATGGCCGAGTTCATGGGCGGGTGGGTCGAGAGAGGTAGGAACGAAGGGCTTTCCGGATTAGTTTGGAGCGATCCGTGTCATCGCGCTTCACCACCAAATCGATGGCTTGGACTATCTCGTCTGGGATCCAGGCTGCGATAAAAGTGGAGCCCACCTTTTGGACAGCTCCTCTCGTTTGTGGTTTGGAAGATCGTGGGTGCATGCGTGCTTGGAAAGGTGTTTAAGCGAGTTTAAGCGAGTTTACAAGAAAAATGTTTGATTATTTTTTTGAGAGGTGTTAAAAGACCGCCGATGCCTGACCAACGCGCCGCCGGAAAATCACTCGTGGGATGCCACGTGGATGCGGCATTCCTTGCGGAAATCGATCGTGTGCGGGGCGGGAGAAGCCGGTCAGATTTTCTGCGAGAGGCGCTTTTCGAACATCTTAAAAGGGCAGGCGTCCACTTGCCTGAAGCCCTAAAACACGGGCCTGATAGGACCGGTAAAGGTGGTCGCCCCCGCAAGACTTCATTGAAACCGATGAAGGAAAAAAACTCAAAGGCGTCATGAACAACATTATCGTTGGACCGTGGTTGTGATGAGTGATAAGAAAGGAACCAAACAATGAAAGAGATGATCGTGCTGGGGTTTTATTTGTTGCTGTTTTTGATGTTCTGGCTGTTGCCGCTGTATTTCATCTGCCAGTGGGCGAAGCGGCGGCGGAAGGATTACCGCGTTGTGGGGTTGGTGGGAATTTTGACGAGCTTTCCGATCGCGCTGATCGTGGCGCTGTGCCTGCCGAAACTAAGTGATGAGGAGTTAGCGGCGATCCAGCGGAAGGGCGAGCGTCAGCCGTTGGGAGAGACGGCCGTGGTGCTGGCAGGCCTGGGGGTTTGCAGCCTGGGACTGCTGGCGTTCATGGCGTGGCTGACGTTAGGCCTGAAGTAATAGGACGTAAAATCCGGTACCGGAAAATCCGGTACCGTAAAATCCGGTACCGTAGAATCAGTTGCCGCCCCTGTGGTAGGATGTGGGCATGCCCGCCCCCGAACCGACGAAAGCCCCGCGCCAGGAACAACTTACGCTGGTGTGGGAGAGCGAGTTGGTGGTGCGCGGCGGGGGGCGGGTGGAGCTGGTGGCGCGGCGGCCGCTCTCGCACATGAGCAGCAAGCAGGCGGCGCGCGCGCTGGGGGTGAGCGAGTGGACGGTGAGAGATTTGTACCGGCTCGGGCTCATTGCCGGGTGGAAGCCCGGAGCGCGGGTGTTGCACCGCGCGGACGGCCAGGCGAGCAACGCGGCATTGCGGCTGGACTCCGAAAGCGTGCTGCGCTACAAGGCGGCACGCGAGACGCTGCAACGCCTGGAGGCGTGAAAAGGAGTGAGTTCCGGCGCGCTTGTTAGGCGGGTTTGCAAGATTTGTGGTTGAGGTGGTGGAAGTGCGCGCCGCGCTTTGGCGGGGGCATGGCAGGGTGCGGACCTCGCCCGAACGGGGCGCGCCGGAACCAAGGATTGTATGGGTACAAGTCAGGGTGGGGCGGCGCGCTCCGGGAGGGGGACTAGGTCATGAGTCATGGGTCATGAGTCATGAGTAAAGACGCAAGCGACCGGATACCTCTTCACTCATGACCCATGACCCATGACCAATGACCAATCAACACACGCCATGAAAGCACTCATCGTTTCCTATCTGTCCAAACTTCTGAGCAACATCGCGCTGCCCTTGTCCGGGGCCGGCATCTATCTGTCCGGCAAGGGGGTTGTGGATCTCTCCGACGCGGCGAGCGTGGATGCCGCCGGCGCGTCCATCGCCACCGGCCTGATGGTCATCGCCTCGGCCATCATCTCGCGCCTGCTGGGCAAGTGGCTCACGGGCAAGACTCTTTCCGCTGGCACCAGCCAGTCAGGTGGCACGTCCGGCATGACGTTGCTGCTGGCGTGTGCCACGGCGGCGGGGTTGGGTGTACTGTCGCTGCCGTCGTGCGCCACCACGGTGACGCAGACGACGCTGCCGGATGGTACCGTGATCACGGTTACCGCCAAGGCCAGCGACGCGGATGCCATCTCTGCCGCGGTGGCCATGAGCGAGCTGATTCTGCCCATCATCATCCATCCGGACAAGTGAGGCATGACATCTTTAGAGCGGCATCACGGGACGCCAAACGGAAAGCGCCAATCGCACTGCAAGTCCCGCCATTACGCCGCTCGCCTCTTCACCCATGACCCATGACCCTTGACTCATGACTGCCATTTCCCCCCGCACGCTCAAAAACATCGCCACGCTCGACGCGCGGGCGCAGGCGGCTTTCACGCAGTTTGCGCAACTGGCGGCGGGCGAGGCGGCCAAGCACGGGTGCGAGTACCACATGATCGCGGGCAACCGCAGCTGGGCCGAACAGGACGCGCTGTATGCCCGCTTCCGCACGGCGCCTGGCAGCCGGGTAACCAACGCGCGGGGCGGATACTCGAATCACAATTTCGGCATCGCGGGGGATTTCGGGGTGTTCAAGGGCAAGGTTTATCTGGATGAGAGCGACCCGCGGCTTGCAGAGCGCGTGCACCGGGCCTGCGCGGCCCATGCCTTGGATTGCGGGTTGGACTGGGGCGGCCACTGGGAGAGTTTTCAGGACGCGCCGCACTACGAGATGCATACGGTGCTCTCGCTCAAGCAGAAGCGCGCGCGCTTCGAACAGAAAGGCAGCGTGCTGTGATGATGACGCCCGAGGAGATCTATGAATGGTTGATGCGCGCCCCGTGCCGGGCGCGGGCGGTCACCGCGCTGCCGGATCGGGAGCTGCTGGCCGTGACGCTCCTGCTGGAGCGGATGCTCGCCACACAGCCGCAACCGGAAAGCGGCGAATTGCTAGGCCTGGGCCTGGTGGAGCGCTCGGAGCGCTGGGAAACTTTACTTATGATGCAGGCGGATCCAAACGCGGGAGGTGGCAGGTGATAGTCATGATGTCATGGGTCATGGGTCATGGGTCATGGGTGCTGGCGGAGACGGGCCTCACGCCGGAAACGGTGGGCACCATCTTCGGCGCGTTCGTCATCGCCCTGATCGGCGGCGGAGTCCTGGGGAAAAAGGTCAGCGACGTGCAGCGCATGCGCGTCGAAGGCCAGCCAAGCGGCCAGGCGCTGGAAGTGGCGCTGCAGGACCAGTATGTGACGCGCTCGGAGTTCTTCGAGTTCAAGGGCGAAATGAAATCGGACCTGCGGGAAATGAAAGGGCTCTTTGACAAGACGATGGTGCTCATCAACGAGCGGGATACGAGGCTCACCGAAATGATCAAGGAATTCGGCACCGCCGGCTACAACGGGCGCTCCAAGATCCATGACAAGCTCAATCCCATCGCCGAGCGGGTCGCCGCGATCGAGGCGCGCACGGATGTGAGCAAGGCGATAGGCAAACTCGGCAGCGCCATCATGGCGAGCCGCCCCAAATTTCAATCATGAATCCGATCCACTCCAAAGCAATGGTGCGGCGCAAGGTGCGCGAGGTGCTCAACATGGCGCCGGGCTACGGCAAAGCCGAGGGCCTGCTGCTGGAATACGTCCACGAGCTCACCGGCGGCAACGTCTCGCTCCAGGAGCTGCGCGATGCCATGGAATACAACCACGATCGCGCCTATATCCGCAGCGAATACGACCCCGAGAGCGAGACGGTCCTGTGGTACATCACCCCCGCCGGCGTGGCCCAACAAAAATCCCTGACGTGAATGATCAAAATCAAAAAGCCGCGGGCGGACAGCAAGCTCAAAAATCTTCCGGAAGCGGAGATGGAGGCCATCTGGCTGCTGATGCATCCGGCCGATACGGAAACCCAGGCATGGACGCTCGACGCGGTGGCGGTGCACGTGCAGGATACCTATCGGTTTTCCGTGGCGCTCTCCACGCTCTCGGAATGGCATGCCTGGTATGCGCTCAAGCGGCGCATGGAGATGGCGGCGCAACGGGCGAACCAAACCTCCATCGAGCTGGCGCGCAACTCGGATCTCAGTCCCGAGGATATCGAGCGGGTGGCCCAAACGGTTTTCACCGCGGAGACGCTGGAACGCGGGGATGTGGGTGGCTACGTGCAGCTGGCGAAGCTGCGGCTGGCGAGCTCCAAGCAGGCGATCGAGCGCGAGAAAATCGCGGCCTCGGCCAAGACCAAGATCGAAGCGGGCCTCGACGCGCTGCTGGCCGAGATCCAGGGCAACCCGAAGGCATTGAAACTTTTCACGGACCTGCAGGAGGCGGTCGCCAAGGCATGAGTGGCGCGATGCACAAGCTGAGCGAGCGGCTGGCGCAAGGCGCCGCGGGCGGCGCGCCGGCCATCGGCAGCTTCGAGGAGTTCCTGATGGAATATGCGCAAGTGCGCAAGCCGGATGGCACCTTCACCCCGTACTCGCTCCAGGGCCGCGAGGCGTTGCTGGCGGCGGTGCGGGTCATCGACCTGGTGCTCGGCTCGCACACGGGGAAAATGCTGCCGGATGCGAAGCTGTCGATTTGCGGCGGGGCGCAGATTGGCAAGACCATCATCGAGTGCAACCTGATGGCCTATGCCACGGGGGTGCGGTTTTTGAACGTCGGCCTCTATCTGCCGGATGGCGAGTTGGTGGAAGGCGTGGTGGATGGCAAGCTGCGTCCGGACGTGATCGAGCGCATTGATTTCCTCGGTCCGCTCATGACGCTGGGCAAGGCCAAGGACAAGCGCGGCCGCATGGTCAATCGGAAAGGCGCGTTCATGGTCAAGGACGGCAGCCGCACGGCGGAGGGCATGGTCATGGGCCTCAACAAGGTGCCCACCACCTTTTCAATGTCCATCGCCATCGAAGACGAGAAGGACGACATCAAAACCAAGTATTCCAAATACCTGGAAGGGCGCATGGGGGCCAGCGACCTGCGCTTCCGCATCTCCATCGGCACGCAGCGGCTGCATGGGGCGGGCCAGAACCGGGAATGGCAGGACGGCAGCCAGGGTGTGTTCGTGTTCGATGTGGGCGGCGGTAAAACGCTGCGCCCGGAAGATCACTGGCCGCAGGTGTGCCGCTTGCAGCTGGGTGCGGCGCCGCAGCCGTCCGATCCGAAGCTGACGTACTCCGGAGATTTTGAATCCGACGACAAGACGCGCCACGCCTACCGCCCAGGGCAGATGTACTATCTGGCGGATCCGGACAGCGGCGTGGTGATCGACCGCAGCGCGCCGATAGAAAAGCATCTGCGGCCCGAGCGCCTGGAGATGCACGATTGGTCGTTCAGTTTCTCGCACCTGGGCATGGCGGCATACGGCTTGGATCAAATGCTGAGCCGCTGGCAGAAAGCCATCAAGGACCCGGTGACGATGGTGGCCTTCTGCTGCGAAGTGCTCGCGCTTCCGAAGAACACGACCCAGGGCCTATCGCCTGAGATCCTCACCCGCAGCCGCGCGGCCGGCACACCGTTTGATCTATCCCTCTCGCTGCGCCCAGGCACAGCCGGCTATGGCGGCCTGGACACGGGCAACTCGTGCTGGTTCGTGGCCCGCGAGGTGACCAGCGAGGTGGAGAAGCGCATCGTGCATGCCGAGGATATCCCGCTGGCCAATGTGGTGCGCCGCGCCGAGGTCCTCTTCCACAAGATGGGACTCAGCGCGCTCTTCATCGACGCGCGGCCGGCGGTCAATGAGGCGCGCATGCTCACCTATCTGCTCAACGGCTTGCACGGCATCAAGTGGCCGGTGGTCCAGGATCCGGAGCACTCGCGCATCCGCTTCCCAGGCGGCCTGGAATGGAACGGTGAAAAAAGCGAATGGGTCAACCTGCGTTGCGCGGTGGTGGAGTTCACCAAATCCGCCGGCGCCGGCATCACCCAAAAGCTAGGCCAGGAACAAGCGGATGGAGTGACGAGGTTTTTCCCCATCATCCAATGCTCGCGCTTCGATTCCATCGACCGGGTGATTTGCGAATTCCTCACGCCGGAGGAAAACATCTATCGGATGCACAACGGCGCGATCTATGACGAGCCGGTGATGCTGCTGCCGCGCCGGGTGGATGGCAGCCCGCAAATCCTCGAAACCCTCGAACGCCATCTCATCACCGGCAGCGCCCGCGAGGAAAAGGACGGCGAGAAGGGCGACTACGTGGACAAGTGCGACAACCATCTGCTGCTGGCCAATGCCTACTCGGGCATCGCCGAACACTTGGTCCAAGCCACCGCGCCAAGCGCTCCCGTCGAGTTCGAATCCTACGAATCCACCACCCGGCGTGAAAGGCGCTTTGCAGGATGAAGAAGACACAAGATCGCTGCGCTCCAAGACAGAAGACAGAAGACGGGAATGCTTCGCGCTCCGCCCGTCGGCTCTTCCTCTTGTCTTCTGTCTTCTGTCTTCCCCTCTTCTGTCTTGGTGGCGAAGCCCCAGGATCGATTCTGAGGGCCTGCCCGCCCCGAGTGGCAGCGATGGGCCTGAAACTCGCTGCGATGAGTTTGCAGTCAGATGCAGGGCATCATGACCCCATCCTGACAATCCAGAGAAAAGAAACTTCCCCCCATGAGCAATAACGCCCCCATCATCACCTCCTTGGAGGCTTTGCGCACGCTCAAGCAGCAGAAATACAATCCGCTGCGCTCGCTCACGCCGGCCAGCCTGGCGCGGGTGCTGGAAGCCTTCGATATCGGCTATCTGCGGGACGGTGCCATCCTGTTTGAAACCATCGCCGAACGCGACGACACGCTCAAGAGCGTGAAACCCAAGCGCGAGAAGGACGTCTCCCAACTCGAACGCCAGGTGCTGGCCTTGCCAGGCACCGGAGGCGCCGGCGAGTTACATCGCGAGGTGCTGGAAGATTTTTGGAACAATGTGCGCGCCGTCAATGCATATGACCGCAACGAACGCGGAGGCTTCCGCCGCCTGGTCAAGCAGATGATGAGCGCGGTGAGTTATCGCTATGCCTGCCATCACATCGTGTGGCAGCCGGTGCGCGGTCAACTGCGCGCCACCTTTGAATTCGTGCCGCTGTGGTTGTTTGAAAACCGCACCGGCATCCTGCGCTATCTGCGCAGCCCCTTCGCCATGAGCGGCGAGATGCTCGATCCATCCGAATGGATGATCACCCAGGGCGACGGCCTGATGATCGCCTGCTCCATCGGCTACCTCGCCAAGCGCGGCGCCTTCAACGACTGGCTCATTTTCTCGGAGAAGTTTTCGGTCCCCGGCATCCTCGGCCGCACCGTGGCCAAGAAGGGCTCGGCGGAAGGGGAGGCGATGCGCGCCGCGGTGGAAAGTTTCGGCCATGACTGGACCGGCGTGATCTATGGCGACGACGGCACCCACGCCAAGCCGCTGGAAATCGTCCAGGCCGCTGGCAATCCAACTGGCATGCCGATGCCCGCAGTGGTCGAGCGGGTGGACCGCAAGTTCGCCGCGATCTACCGCGGCGCGGATCTATCCACCATGAGCGCCGGCAGCGGCGAGGGCAGCGGCGCATCCCTCCAGGGCAAGGAGACATCGATCTTGCTAGCCGATGATGCGGAGACCATCAACGAAACCCTCGCCGAGGTCTCCCGCATGGTCATCGAGTGGCACTTCGGCCGCGGCACCGAGCCGCTGGCAGCCGTTTACCTCGTGCCCCCATCGGGCCGCGATGACCAGGCCTATCTGGCCGGCGTGCAAGCCATGGTGAGCATGGGCGTGCGCGTGAGCAAGGATGCGGTGCTCGAACGCCTCGGCATCCAGGAAGCCGGCGAGGGCGAGGAATTTCTTACGGCGGCGCGGCCGCCGGTCATTGGTCAAGAGTCATTGGTCACTGGGAAAGAAATGCCCGTGGCGAATTCTTCCTCCACACCCATGACCCATGACCCATCCACCCATGACGCCATCCGCAGCGCCCTTGCAGAGGACTTGCAGCCCCTCGGCGACGCGCTCTTCGGCGCGCTGCAAACCGGTGACCAGGCGGCCATGAACGCCGCTCTGAAAAAAATCTCCGCGCGCATGCCCGAGTTCATGGACAGCCCGGCGCTCACCGCATTGTTAGGTGAGCAATTTGCCGCCGCGCTGGCGGGAGAGAGTGAAGAGGAGATTAATACGGGCAATGCAAATGGAGCCCGCAAGGGGTGGGAAACCCGCCGCCGCAACGGATGGAAACCGGCGAGCCGGCCGCCAGGAACCGGACGCCCCGCAAAACCCCGGCAAGTTGAATCCGTCGAACTGGTTCTTGACGCTGCTTTCGTGGACGTGGATTCAAGGGATTTTGCGGTGTATGAGGAGCTCGCAAGCACCTCGGCGCGCAGCATCCGTGAAGCCACCCTGGCGAGTGCGGGGCAGCGGCCACACAGCAAACCAGCTCCCGACCTCACCGGATGGAAACGCATTGTGGAAGCGGACAAGGTCAACAAGGTGCTCTCCAAGCATGGTGGTGACCGCTGGCCGGTTGAAGAAGAGGATTTCCGCAATCTGCCGCAGATGCTTGCCCAACCGGCCAGGCAGTTCTGGGAGGAAGTCCCTGGCAAACCACCGGTTCTGCGCAGCGAGGTTTCCGAAGGCCGCCGCACGATCATCATTGAAGAGGCTTATACCGCACAAAAACAACTCACCCTCCTCAGCATCTACCGCCCGTAAACGCCCACAAAAAAAGCCGTCCCGCGAGTTCTGCTGCAAGCCAGGCTTGGCGGACTCACCACGGCACTCCAAAGAGCCCGACGGGACGACTCCCAAAACCTACCATGAAACCAAACTTCCTCAAGTCATTTTTCCAGCGGCTCACTGGGTGCGTTCAATCAGAGCGCGCATCCAAATCCCGTGAAGGTTCCACCAATCCGTCAACAGCCAGCGAATCACAGCATCGCGAGGAATCCTCGGCGGCGGAAAAACCAGATGGCAGCGTGGTGTGTCAGATACCATCGCAACCCACATCGACGCCGAATTCAAGCGCACATAGCGCCACATCTGCGCCGGCTCTGAAATCGTGGAAAAACTTCCTCCCCATTGCCATGACGCTACGCTTGCTGCTATTTCTGGATCGTATTCTAAACAGCGCAATCGTGTCTCTTCAGCCACCGCCTGAATACTCATATCCCTCACCGGAACAGTTCGCAGATGCCGGTGCGAGATTGTCCGCTTATTGGCTTCGGCTTCGTGAAGGCGATCCAGTTCTTGATGAATGCTGTTCCAAGGGTTCATCCATGGAGCCTATCAGCCATCCCGGCCTCTGCAAGCGCGAAGCGGTGGCCAACGACGCCCCCGCCCGCGAAGCCGCCCTGGCCAATGCGGCCGACGCGCCGATCGACGACGCCACCACCGACGGCTGGATGAAGATCGCGCCCTACGGCACCTATCCGGGCTCGCGGCCGGGGCGGCTGCAACATTTCACCCAGGTGGAGGCCAATGCCATCGTCGCCGAGTTTCGCAGCTTGCGCGGCCGCGCCGGGCGCCTTTTCCGCGGCGTCCCGATATATATCGGCCATCCCGATCAAGACCCGGCGCTCTACACCGATCACCGCCGCCTCGGCAAGGCCATCGACTTGGAAGCCCGCCCCGACGGCCTCTATGGCGAAGTGGTCTGGAACGCCCTGGGCGAGGAAAACCAGCGCGAAGGCTACTGGGTCTATCCATCCCCCCGCTGGGACGCCCCCGCCGGCCGGCCAGAATTCCGGCCCGACCGCCTCATCTCCATCGGGCTGACCAATACGCCCCGCATCGCCACCTCCGAACCCGTCACCAATTCTGAAGAAGTCATGGGTCATGGGTCAAGCGTCATGAGTGAAGAGGAAGAAAGCGCATCAACCAATCAACCAAATCTTATGGATAGAAAACTGCTGACTGACAAACTGGGCCTCGACGTGACTGCCACGGATGAGGAAATCATGGCTGCCCTCACCTCGCTGCTCGACAGCGCGGCCGCCGCGCAGGCCAAACAAACCGAAGCCGACTCCGCCACCGCGGCGCTGGCCACGGAAAAAACCGAGAAGGAAGGCATTGCCTGCTCGCTCACCGCCGCCAACGCCAAAATCATCACGCTGCAAAGCGCGGTGCAGGCCAGCCGCGAGGCGCATGCCAACACGCTGCTGGACGCTGCACAAGCCGACGGCCGCATCACCGGCGCGGAACGCCCGGCTTGGCTGGCCCGCCTCACCGGAGACACCCGCGAATCGGAAGCCAACGCCCTGGCCGCCATTGCTCCCAAGCTCAACACCACGCCGCTGGACGTGACCCAGAGCCGCGTGCAAATCGGCGACGAGCGCGGCCGCCGCGAAACCATCGCCAATGCGGTGGAAACGCTCATGCGCGACAAACGCCTGTCCTATCACGAAGCCTGGGCTCTCGCCAAGAAAGACCCCGCCCTCAAGCCGGTGTGGGATGCCATGGTGGAGAAATCCTGAATCCCAAATCCGAAATCCGAAATCCGAAATCAAATGAAACCACCGACACAGACAGTTGAAGAATGGGCCGCGGCGGAGATCGCCGGCATGACGCCCGTCGCCGCCCCCAAGGGCATCACCGAAGAGGCCATCGCGGAAAAAACCGCGTTCGGCATCACCCGCGCCCAGGCCATCGCCATCCTCACCACCCAGGCGGAATACGACGCCAGGATGGCGAAAATTGAAAGCGGAAAGCGGAAAGCTGAAAGCAAGCCCAAGGCCAAGTAATCCGCGAAGAATCACCAATAACCTCTAACTCGTAACCTCTAACTTAAATCTCCAACATGAAAACACTGAAACACGCCCTGAGCACGGTTCTGCTCGCCTGCTGTGTCGCCGCCCAAACTCTCTTTGGCGCGCGCGAGATCGTCTGCAATGTGAGCGGTAATACCGGCACCACCGAAACCGGGATCATCACCCGCATCTGTGAAACCGCCGCCATCACGCTGCGCTACGCCCTGGTGCAGACCGGCACCGCGCCGGGCTCCCAGTTCATCGTCAACACGGCTGCCACGTTGCCGCTGGGCGTGGTCATGGATGAGCCCGCCGTGGGCGACTCCGCCGCGATCCAATTGCTCGGCAGCAAGTCTGGCACGATGAAGATGGTGGCCAGCGGCGTGATCACCGCGGGGGCGCTGGTCTATACCGACGCCGCCGGCAAGGTGAGCGCCACCGCCGCCGCCGGATCGTATCATGTGGGCCGCGCGCTTACCGCTGCCGGCGCGGATGGCGATCTAATCGAAGTGCTCCATTGCTTCCCCATGGCGGTCTCCACCCCGACGGTGGCCAATGCCACCGCCGACCGCACGGTCACCGCGGCGGAAGCCAACGGCGAAATCTTCGTCTCCAACCTCGGGGCCAGCGGCGCGGTGACTTTCGCGCTGCCGGCCGCCACCGTGGGCATGCGGGTGAGCGCCGTGGTGCGCGCCGCGCAGGAACTGCGCCTCGATCCCAATGGCAGTGAAACCATCGCGCTGCCATCCAGCGGCGTGCAAGGCGCTGCCGGCAAGTACCTCACGGCGGATGCCGTCGGGGAAAACGTCGAGCTCATCTGTCTGACCGCCGCCACCTGGGACGCCGTTGGCTCCACCGGAACCTGGACCGCCCAAGGCTAGCAGTCACTGGTCATGGGTCATGAGTAAAGACGCAACAGCCTCTTCACCCATGAACCCATGACCCATGACTCATGACATCCACTATCCACTATCCACCATCATATATCTCTCAAAATGAAACTGAAACACTCCCTGAGCATGGTTCTGCTCGCCGCTGCTTCCCTCTTCCGCCCGCAACGCGAGGTGGTCTGCAATTCCATCTCTCGCCGCGAGGTGATGGCCAACACCATCCGCGAAATCGAAAACTTCCAGTTCGAGGCCCCGGCTGCCGGCGGCTTCGAGCATGAGCGCATCACGGAAGCCAACGCCGCGCTCATCGACCAGGCGTATTTCTCCGAGCCGCTCACCAATTACGCGGTGGGCTACAAGGATGACGTGGACCTCGATCGCGAGCTGGAGTTCTTTGCTCCCGTCGTGCCGGTGCCACGCAAGTTCAGCTACGCGGTGTGGGACAACGCCGAGCAATTCCTCACCGAGGATGACGACGCCCGCGCCATCGGCGCCGACTTCCGCAGCGTGGAATACACCTCCACCAAGGTGGACGCCAAGACCGCCAACCGCGGCCTGCAAATCTGCGTGGACCTCGACGAGATCGACGGCCTGCCCAACTGGGAGGAAATGTACACCAACAAGCTGCTGCGCCGCATCAAGCGCAACAGCCTCAAGCGTGCCGTGGCCCTCATCTCCGGCACCGCCAACGCCGGCACCGCCACTTGGGACGCCACCGCCAGCGTCGACCCGGACCAAACCGTCCTGGCCGAACTCATCACCGCTGCCGATCTCATCGGCGTGCGCCCCAACCGCGTCGCCTATGGCGAGACGGCCTGGTCCAAGCGCCTGCTCGAGCACCGCGCCGCCAGCAGTGCCGGCGGCTTTGCCAGCTCCTCGCTCACGCCGGAGCAACTCGCCGCATGGCTGCAAGTGGACAGCGTGCTCGTCTCCAAGGCGCGCTACACGGCGAGCGCCACGGCGCGCACCCAGATCGTGGCCTACCTGGTGTTAATGTTCCTGGCCAATTCCGGCGAGGACACCGAGGACGCCAGCAACATCAAACGCTTCGTCTCGATGGGCTCCACCGAGCAGGGCGGCGGCCAGTACCAAGTGTACAGCCAACGGGTGAGCGCCAAGCGCCACATCATCGCCGTGGGTCACTATGAGCTCACCAAGCTCACCAGCACCCTCGGCCTGCGCAAGCTGACCATCAGCTAAGCGATTCAGGACTCCGGTCCGTGCGGCGGGTGGGTTTGGGTTTTTTCCCATCCGCCGCATCACCGGGGAGCTGAATCAGAAATTCTAAATTCTAAATCCTAAATTTAAACGAAAATGAAGACGAATACCGAGACAACGCATCGCCCTGGCACTTCTTGCTCTTCTCTGCGTTTAGAATTTCATGCTTTAAATTTACTGCTTTCCTCTTTATGTGGCGCGAACTAACAGAAGGTGATGTGCTCGGCGTGCTCAACGCCTTGGAGACTGCATCCTATCAATCGGCGGCCATCGGGGTCGGGCAGGTTGTGCTGGCAGATATCATCGGCCAGGTGGTGCAGCATGCCCGTGGCTACATCGCCGATAACCCATCCAATCATCTCGCGGATGGCGTCACGCTGCCCGAGCGCTGCCTGCGCCCGGCGCTCCATCTCATCCGCAAGGATCTGCTCACCCGCCTCGATATCGAGCTTTCCAAAGACCGCTCCGACGATGCCCGCGAAGCCCTGCGCTTCTTCGAGCGGGTAGCCGAAGGCAAGGTGTCCATCGAGCAGCCCACCGGCGCTATCGATACCTCAGGCCCCAGCCAAACCATCGAGACCGTCTCCACTCACGACCGCCAAAACACCCGCCAATCCCTCGCCGGCCTATGAGTCATGAGTCATGGGTCATGGGTCATGAGTAAGACGCAAGCGTTTTCCCATACATCAAAATCGCAATCCGTGTAATCCGCTGTCTTCTATCATTTCAACTTTCAGCTTTCAGCTTTCAACTTTTCTTCTTCCGTGCCCGCCCTCACCTCCATCACCGACGCGCTGGCCGCCGCCCAAAAGCGGGGGCTGCTGCCCACCGCCATGGGCACCGCGCAACTGCGCGAGCTGGGTGCGGAGGTGCTGGCCCGCAGCGTGTTCACCGCGCGCGGGATCAACGCGATTTATGTCTCCGAGCTCAAGGACTTGATCGACGCGCTGGCGGCCGGGAAACTGAGCGATGGCCAGGTGCGCACCGCGCTGTGGGAAATCCTCGATGAACTGGACTACGAGGCGGAACAAGGCGGCTTCCCCGGTGAGGAACTCGAACCGGCCATCGAGGGCAGCCTGCAAGACTTCAAAAGCTACCGCCGCCGCGATTTGATCGTGCGCACCCAGCGCGACCTGATGCAGGGCGCGGGCTCGAAGCTGCGCGGCAGCACCCCGGACCGCCTCAGCGAGTTTCCGGCCTGGGAATTGGTGCGCATCGGCAGCGTGGAAGAGGCCCGCACCTGGCCGAGCCGCTGGACCATCGCCGGCGGCCGGCCCCGGCCGGCCGGCTTCGATCCGATGGGCTGGCGCCACATCGGGCAACGCAGCGGGTTCATCGCGCTGAAAGGCGACCCGGTATGGGGCGAACTCGGTGCTTACGAAAACTTCCCCGACGCGCTGGGGGTGGATCATCCGCCGTGGTACTTCAATTCCCAGATGGGCTGGCGCGAGGTGGCGGCCGAGGAAGTCGCCGCGCTGGGCATCACCGGCCCGGATGGCGAGACGCCGGCACAGTGGCTGGCCAGCGAGCCTGCCACCCTCACCGGCCCGCAACCGCTGCCCACCCCGCAAGTATCCCTCAACGGCGTGGATCCGGCCATCATCGCGCGGTTTCAAAAACTATCCCAAGCTACCGAGATTCCGGGCAAGCCAGGCACTTATACTCTGTTGGAAAGAGCGCGCATGGAATTGGACACATCCTCGCGCGCTGACTTGGCCCGCGCCGACGCCGCCTATCAGAAAGGAGCGCCCACGCGATGAACGCGCTGACCATCTCTATCACCCTGGCCGGCGCAAGCGAGGTGGACATGGCCCTGCAGGACCTGCGCAACGCCCTGGCACGGCGCGGGCCGATGCACGCCCGCATGGCCGTTAGAGCCATGGAAAAGACTCAGGAACATCTCATAAAGCTCAACCGCCACAGCACAGCCGCCAGGCTGGGAGCGACGCCCAGCGGTCACCACGACAAGGCCGCCGCCAGCGTGGAGGCGCAGAGTGATGAGAGCCAAGCGCGCGTGACCATCCCGCGCCGCACCGGCCTGGGCCGCGCCTTCGCCACCGTGGTCATCCGCCCCGGCAGCGGCCGGACGTATCTGAAGATCCCGGCCCATGCCACCACCTACGGCAAGAGCGTGCGCGATTTCCCCGCGGGCACGTTCCGCTTCGCCGTCATCAAGAGCTGGCGCATTTTCCTCGCCCAGGTATTCGCCGCCGGCCCCTACCAGGGCGAGGTGGGCTACTGGCTCAAGCGCGAAGTCACCCAAAAACAAGACCGCAACCTACTGCCATCCGACGAAACGTACGCTTTGGCAGCCAGAGTCGGCGCCATCGAATACCTCACCCGCCTCACCGCAGGCGGCCCGCAGGGCGGCACTTCCTCGGGCATGCCATCGGCCTATCCATCATCATCATCATGAGCAAAGCACTCGACATGGCGGATCTCATCCGCAACCGCATCCTCACCGCCCCGGCCATCTCCGAGATGGCCACCACGGTGGATCTCACCAGCATCGAGGTGATCATCGACCGCCAGACCCCCGTGATCTCCCTCATCCAGGCGGCGATCGCCAAGGCCACCGGCACCGCCATCGTGATCCTGTGGCAGGGCTTCCAAGTGCCCGATGCCAACTCCTCCCGCCCGCGCCTGGCCCACCGCTACACCATCACGGTGTATAGCCGGCAAGTCATCGACGGCACCTCCCGCCCGGCCGACAACGTGATCGAAAGCATCGTCGCGCGCCTCTGGCATTGGCTGCCGCTGGGCGGCCATGCCCACGGCGAGGCGCAGGTGCTTTCCGGCGACATGGTGCCCGACAAGTCCTATCTCATCTACGACTGCGAAGTCGTCATCCCCGTCTCATTATGAAACCGAACACCACCGCAAGCACCATCGCCAGCCCCCCGCCCGCAGACTCCACTCCAACCCCTGCCGATGGCGCCACCGCCATTTACGAGGTGACATGCCACGAAGTGGAGATCGATCACCTCATCTGCTACCGCACCCACCGCCTGGCACTGAGCCAGGCGCAGGCGGATGCAATCAACACCATCCAACCCGGCTCCCTGCGCTTCGTGGGGATCTGACCAAAGGCCTCCCGGCCAACACCAACACCACCACCGGATCTAACCAAACCAACAACTAGAAACCAAACATCATGGCAGCACCAACCCTCCAGGAAATCTTCGTAGGCGGCTTCGCCTATTTCATCGAAAGCGGAGTGTCCTCCGCCTCCGCCACCTCCAAGCCATCCAGCTCGCCCCTCACGCCATGGACCGACGGGTCTCTGGGCACGGTGCTGGATTTCAAATACGGCAACGCCAAGCTCGACAGCCCGTACCTCAAGCCGCTGCCCTCGGGCGGCCGCGAACTGGTGAACCGCTCGTTCGTCACCCAGGACTTCGTGACGCTCAAGACGCGCGAGATGAATGAATTGGTGTGGCGCCTGCAAATGGGCGTGACCGCCAAGATCGCCGAGGGCACCGCCCAAACCCCCGGCCTGGCACTCGACCGCAAAATCGAAGGCTGGCTGCGGCTGCAAGGCCGGGTGCTCGGCGGCTTCGACCGCTTCCTGCACGATTGGTGGTGCGAGATCCGGCTCGAGGGCGACAATGTCTTCGATGAGAAGATCATCACCCCGTCCTTGCGCTTCACCATGATCAAGGCCGTGGCTGGAGTGGCCGTGGCCGGCAACTCGGTGAACTGGCCGGTGCAGGCCTAACCCCTAACCGCCGCCCAAGCCTCCCCGTATGCCCACCGCACCCGATCCCGTCCTGGCCACCGGCCTGCCAGCCGCCCCCGCCGCCCCCGTCAACACGGCGGGCGGCGGCAGCGTGGCCGCGCCCGCCGCGCCAGCCAACTCGGCGGGCAGCGGCAGCGTGGCCGCGCCCGCCGCGCCCACTAACACGGCTGGCGGCGGCGGCGTGGCCTTGCCGTACACGACCGCGCCCTGCCTGCCCGCATGGGCGGGTCCCAACTTCCTCACCACGGGTTTCGCAGGCACCAACAATAATCTGCGTTTCGAGCAGGTGACTGCCGGGGCCGCGCCTCCCACCATCCAGTTTACCATGGATAATGTCTCGGTCAATGAGGTGACTGTGACCGGCGGCGCGATCCTCATCCACCTGCGGCGCAATTTCGGGGAGTTCTATCTCAACGCCGTCGAAATCAAACAGCTCATCGAAACGTCGGATCCCGCCATGGCGCTGGTGCGCGTCGGCTACCCGGTGGGGGAGAACGGCAGCGGCGTGATCTGCTCCCCCGCTAACACCGACATCAGCTTCGGCCCCACCGCGCTGTCCGGCGCACTGCCCGTCGCGCCATCCGCACCCACCAACGCGGCGGGCAGCGGCAGCATCGCCGCACCAGCCGGACCGGCGGCCATCCAAGCCGGCGGGCTGCCAGCCGCTCCCACCGCGCCGGCAGCCGTGCAAGCGTAACCCAGCCATCATGAGCCTTTCCATGTAATCCGTGTAATCAGGGAATCCAGCAGCCGAAACAACCAAGTCCATTTTACTTTCAAGGTGAACGAAGAGAGCCTCCATCAAATCGATTTCATTCCGGCCGGCGGCACCGCGTTGCGGCTGCTGGACTACGGCGTGATCGTGGCGGCCGCGCCGGTGCTCACCGTCAAGCAAGGGGAAAAGCGCTACGCGCCCATCGGGGCGGAATGGAGCGAGAACCAGGCGCAGGGCGGCGCGGAAACCGCCGTGAGCTGGACGATGGTGCGCGCCCACGCCAGCCACGCGGCGCTGCACAGCTACTGCCTGCGGCATGCGGCCTCCCTGCCCAGCGGCCAAACCGGTACCCTGCGCGTAACGGTGTCCGGCGGGGAAAGCTGGGATATCCAGGACGCGGTGGTGGCCTCCAGCTCGCCGCTGCCGCTGGCGGAATCCGCCGGCTTTGAAACCGTCACCGCCTATCAAGCCAACGGCGGCCGGATGGTCCCGGCGGCCGCCATCCCTTTGTATGCCGCCATCCCCTGGTTGTTCCTGCTCCAGGATTGGGACGCGCTCACCGGGGACTGGGATGCCTTGTAAGCAGGGCACCGCAACTTTCAGTTAGACAAGCAAGCAACCACTTCGCAATTAAACGACCATGGCATCCAACTCACTCACAGGCGCGGGCGTGAGCCCGGCCAACACCAAAAACCAATTGCTCCACATCGGCACCGGCACCCTCGCCGCCGGCGTGGTGGTGCGCCTCGGCGACGGCACGGCCACCGCGCTCACCCTCACCGCCACGGGCATCGCCGTGCCGGCCCTCACTCTCGCCGGGGTGGCGCTCAAGCCCGCCACCTGGCAGCGGCTCACCGCCGCCGTGCCCGCCACCGACACCACGCCGGTGGCCCTGCCGGAGCTGTCCTTCACCCCGGAAGCCGCGGCCATCTATGCGGTGGAGTTGCTGCTCATCCTCACCAGCGCCGCCACCGCCGGCGCCGCCCAAATCACCAACACCGGCGGCGCGGGCACGCTCTATCTGCTCGATCCGCAAACCGCCCTGGGCATCACCGCTCCCGGCGGCTCCTACTCGCCCACCACCTCGCCGGTGGCCGGCACCTGGGCGCTCATGCTCAAAGGCGTGTTCATCGCCTCCAGCACCGCCGAGCTCGCCTTCGCCCTCAAAAGCGACGACACCAACGACGTGACCGCGCTGGCCGGTTCCTATCTGAAACTAACCAAACTCGCCTGACCCATCCCCCATGCCCGACGGACCTGACATCCAAATCGGCCTTTCGACCACCGGCGCGGACGCCGCCGCACAGGAGATCGCCAAGATCCCCGCGGCGCTGGAGCAAATCCCCGCCTCGGTGCCCGCCGCCGTGGATACTATCGGCGAGATCCCGAAGGCCATTGAGAAGATTCCGAACTCTACGCCCGATGCCGTCCATGCCGTCGATGAGGTGACCAGCAGTTTGCAGCGGATGAGCGATGAGGCCAAGAGCGCGCAGCGCGATCTGGATGTCATCGAGGCGAAGCGCCGGAAAGCCGCCAAAGAAACCGGTGGCGGAATTTTAGGCACCGACGTTTCAGGCGTGGCCGGGAGCGGTTTGGGAACGGCCGCGGATGCGACTGGATATGGCAAGGAGTTCCGCATGATCAGCTCGGTCCTGAGCACGGATGCGCTGAGCGTGGCCGGCTCATTTATGGCTATCGGTGCGGCAGCGGTCGCCAGCTATAAGGCCTTGGATGGAACCCTCGATCGCTTCGACAAGATCAGGAAATCGGCTGCGGAAACAGGGCAAGCACTCGGCCCTGAACTCGAAATTCAACTAGAGGCTCTGCGCGAAACCATGGGGCCCGTAAAAACCGTGATCGACACGGTGGGCACAGCTCTGGAAAAAGTTTGGAAAATTGCTAAAGACCCGGAGGGCTGGGCTTCCGGCGCCAATGAGTTGGAGGAATCGTACGCCAGAGCGGCGGAGTCCTTGAAGAAGCTCAACGACCGCCGGCGCGAGTTGGGCACCGACAATCAATCCGGACTGACCGCCACTTACAACCGCGAGCTCGACGCGCTCAAGCAACAGGAGGCGACGATGCAGCGCATGGCGGCCTTGCGCAACGAACTCAACAGCATCGAAATCCGGCGGGCCAACCGCCAGGTGGATATCGCCAGGCAAACGGGAGGCGATGTGGAACTGGCCCAGGCCAACGCCCTGGCCACCGAGTTGCGGGTGGGACTCGCGGGATTGAGAGACAAGCTGAGCGAAACCCAGCAAGACGCGGAGATCGCCCGCACGGAACTGGACTCGGCCATGGTGAAATATTGGGCCGCCGGGCGCGACGGTCTCGACAAAGTCGATCCGAAACAATTCAAGGAACTCTCCACTGCCTATGATGCCGCGCAGGAAACCTACGCGAAAGCCAACCAGGCGGTGGCAGATCAAAAGCAGCTCTTCGTCGCCCATGGGCGCGATATGTTAGAAGATGTGGAGACCCGGCTCCAAGGGCTCCAGGATGATTCCAAGGGAACCAGCAAGGCGGCAAACAAGGCTCGGAACGAGCTCTATCAGACCGTCGTCAGCGAGTTTGCCACCATCAGCTCATCCACCGGCGAGGTGTCTCAGGCGCTGGGCAACGAACGGGCCGCCGCAGTGGCCACGATCAAGACGCTCACGCCGCAACCTGCCGACACCGCAAAAGTGACCGGGGCAGTGAACGAGGTGCGCGGCGGCCTCGAGGAGCAAGGCAACGCATTCGTCGCGGCGCTGGCGACGGTCTCCGCCATGGTGCGCGCGCTCGCCGACAAGGCGCGCGCGCAAGAAACCCAAATCAACCAGCTTTTCAGCCGCCTGAGATGATCTACGCGCCGCCATTCTATTTGCACGGGCAGGCCGGGCGCACGCTGGGGCCGGAGGGCTATTCCCTGGAGGCGCTCGGGGTGCTGGATGCCAGCCTCACCCTGCGCTCGCTCGACGCCGATGAGCTGCGCTTCACCCAGCGCGCCAAGCCAGGCCGGGTGATCCCGGACGACGAGCAGTGGCTCAGCCTCAAAGACGCCGCCGGGGTGCTGCTGTTTGCCGGCATCTGCAAGCGCGCGTTTTCCTACGCCGAGCGCACGTACAGCTTCACGGTTTCCAACGCCTACAAGGGCCTGCTGGAAACCCCGCTGCTCGATGCCGCCCGCGCCTTCGTGCTCTACCCCGCCCGCGACCTCGGCGCGCTGCTGCTCGATATCCTGGGCCGCGGCATCAGCGCCGGGCTGCCCATCGCCGCGCCGGCCAGCATGCCCGGCTTCTACCCGGTGCCCAAAATGGCGTTCCGCGCCAACTCCATCGCCGGCGCGCTGGAAGACGCGCTCAAATGGGACCCGTCCTGCGTGTCCCGCATGAGCTATGCAGGCACCGTGCAGACGCTCTGCTTCCTCACCCGCGGCGAGGCGCCCGAAACCGTCATCGACCTGGAAAGCGATGGCCACCGCGCCACCGGGGTTTCGCTCACCCCCTACCCGGAAGCCCGCGCGCTGGCCGTCTCCTTCGCCTACGCCCGCCGCGATGGCGACGACGTGGTGCTCTTCCTGGTCCAAAGCGCCGGCGACGACACCGCGGAAGCCAACCGCCAACTCTCGCTCTACCTCTCCGGCCAGGAACGCAGCGACATGCTGGTGAGCGAGGCCCTCACCACCGCCCAAAAAGCCGTGGCCATGGCACAGGCCAGCGTGGACGCTGTAGGCGCCAGCATCGATGCGGCGGCCGCCTCCGCCCAGATCCCGCTGACCTGGTCCTCCCTGGTGACCCGCGACGCCAACCTGACGGCGGCGGTGGCGGCACAACCGGGGTTCTCCATGTCGCCCTCGGGGGGCTTCTACGCCACTCTCTACACCGGCTGCAACTGGAACGGGCCGCCATGGGAATATACGGACTCGATGGCCATCATAGCGCTGGGGCTCTATACCTCCGGAGGCGCGCCGGCCACCGGCTGGTACCCCATCGAAGCCGACGCCTTCACCGCCGGCGAACTGGCGGCGGCCGGCGCCACCAAGGAAACCCGATACATCCGCGGGGATTTTTATGCGTCCCGCGGCACGCTGGATTCCAACGTCGGGATGGCCGCGCTCCAAGCCTCCGCCAGCCCAGGCTATGCCGGCTACCTCACCGGGTGGATCTCGGGCCAAGCCGTAAGCCAGGCGGACGCGGACTCGAAATGGCGCAAGATCCAGCGCTACGGCTGCAACCTCGCGGTGGACGCCATCAACATGGCCCCCAGCGCGGTGGCGGCGGCCGGCAAGGCGGCGGCCGCCGCCGGCTCCAGCGCGTTCATCGAACGCGCGGAATTCGTGGAAGCCCCGCCGGACCTGGCGGCCAACTACTTCGCCCGCCAAAACTGGACTCCCTACAAGGGGGAAATCTCCCTCTCTCCCAGCGCGCCGAGCGTGCCGCTGCCGGGGGATTTTGTCAGCGTGCGAGGCGACGAGGTGCCCGCGGAGTGGCACTCGATGAAAGTCCCGGTGGCCGAAACCTCCATCGACCTCCAAACCCTCGCCGCCACGGTGACCATCGGCCCGAGCCCGCGCATGAATTTCTCCTCGCTGGTGGACCGGCTCCGCATCCCCCAGGAAGATAACTACGAACCCGGCTGACACCCCCATGATCCCCGCCAAACTCGCACTCGAAAAATTCACCGAAGGAGACGAATGGGACGGCATCCCATCCCTCACCATCACCATCAACGGTGCCGCCCCGCCAGTACCGCTGGCCAGCGCGAAGATGCGCTTCAAAAAGCCCGGCGCCGTGCCGTCCACAGTCGTCGAACTCAGCAGCGCCACCCCAGGCCAAATCACCATCGTCTCCGCCGCCACCTGGGAAATCTCGGTCCCGCCGCAACTCGTCGCCGGCCTCACCTTCGGCAAATGGACCTGGCGGCTGCGCTGCCTCGACACCTCCACCACCGGCCGCCCCAAAACCTACCTCGCCGACGAGATCGAGGTGTTGGAAACCATCTGAATTCCCCATGGCCACCACCGTCAACATCACCACCGCACCGCCCGCTCCGGTAACGGTGAACTCCACCCCGGTGCGCGACGCCTATCAGCTCGCTCTGGCCGAGGGCTTCACCGGCTCGCGCGCCGCGTGGTTGGCCAGCCTCGCCGGGGCTCCCGGCCCGGCTGGCCCGGCCCCGGCCGGCACCGGCCTGGTCAGCGTCACCGATGGCGTGCCGGACCCGCCCTCCGCGCTGAACGATAGGCTTGAGGCAGACAGGAATGGCGCGTTGGGGGCGCTGGGCTTGGGCGCTCCGATCCCGGCGGGGCCATTCTCAGCCTCAGCCATTGAGCTGGATTTTGTTGACGGGCCGAACCAAAGTTTATCCTTGGTCCTAAACGCCTCCCCGAACCACACCATAGGGGTGGATAATTCCGTCGAGGGCGCGCGGCTCTTCCTCTACATCGACAATCCTTACGGGAATTGTCCAAACCTAAACTTTGATGCCTATATCGCGCCCGGCATCACCCTCCCCAAGAAGCTGGAGGGAGGCGTTTATATAGCGGAGCTGGTGGGCGTGGCCGGGGGCCAATGGTTCCTGCGCTCCCTCTCCGACGCTATTAATCCGCCAGCACCCACGCTCCATTTCAAGCCTAGCACTGACTCGAAATGGTACAACCTAAACAACTGGTTTCTTAATGCTGCGGCTACCGACCCTGCTCCTTCGATCCCATGGGTGGCTGACAACATCTACAAAAACAGCGACCTTGAGCTTGCCACCGGGGCTCCCTCCGAAACCGTTGTGGTCACCGGGGACTATTATGACATGTACCCGCCCGAGGGGACCTATATAACGCAGCTCGGCACGGGCTTCACGATTTCCGGCAAGGCCAAGCTAGGCGTAAACCTTTCCTATATCACGGTCAACGGGGGGACGTTTGAGCAGGCGACTTATATGAGCAACTGCACCATAAATAGCAGCGATATTACCCTGCGCGCGGATTCATACTGGGTCAGCGCCGTCATCTGGAATAATTCGAGGTTCACCTTTGCGGCGGTGATGATGTACACCTTTAGCATGTTTGGGGGCATCTTCAAATGCACGGGCACTGATGCTTACGGATGGATGTCTTTCTCAACGGATATTCACGGGGGTTATTGGGATATAGCCTCTGGGATAGCCAACCCCATTCCCTATAACCCGGCAACCGGGCTCGGGTTCCTCAACGCTTACTAACCACACAACAAAACCGAAATGATTGCCAACCCTTCCCCGACCACCCCAGCCCCATTCGTCGGCATGTGGGTCACCAAGCTGGCCGTAATCCTGCCTACCGCTGAGCGGCCACGGGGGCTTATTGATGGCGACCTGCTGCCCTATAACGGAGCGCAACTCCTGTCCACAGGAGGAGCCAAGGTGAACATACCAGACCTCGCAAGCCAGCGGGCAACCGACCCTGCCCTCAGCGCCGTCTTGCTCGCGCTGACCGATGAATGCAAGAGGCAAGCCAATAAGGCCGCGTCCTTAACAGCCATAGTAGTCGCGGCCCCTGACCCAGCGCTCCTCGTCACGGCGACGCTTGTGTTTGCTGACCGCACCACCCACATAATCCCCGATTGCTTCGCGCTTTGCGCGGCAGACCCTGTCTTTGCGGGCACGTTCCTAGCGGCAATGGGCGAGGTGGCCCGCCAAGCGGGCCTTTCCATGGTCTAAACCCCAAGTCTCCCTCCTCCCTGACGGCGCGGCGTTCTCGGTCGTCGCGTTGCCCGCGCCCGTGCCACCACCAGCCAGCGAGCGACACGTGAACTCTTCTCCCCGGTGGCGGCATGGAGCGCCAGCGCCGACCTCTTGGCCGCCTGCCGCGAGTGACGGTTTTCTCAAATCACTGTCCATTTTTCTCAAAACGCGAGTCGCTTACATTTGTCGGCGCTCTTCGAGTACGAGCCGATGGCGTCGATGGCCACCGAGATTTCCGGGTTGAAAATGCTCAAATCGGCGCGCTTCGGCGCGGGCAACGGATCGGCAGGCGGCTCTGGTGTTAGATCCGGCTCCTGAGGTGGCGGCGCTGCGGTGATGGCAACCGTCGAAGCGGCCGCCGGTGCGGTTGGCGCGGCGGGGACGGCGGCAGGCCGGGCAGTGACTTGCTGCTGGAGATCCCTGACTAGTTTGGTTAGGTCCTGGACTTGTTGGCGGAGCTCGGCGATCTCGGCTCGAGCCGGATCGGCGGTATCCTCAGCCAAGGCGAAGGGCGTGGTGGCGGCCAGCAGGCTGAGGGCCTGGACGGCGGCGCGGGCGATTGGATGGGTGGGTACGATTGAAGAAATTGATTTCATGGATAGATGTTAGATGAGGCGGGCGGCGCCAAAATGGATTGCGGGCCGACGACACGCGCCGCCAAGGCGCCGTCTAGCCGCTTAAGACACATTCAAGAGGATGCAACCGTACCTTACGGTCCCCTTGGCGGTGCGTGCGCCAACACCCCACCGCGCAGGTGGGGTGGCGCGGCATCAACCGGGCGCGGCGCGGCCACCGCTGCGGGCGGTGGTGCGGCATCCTGGCGGCCGATGGGCACCACCCGCGGTGCCACGGTGTCATAACCGCCATTGAGCAGCATGGTCACCGCACACTGGTGGTCGCCCTCGTCGGCGTGGTCGTGGCAGCGCTTGTGCAGCGCGCCGCTGGCCGCCATCGCCTGCACCATCAGCAACTGCACCAACACGACAAGCGCCGTGAGTGTCCAGAAGGGTTTGATAGGGCGGGGCTGAGACATCGGAGGGAGCAAGCGCGCCGGCGCGGGGTGCCTGCCGGCTGGCCGCGACCGTAGCCCATTCACGACCGGTGTCAAGCGATGACTGGAATCGGGCCATCGCGCGCAGGCAGGCGGCGGCGGGAGCGAGCTTTTGAGGAAAAAGTGCTTGTTAATTGCTGGCGTGTGCTCATAACCGCGGCGGAAACGCATGCACGCCCGATCTGAAAATCATCTGACACCTGGGGCATGACTTCCCGCAAGAAACTCCAAGCCGGCCCCGTACCCCCCAAGCCAATCACCCTCCAACCCGAAAACTCACGCCCATGAACCGTGCCTCCATCCTGCTGCAAACGACTTTGCTGGGCTGCGTGCCCTGCATCGCCCTGGCCGCGGTTTTCAGAAGTTAGATCCATGGCAAATCAAACAACCTATGCTCAAGACGAGATGCCCACATTGGGCCATGCTTGGAATTCTGGCCGCCGCAGGCCCTCAAGCGCTGGGGCTTGCCACGGCGGACGCGGCACCGGACGTGGTTGATTTCCGCTACTCGCCGCAGCAATGGCAAACGGCCATCTGCCTGCCGGATGACCCAAACAAGTCGCTGGTGGATCGCAGTGGAGAACTCCTCTATCACTACAATCGGGGCGGACGTGAGTTCGCCACGCGCATCGGCGTGGAGGTCATAGGTGCTGCGGTGTGGCGGAAGCAGGAGCTTGTTTCGCCCCGCGTGCCCATTGTGCGGACGCTGCGGGCGGCCGACGGGCTGCAGATTGAGGAAGAAGCCTTCGCCGTGACGGACCTGCGGCAGCCCCCTGCCGCCGCCCCGGCAGCGCAGCATGCGAGCAAGCCCAGTGGCCCGGCGCGGAACGACTTGCTCCTCGTCCGCGTGACGAACCACGGCACCGTCGCACGCATCCTGCAACCCCGCTTGATCGTGGACACCGAGCTGGCTTTTGCGTTCCGAGAGGAAGCGCGGGAGGTGACGGTCGGTGGTCACGAGACCATCACCTCGTCGCTGAAAATGACCGGCCTAGCGGAGCAGAAGCAGACGCGCCGCGCGATCCAGCTTGAGGCGTTGAGCGTTCCGGCAGGCAAGAGCGCGGCGTTCTTCGTGCTCTATAGCGCCGGCCCCACGATTTCGTTAGAGCCTGCCACCCTCGCGCAGGCGCTGGTGAGTCGCGACCGCGCGGTGGCATATTGGGAGAACGCCGCGCTGCCGTTTGGCCGCGTGCAAGTGCCCGATGCGGGCATTCAGGCGCTGGTGGATTCCTCCATCCGCAACATCTGGCAGGCCCGCGAGATCAAGGCTGGACTGCCGGCGTTCCAAGTCGGCCCGACCTGTTATCGCGGTCTGTGGATCGTGGACGGCGCATTCCTGTTAGAGGCGGCGGCGATGGTGGGCGCGGGGCAGGACGCCCGCAATGGGGTGGCCTACGAACTGACTTTTCAGAAGCCGGATGGCCGCATCGAAGTGATGGAGAATTTCCCCAAGGAAAACGGCATCGTGCTGTGGACCTGCGTCCGCCATGCCCAACTCACGCAGGACAAGGCTTGGCTGGAGTCCATCTGGCCAAAACTCGCGCGCATCGCCGGAGCCATCAAGGGGCTGCGCCAGCGCACGCTCGAGAATGCCACGCCGCTCGATGACGGCTTGGTGCCGCCCGGCTTTCCCGACGGTGGCATCGGTGGTGTGCATGCCGAATACACCAATCCCTACTGGAGCCTGGTGGGGCTGCGCTCATTCATTGAGGGCGCGCGCTGGCTGGGGAAGGCGCAGCAGGCTGAGGTCTGGCAGCACGAATACGATGATTTCATGAGTGCTTTCCGCCATGCGGCCAAGCGCGACATGGGCAAAGACCCGCATGGCAACGCGTACCTGCCCATCTTGATGGGCGAGGCCGGGACGCACCAGTTGCCACAGCGGGCGCAGTGGGCATTTTGTCACGCAGTCTATCCCGGGCAACTTTTTGCCAAGGACGATCCGCTGGTGGCCGGCAACCTGGCGATGCTAGCCGCCACCGAGCGCGAGGGCATGGTCTTTGGCACCGGGTGGGACGCCTCGGGCATTTGGAATTATTTCGCCTCATTCTACGCTCACGCCTGGCTCTGGCAAGGCGAGGGCCGCAAGGCGGCGGACGCCCTCTACGCCTTCGCCAACCACGCCGCGCCGGTCCTGGTCTGGCGTGAAGAACAGGCGCTCACGGGTGCATCCTTCAAGAAAGTCGGCGACATGCCGCACAACTGGGCCAGCGCCGAATTCATCCGCCTCACCGTGCATCTGCTCGCCCTCGAGCGCGGCGACGAGATGCACCTGTTGGAAGGTTACCCGCGCGCGTGGGCCGGCCCAGGCATGCTCACGCGCCTCAACGGCGTGGCGACTCCGTTCGGGCCGCTCAACCTCACCGTGCAGGCCGCCACGGACGGCCACTCCGCGACGCTTGAAGTGCAACCGCTCGCCGCCAACTGCAAGGCAATCGTCGTGCACTTGCCGGACGGCAGCACCAAACGGATGGCAGCGCAGCAGGGCGGCACGCTGCATTTCCCGCTCGCTGCGCTGCCGCAGGCGCAGTGAAAGAGCTCTGGCCGGGCTGCCCTCGCTCAGCTTGATGAGTCGCCACAGCCTCCATGCATGATTGCCCGCTGCATGCGATGGGTAGCAACGAGCTTGCCCGGATGGCCAGCAACGAGCGTCCCGGATGGCCAGGCCGATTCATGTTAGAAGTCGCGCGAGCAGGCGAGGTAGAAGAAGCGTCCGGCACCGGGGATGCGGGTGCCGACAGGGACCGCGCTGCGAGCCACGCGGTTGATTCCACCCAGATGGTCGCTGTAGGATTGGTTGCACAGGTTCTCGATGCCGGCGCGCACCTTGATGTGGTTAGAGAAAGTGTAGCCGGCGCGCAAGTGAACGAGGGCGTAGCCTGCGGATCGTGCCTCGTGGTTGTAAGCGGCGACGTCGTTTTGGGCATCCGCCAGATCGAGTTCGACGCTGCTTTCCCAGGCGCCGGCGAGGTAGTCGAGTCCAAGCGTGCCACGCAAGGGGGCGATGCGGTAGAGATTGTCGTCGCTGTCATGGTTTTTGCCGCGGACGTAACTGAGGCTGCCGCGCATGCGAAAGTGCTTGTCGATCTGCCAGGCGGCCTGCGCGTCGAGGCCGAATAGATCGACGGGATCGAAGTTTTGGTATTGCAGCACCGGTTTTGCGGCAACCACGCGGGCGATGGGCGAGCCTTGAATGTAGTCACTGATGCGGTTGTAAAACGCCGTGAGCTTGAATTGCCGCTTGGCGTCATGCCAAGCGCCGGTGCAGGCGATTTGGTGGGAGGTTTCCGGATCGAGGTCGAGCTTGCCGAGATAGGTGCGGCCATCGGCCTCGCCGGCGCTGGCGGAGAGCGGCGTCCAGAGGTAGCGTTCGACCCCGTTGGGAGAACGGTTCTTGCGGGCGACGGCCACTTCATACGTGCTGTGCGCGCTGGCGGTGCAACGGATCGCGGCAAAGGCATCGAAGTTCACATCGGTGAACCCGCGGTCACTGGCATTGAATGCCGCGGCGTCGGCAGCGCTGGCGGGGAGTCAGTGGTCCAAGGCCGCGGCACGGCTCAGCACGATGTCGCTGCGCAGGCCGGCCTGGGTGCTCCAGCGGTTGGTCCACCGGCTTTCCACTTCCAGATAGGCACCTAACCGGCTGCGGGTGACCTCATGGAGCGTATCCTGGAGCATGCCGGTGCTGGCGTTTTGTTGCCGGGCGTCGAACCGGTTGGTGTGGAAGTCGCTGCCGATGCGGAGGGTGTGGTCATGGCGCTCGACGCTGAGATTGAGGTTGCCGCCGATGTCGTCACTGGTGGCAGGAGAGAACATCGGCATGGCACCTGCCACCAGGGGGCGCATGCTGAAGTTGTCCATCAGGTGGTCGATGTGGTGGTAGTAAACTCGCGCGCTCCAGGTGCCAAAGTCGCAGGAGCTGTTGAATCTGGCGCCGAGGTTGCAGCCGTCGTCCTCGATCATGTCCATGGGCAGGGCGGGCGTACCCGAGTCGCCGGTCCGCAGCAAACCCGCATCGATCGCCAGCACGCCCTGGCCAACTTTGTGGCCGAGCATTATGCGGTGGCTTTGGGTATGGTAGCCGGTGTCACTCACCCGTCCACCGGGAAACCTGAGGTCGTCGGCGCTCGTCCACGCACCCTGATAGGAGGCACTGGCAGTTGCGTTGGCGATGCTGGATCCCGCCTCCATGCCGAAGCTGTCATTGCTGCCGCGGTAGGCGGTGGCGAGACGTGCCGAGGTGAACCAGTCGGCACCATCCGCGAAGCGTGACGCGGGCGATTCGACGCTGACCGAGCCAGCGATGCTATCGCCGCCCGCGCTGACCGGGCTGATGCCGGCCATGACCCGCAGCGAATCGACGCTGCCCGGTGCCAGATAGTGCAACGGTGGGTCCATGTGGTTGGGGCAGGCCGGCGTGATCGCCATGCCATCCACCGCGATGCGCACGCGATCCCCGCTGAGGCCGTGCAATTGGACGATGCCGGTCTGCGGACCATTGCGCACGATGGCCACGCCGGGGAGGTGGCGCAGCAGCCCGGCGGTATCGGTGGCGGTGAGCGTGGCAGCGGAGGACAGGTCGAGTGCTTCCGCGCTCAGCAAGCTGCCGGCGGGTTGTCGCTCGGCGGTTACCACCAGTTCGCTCAGATTGGTAATGGGTGGCTGCGCTGTGCCGGGCGGCGCGGCGATTGCCGCCGCGGCAATCATCAGCAGGAAGGGGACACCGGCATGGGAAAACATCCAATCGCGGGCTGGCATGGTTTGATGGGAGGTGATGCGAGGCATGGCAGGGAGATGCGGAGTTGACGGATCCCGCCGCGAGGCGGCGGATACGGGCGTGCCTGGAACAATACCTTCCGATGATTCGTCCCATTTCATTTTGCCGGCGACTGCCGCAAAATAAGGCAAAAAAAAGTTGACCCGGTCGGTTATGGGCGTATGCTCATTATACATGAACGGCAACGAGCACGCGAGCAAGGGTAGTGGAACCGTGAAAATCGCCATTCCGATGGCGGGTGGTAGTTTCAGCGAACATTTCGGCGGGGCGAAGGAGTTGTTGATTTTCGATGGGGATCGCAGCACCGGCCGCATCAATCGTCGGGAACTGCTGGCGGCCCCGGAGCATCAACCCGGTTCACTGCCGAGGTGGCTTGAGCAACTCAATGTGGATGCAGTGGTGGCGTCGGCCATCGGCGAGCGGGCGCTGATCATGCTGGCGGATGCGGGGATTGAAGTTTTTCTGGCCGCCGACGACATGACTCCATACGGGCTGGCGGCGGCGTGCCTGTTAGGAACGCTGCCGCGCGCGTCGCAAGAGAACACACGCTGCGGCGGCCACCACGATCACGATGGACACGCCTGCCACCACTGAGACGCCCACCTTGCAAGACGCGCACCGCGCTTGTTTTGCCTGTGGCGCAAGCAATCGCGGCGGCTTGCATCTTTGCTTCGAGTGTGACGCCAGCGGAGTGGCCGCGGCGGAGTGGCAGCCAACTGCGGCATTTCTGAGCTATGCGGACCGTGTGCATGGCGGCGTGATTGCGACGCTGCTGGACAGTTCGATGGTCCACGCACTTTTCGCGCAGGGGGTGACCGGGGTGACGGCGGAGCTAACCATCCGCTATCTGCAAAGGGTGCATGTTGGTGAGCCGATTCACGTCACCGGCTGGGTGGAGTTCAAACGCCACGCGATTTACCTTTGCCGAGCCGAGGTCCATCAAGGCGGTGTTCTGGCCGTGCGGGCGTCTGCCAAATTTGTGGCCATGCCCGACCCCCTCGCCGGGCGCTGAAGCCTGGGATGGCGGCGGGCAGATGAGCTCTCCCGCATGTTGCCGCCGGGTTGCGCCGCATCATTCGCGCCGGGATCTCTCGAACTTGGTCACCATGGCGCACACGCTGATCGCCACAAGCGCCAGAATCCCAAATACCGCCCACACTGGAATGCCCAGGAGTTTGTCCAGAGTCATGGCCAACTGGAGCGAGCCGCTGATCCCGTGTCCGCTGGTGCAACCGCCGGCCAGGCGGGCGCCATACATGACGAGCACTCCGCCGATGACCGCGCCGTCCATCCGCTTCAAAACCGAAGGTCCGAACCGCTCTTTCCACACACGCGGCACGACTTCGACACGAAAGCCTGTGCCGAGGCAAGCCGCCACCATCGCGCCGAGAAAGGTGCCAACCAAGAACAGCATGCCATAGTCCCATTGCGGCACATGTTTCGTCCAGTAGGCATTGGCCCCGACTTTCTCCCAACCCATGAAGGCCGCAGCACAGGCCCCCGACGCTTGCGACAGCGCGGTGGAGATCCCCAACGGTTTGTCCGCCAGCGAGAAAACCGCCATGCTCAATACGCCGATGCCCGTCCCAACAAGGTAAGGATTCCAGCGTCTGACGAGTGGCGGATCGCAGGTCTTTGCATAGTGCCGGGCTGCATCATTTGAGAAAGCTTTTGAGCATCCAGATGGTTTTTTGGTGGAGCGTAACGCGCACCGTCATGAGGTCCTGGGTTTCGGGGTCATTGGATTCGCCAGCGAGATCGCGGGCGCATGCCGCATCCCTGACCAACTTTTCGTTGGCTGCCAGCAGGGCGCGGACGTATTGCTCCTGCGGCAGCGGGGAAACGAATTCCTCCATTTGCGCGGCGGCAGCCAGCGCACCGAGGCCGCCGCTGGCATAGGCCTCCAGCGCCCGGATCCGCTCGGCGATTTCATCAATCGCCGTAAAGAGCTCCTCATATTGGGTCTGGAAGGCCGTGTGCAGGGCGAAGAAGCCGGGGCCTTCCACATTCCAGTGGGCCAGATGCGTGAGCGACATCAACGCGTATGAATCGGCGAGAACTTGGTTGAGGCTGTCGCAGAGTGGTGTGGCGGACGTGGCGGTGACTTGTTTTGGATTCATCAGTTTGGAGTGTGTGGGAGAATTTCCCCGGTGTCAATCGTTGTTGTTCAGACAAGCCGTTGTCAGTAGGGCGTTTGGCTGGCTAGGGCAGTGTGCCATCCAAGCGGCTTAAAGCCTCGGATTGCCGATTGATGATTGTTGAATTTGGATTTTTGATGGGATCGATGAGCTAAACAAGGGCTCAGAGTGGCGGCTGGCATGCACCCATGCAGAGACTCCAAGTCACTTCAGCAATCAAAAATCAACACTCGTCAATCATCAATCACATCGCGCCCCATGCCACGATGCAGCACAAAGGCTCGTGGAGGTCATGACGGCCTTATCCTGCAAAAATCGGGCTGCTTGTTTAGCTAAATCGACGTTTGCCCGATCTTATGGGAATCGCAGCTTTGCCTGCCAATTGCCCTGCACCAGCGCACAGGTCAGCGCTTTTTTGGGGGGAGAGGCGACGGATATTCCGCCCAGCGCGCGGATTTTTTCGCGATCAGCGTGCCGGTGGGTTGCCCGACTTGCTGGGCGACCAGCGGGCATTTGACGGTGAAGAGGAAGAAGATTGGAGCCCGCACCTCCGAGAGGGTTTCGTAATTGCCCTGGCCTTTGGCGATGATCAGGTCGGCCCGCTTGAAGTGGGTGCGGAATTCTGCCGAGCAGTCCGCCAGGACCGTGCCAGGCGCATCCGAGCCATTGTCAATCACCGCGACGAGTGCCGTGATGCCGGCCAGGGTGGCGTCCTCGCGCAAGGCATCGTTGAGGATCGGCATGCCGCGGACGGCGACCGTCACTTTGGCCATCGGCAGGGCCTCAATGAGCAGTCGATCAAAGACAATCTCGCCCGCATTGTCAGCTAGGAACAGGATGCGTTCGGCCTGCTCCGCCGCGTGGAAAAGCTCGTGAGGCTCGCCGACGAGAGGTTTGTTCGCCAGAGTGGCGAATACCTGCGGGAGGTCTTCCGGGTCGAATTGGCTCTTCGCGCCGCAATCCAGCAAGTTGCCGACCACCGCAACCCGCAGCAGCGCCTCGCGTGGGTCCGCCGCGCCCGCAATGAGTTCCCGGCACTGCGGCAACAACCCGGTGGCGAGCCGGTTCATCCGGGCCTTGACCGCCCGATACGGGTCGCTCGCCCCGGTCGCCTGGCGGATGATGCGGTGCAACTCCTGCGCGAGTGCCGGCGGACTGTCAGACCAATCGGCATCTGCCAGCGCATGCAAAACGCGGCGGAGGCTTTTCCTTCGTTGTGACGGGGCCTTCACACTCAGGGCGATGGCTTCGGCTGCTTGTCTGACAAAGCAGGGAATGCATTCGATGGAGGTTTGCATAAGGCGGAAGACGGTCGTTCGGATTATTCATGCGAAAGCGCTTGCTTGTTATTGGCTTATGCTCATAACTGCCAGAAAAAAATGACTTCACTGACAATTCTTGCGGAGAACACCGTGCGCGGCGCCGGCCTTGTGGGCGAGCACGGCCTGGCCTATTGGCTCGATACCGGCAGCCACCGGGTGTTGTTTGACACCGGGCAGGGCATGGCGCTGCAAACCAACGCCGCCAAACTCGGCATCGACCTCGGGCAGGCGGACGCGATCGTGCTCAGTCACGGCCACTATGACCATGTCTCGGGGCTGCCAGTGGCCTTGCAAGCGGCGCCCGCGGCCGAGCTGTGGTTCCATCCCGCAGCCACCGCGCGCAAATTCATCCGCGCGCAGGACGGCGGCGCGCGGCGGATTTCGACCGATTTCATGGAGCGCGGGGAGTTCGGGCAATCGCGCGTGGTGCATCGCGTGACGGCACCCGCCGAGGTGGTGCCGGGAGTCTGGGTCAGCGGCGGGATCCCCCGCACCAATGGCTTTGAGGATGTCGGCGGCCCGTTCTTCCTCGATGCGGCGCTGGAGATTCCCGATCCGATCGCCGACGACATGGCGCTCTATCTGCCAGGGCCGGACCGGCTGTCGGTCATCTTCGGCTGTGCCCACGCCGGAGCCATCAACACGCTGGAGCACATTTTCCAACAAACCGGCAGGCTTCAGGTCGATACCCTCATCGGCGGGCTGCATCTTGCCGCGGCTGCGCCCGCACGCATGGAGTTCACCGTCGCCGCGCTGCGCGCGCTGGCACCGCGGATCATGGGCTTTGGTCATTGCACGGGGGCGCATGCCATCCACCGCCTGTGGAGCGAGTTCCCGGCGGCCTGCATTGAGATTCATGCCGGATTGCGCCTCGCTCTGCCAAGCCCGGCAGCAGGAAACATCCAAGCATAATCAGTCATAAGTTAGATCACCTCCAAGAGCGTGAACACTTTAACCAGCGACTTGGTGGGAGTTTTCCTCCGCAAGAATTCTGACCGCCGCGGCTGGCGAGATCGGGCTGGCCTTCGGGGTATTATTGCGGCATCGAGCACTAGGTGTCATCTGGGGACAACTCCCGCTCTGGACGCTCCGGGCGGGCACGCGGATCGTCGATGGCCATGGGTGGCGTCCCGAAGATGACGAATTCCAGCGGACCGGTTGCAGCCGCGCACAATTCGTGGGGCACCCCGGCCGGAATCACCACCACCGCCCCAGGACGCAAGGGATATTCGGACCCGGCGATCATCATGGTTCCAGTCCCGGCTAGGACGTAATAGACCTCGTCATACTGCCGGTGAAAATGCAAGCCACCCTGGGACACCGTGATGACGTGGACATTCGCGACGCCCCCCTCGCCCCCCGTAACGATCCGGCAAGCCTGGCCATAGGGGCATGGCTCCACGCGGGTCATGTCGCGGTAACGCACCACAACGCGCTTGGCACCCTCACTGCTTAGACTGCCGAGGTCAGAGGGCGGCAGCGGGGGCTTCATGACGGTTCCGTTCGCCCGTCTTTCTGCCACAGCAACGAGCCGTTGGTCAGCACCGCCACGGGCACGTCGGTCATCGCCCGGATGCGTTCGACGAGTTCGCCCAGGCGCGAGTACAAGGTCGGCTCGCCGGAACCGCTGAGCGTGATGTCGTCCGGGCGGCACACGAGTTTCCACTTCAACTCGTCGAGCACCGCACTGCCAGCGTCCCTCATTCTGCCAATAGCACAAAAAACCGGATACTCGATGATTCCGGTGTCGCGGGTTTTCCGGATCCGATGCACGGTTTCCATGCTCACGAAGGGGAAGCCCACAGCCATCATTTTCCGACTCAGACAGTCGCGGTCAAAACCGTTGTGATGAACTCCGGCGGGGTCGTCGTGAAAGGTGCCGTCTTCTTGCTCGAGATCGGCGATGGCGATGAATCCTCCCGGCTCCAGCATGGAATGGAAGCGGCTCAACAGGATATCGACATCCTTGACATGGTGTAGCGTCATCGCGCAGAGGATCACATCGAAGCGCTGGCCGCCGAGTGGTTCCGAGCAAAGATCCTGTTGGAGGGTTTGCAGGTGGGCTATTCCTGTCGCCCGGGCCTTCTCCTCCAGGCGCGATAACATTCCGGCTGAAACATCCATGGCCACGACACTTGAGCAACGCGGCGCCAGCGCCAGCGAACAAAGTCCGGTGCCCGCGCCATAATCCAACAGCCGGGGAGACGAATCCACTGGCCATTCCCGCTCCACCGCGCTGACGATATCCGCCGTGAGCGCTCGGTGCCGATCATTCGCATCCCACTCCGCCGCCTTGCGGTCGAAATGTTCCGCCATCGTCGATGCACTCATGCTTTGCAGCCCTCCAGACCTGATGGAATCTCATCCGTCCGCGGGTTCCGCCCGATGAAGACCACCTGCGTGAGGCGCTCCTCACCGGTCCACGGGTGGCCGAGGGAATGCCGGATGATTCCGTGCGCGCACGGATACACCATGCGCAACAAGGGGGGGGGGCCGCAACCCGAAAACCCGGAAAGCACAGTGACAGGAAGACAGTCGTTCGTTTTTTTCATGCGAAAGGACTTGCATGTTATTGGCGTATGCTCATAACTGCAAGAAAAATATGATCGCACTCACCCTTCTTTCCGAAAACACGGTTCGCGGCGCGGGCCTCCTCGGTGAACACGGGCTCGCCTATTGGCTCGACACCGGCACGCACCGCGTGCTCTTCGACACCGGGCAGGGCATGGCGTTGCAACCCAACGCCGCCAAACTCGGCATCGACCTCGGGCGGGCGGACGCGATCGTGCTCAGCCACGGCCACTATGACCATGTCTCGGGGCTGCCAATGGCCTTGCAAGCGGCACCCGCCGCCGAATTGTGGTTCCATCCCGCATGGGCTTTGGTCATTGCACGGGGGCGCATGCCATCCACCGCTTGTGGAGCGAGTTCCCGGCTGCCAGCATCGAGATTCATGCCGGATTGGAGTGGCCGCTGGCGCGGTAGAACACCTCGCCCTCGTGGCGGTAGGTTTCGATTCGGCTTTTCGCCATGAGGGCTTCGAGTTGCTTGATGGCTTCCAGCCGGTTCAAACCGAGGCCCAGTGCCACATGCTCCGCGGTGCAGGGGCGGCGGCGCAACATTGCGAGGACCGCGCCGGGCGGGATGTTGTCCGACTTGTGACCCAGGCGCGAGGGGCGTTTGGCGATGACCTCGGCAGGCGGGTGGAAGAACTTTGCGTATTTTTCGAGAGCTTCCGCAGATACCGCCATGGCGAAGTCCTCGGTTGGCGGCCGGGCGACGGTATTGAGTTGGACGCGATCCGGCCCGATGCGCTTGGCCAAAGCGGCGAGCCTTTTCACATTGGCCTCAATCGCGGTGTAGCCGCCCAGCAGGAACACTTCCAACCAATACTGCCCGCTGAATTCGCGGCGCAGCGCGATCAAGCCCTCGACCATTTGCTCGAAGGAGATGTCCGGATGGGGCCGGTTGATGAAGCGGAAGATGGAATCACTGTCGGCATCCAGCGAGGGCAGCACCAGATCGGCCAGGGCCACCTCCGCTCGCACTTCTTTCTGCCACAGCAACGAGCCGTTGGTTAGCACCGCCACCGGCACGTCCGACATGGCCTTGATG
>CAIZNN010000263.1 GCA_903934285.1 Akkermansiaceae bacterium | reverse complement strand
TCCTGCAAACGTCACCGCAGCATCGCCTCCAATAGTCTGATTGCCAGTCATTTGCCGCCGCCCGCCTTCAAAATCCGGTTTTGCTCAGGCGGTGTCCGGTTTTGTTCAGGCACTGTCCGGTTTTGCTCAGGCCCCGACAGCACAAATTTTCCCGGCGGATCGACCTGCGCGGGGAAGGGGACATCAGCCGGCGGCTGCGGCTTCCTCCAGCAATCGGGCGGCGTCGGCCATGAGGGTTTCCAGCGGCAGGCCGGTGGCGGCGAGATCGACCACCCGCTCGAACGCTTGGGAGTCACGCGCGGCGCGCTCGGCCCGGCCGCAAAATGCCCAAACCGGCTTGCCGTGCGACCGCGCCAGGCGCGCGATACCGACCGGGCCTTTGCCGACCAGGGTTTGTGCGTCGAGGCTGCCCTCGCCCGTCACGACCAGATCGGCCGCCGCAACCCGCGCCGCCAACCCGCTTAGGCCGGCCAGCAGGTCGAAGCCAGGCACCAAGGTCGCTCCGGCGAAATGCACCAAGCCGAAGCCCAAGCCGCCGGCCGCACCCGAGCCCGGCCGCGCGGCGTCCGCCGCGCCGTCCGAGGCGGCCACCCTGGCCGCCAATGCCTCCTCCAACACCGCGATGCCCGCCTCGTCCGCCCCTTTTTGTGGTCCGAAAACCCGCGTGGCACCGTCCGGGCCTAACAATGAGCTGGCCACATCGCAAGCCACCGTCACCGGGGGCAGGGCAATGCGCGCGGTGCCATCGATGCGCGCGAGGCGGCCTGCCCAGACACCGGGTGAGGGGACCAGCGGCAGGCCGGCGTGATCCAGGAAGCGCACCCCGAGGGCGGCGGCCATGCCAGCGCCGCCGTCGTTGGTGGCGCTGCCGCCGATGCCGAGGATGAGCCGGCAGACTTGTTGTTGTTCGATGGCATGGCGCATCAACTCGCCGGTGCCGAAGGTGTTGGCCCGCAGGATGTCGCGCTCAGCGGCTGCGATCCGCCACAAACCGGAGGCGGCCGCCATTTCCATCACCGCCAATGCCGCCCCGGGCTTTCCTGCCACCAAATAGCGGGCAAGGATCGGCCGGCCGAGGGCGTCGTGGCAGGGGGCTGTGACCCAGCGGCCGTGCAGCGGGCGCTCCAGCGCGGCGGCGAATCCTTCCCCGCCGTCGGCGATCGGGCATTGTGCGATCACGGCCTGCGGCCAACGCCGGGCCAAGCCGCGGGCGATGGCGGCACAGGCCTCGGGCGCGGACAGTGAGCCTTTGAACTTATCGCTGGCCACCAGAATGCTTCGGATCTGATGCATGGCAAAGGAAGTGACCCGGCCAGCATCACGCCACGCAGGGGCTTAGGCAAGCCCGATCCGCTCGCTGCCGGTGCGGGGCGGGGCAGGGCGAGTGGCCTAATCAGCCTCTGGGCGCGGCATCGCAAAGCCTTTTGGGTTTCAGCTCAACCTCGGTGCTGCTGTTGTCATGTCAACAACATAATGCCTGGCATTATAGTGGCCGCCGCTGTCAATATTATAATGAATGGCATTATGTTCAACACAACGATCGGCGACGCCAGGACACAGGCTCAGTACCAAGAGTTGCCTCGGTCAGCCAACCGCCCTGGTGGGCGGGGCTCATTTGTTGCCATGCGCTTGACAGCGGCGGTGGCGATTTTCATGGTGGGTTCCGGTGCCGCAAAGGCGCCGGTTTTCTGGCGCTGCCCGAATCGCGTGGCGGCGTCACCTGTTAGTCCCAATGCCCCTTGCCCATCCCTATGAATGCCCCGTCCCTCGAAATCGTAAATGCCGCCGGTCACCTGCGGGTGATCGTCACCAAGCCATTGCCCGGAACTCACTGGCTCGAGGTGCTGGCCGCCGCCGGATGTCGCGTCGAGATCGCCACTGGCGACGACATGCTCACCCGGGAGGCCATCAGCGGCTTGATCGGTGAGCGATGCGATGCGGTCATCGGCCAGTTGACCGAATCCTGGGATGCGGGGCTTTTCGCCGTGCTCAAACAAGCCGGCGGCCGCGCCTATAGCAACTACGCGGTCGGCTATAACAACGTCGATGTGGCCGCCGCCACCGCGTGCGGGATTCCGGTGGGCAACACGCCGGGCGTGCTCACGGAAACCACCGCCGAGATCGCCGTCGCCCTGACCTTCGCGGCCTCACGCCGCATCGTCGAGGCCGACCGTTTCATGCGCAGCGGCCGGTTCCACGGCTGGCTGCCCAGCTTGTTCCTCGGCAGCTTGTTCCACGGCAAGACCGTCGGGGTCATCGGCGCCGGGCGCATCGGCGAGGCCTACGCCCGCATGATGGTCGAGGGCCACAAAATGAACCTCCTGTATTTCGACCTGCGCCCAAACCCTCACTTGGAAGAATTCGTCCAGGCCTACGGGGCCTTTCTGGCCGCCCGCGGCGAACCCGCAGTGACCTGCCGCCGCACCGAAACGGTCGCTGATTTGTTAGAATCGGCCGACGTGGTCAGCCTGCACACCGCGCTCGACGCCGCCACCCGCCACCTCGTCAATGCGGAGCGCTTGGCGGTGATGAAACCCGACGCCATCCTCGTCAATACCAGCCGCGGACCGGTGGTGGATGAAGCGGCGCTGGTCGCGCATTGCCGCACTCATCCGGACTTCAGGGCTGGCCTGGATGTCTTCGAGAACGAACCGGCCATCGCCGCCGGCCTGGCCGATCTGGCAAACGTGGTGATAGTTCCGCACATTGCCTCGGCCACCAAATGGACGCGCGAGGGGATGGCCAGCCTGGCTGCCTGCAACGTGGCCGCGATGCTCCACCACCACCCCGTCGCCGCCGCCGGGGACGTGCGCCCGTTCCTCTCCGGCACGCCGCCCCAAGCCGCCCCGAGCATCGTCAATGCGCGCGACCTCGGTCTCGCCCACACCACCGGCGCTGCCGGGGGGTGCGGCGCTTCCGGTTGCGGGTGCCTGCCGTGTTAGAGTCCTCTGGCCGGGGCGCTCGCAAGACGGGCCTTGGGCGGCCCGCCCGCATTTTCTGCCTGCCGCTGCTGGCTGCGCCATGAGGATTGGTTCACCCGACCATCAAACGCATGTCCTCGTCGACGGTGTTGATGCCGGCGATGCCGAAGTTGCGCACCAGGACATCGATGACATTAGGCGAGAGGAAGGCCGGCAAGGACGGGCCGAGGTGGATGTTCTTCACGCCGAGGTGCAACAGCGCCAGCAGCACGATGACGGCCTTTTGCTCATACCAAGCGATGTTGTAGGCAATCGGCAACTCGTTGATGTCAGCCACCCCAAAGATCTCCTTGAGCTTCAGCGCAATGACCGCCAGCGAATAGGAATCATTGCACTGGCCGGCGTCGAGCACCCGCGGGATGCCACCAATGTCGCCGAGCGGCAGCTTGTTGTAGCGGAACTTGGCGCACCCGGCGGTTAGAATCACCGTGTCGGTGGGCAGCTTGGTGGCGAACTCCGTGTAGTAGTCGCGCGCTTTCATGCGGCCGTCGCAGCCCGCCATGACGATGAACTTGCGAATCGCCCCGCTTTTCACCGCATCCACCACTTGGTCGGCTAGGGCGAGGACCTGGGCATGCGCAAAGCCCCCGACCAGTTCGCCGGTTTCAATTTCCGTGGGTGCCTGACATTTTTTGGCATGTTCGATGACAGCGGAAAAATCCTTGGGCTGCCCATCGCGTCGCGCCGCAATATGGCCGGCCCCAGGCAACCCGGACGCGCCGGTCGTGTAGATGCGATCCGTGTAGGTGGCTCCTTCCGCAGGTGGCACAATGCAATTGGTGGTGAAGAGAATCGGCCCGTTGAAGGTGGTGAAATCTTGGTTCTGATGCCACCAGCTGCTGCCATAATTGCCGACAAACTGGCCGTATTTCTTAAACGCCGGGTAATAGTTGGCCGGCAGCATTTCGCTGTGGGTGTACACATCCACGCCGCTGCCCTCGGTTTGGGCCAGCAATTCCTCCATGTCCTTGAGGTCGTGGCCACTGATGAGAATGCCGGGATTGGCGCGGACGCCAAGGTTGACCCTGGAGATTTCAGGATTGCCATAGCGGCTGGTGTTGGCCTTGTCGAGCATGGCCATGGCGCTCACCCCGTGCTTGCCGGTTTCCAGCACCAGACCCACCAGTTCGTCAAGGCTGAGCGTGTGGGTGAGTTTGACCAGGGCCTGCTGGATGAAGGCGGTGAGTTCCGCATCCTCACAGTCGAGGTTGTAGGCATGCTCGATGTAAGCGGCCATGCCCTTGAGGCCATAAAGCGAGAGTTCCTTGAGGGAGCGGATGTCGGCGTCCGGTTCCACCAGCACGCCCACGCACGCCGCCTTGGCGGCATACTCCCCGGCTCCGCCCACCCAGGTGGTGCCGTCGAAGTCGCTGGCCACCGGCACGCCGGCGCTGGCGGCTTCGGCCGCGAGCAACCCTCTCAGCTCGAGGGCCTGCGCCACCTTGCCGAGGAAGATGTCCTTGTCGAAGTTGGCATTGGTGATGGTGGCGAACAGGCCATCGATGATGAACTTGTTGGCCTGTGGGTTCTCGTAGCCGGTGTGTGCCCGCAGCGCCGTGGTGTAGTGGGCGATGCCCTTGAGCAGATGGATGAGCAAGTCCATCAGGTTGGCGAGGTCATCGGTCTTGCCGCAGACCCCCTTGACGGTGCAAGCGGTTCCTTTGGCGGCTTCCTGGCATTGAAAACAATACATACTCATGAGGTTGGGATCGGGGGATTGGGGGTTGCTGACGGGTGGTTAGGACCTCGACGTGAGGTCGCTGCGGCAGGGTGGGGGGCGCCGCCGGCCAAATCAAGACAACTTTATCGTTTTTTTTCTAACGGTCGAGTCGGGCCCGTCATGGGCCGCGGCGGTGGTGTGGAGTGCGGTGGCTTGTCACCGCTTTGGGGGCGGGGCACTTGTGCCCGTGGCGCGGAGCGTCTTTCGTAGGAGGGACTACAAAGCGAAAGCAGTCCTTCACCCCGTCGCCAAGGCTCCGCCGGCACAAAGCGGTGATCTATCACTGCATCATGCGGGTGGTGGAGCGGCGCATGGCATTCGGGCAGGAGGAGAAGGAGCAATTCCGCACCTATACGCGGATGTACGAGGATTTTTCTAGCTGCCGGGTGCTGGCCTACTGCCTGATGAGCAATCATGTGCACTTGCTGGTGGAGGTGCCGCCGGCGGCGGCCGGGGGGGTCTCAGACAAGGAGTTGCTGCAACACCTGCGCGTGCTTTACAGCGAGGAGGTCGTCGCCGTGGTGGCGCAGGAGTTGGCGGAACTGCGGCGGCGAGTGAAAAACGGGCAGGCGGATGAGGCCCTGGTGCAGCAGGTTCATGCGCGCTATACCTATCGGATGAATGATTTGAGCCAGTTCATGAAGAGCTTGATGCAGCGCTTCACCCAATGGTTCAACCGCAAGCACGAGCGCAAGAGCGGGGCGCGCAAGTTGCGCGGCAATGCGGCGGCGGCGGCCGGGGAGTTGTGGAGTGTCAGGCAGTTGACGAGGCGGATTGAGTGATCGGTTGACGAACCGACTCTGGATCCGGGCGCGCATCCGGTCAGCATGCACCCGCCAAGCCCACATTGCCCCAGCCAAGCAAGATCCCGCGGGACCGCCTGTGGCTAGCCGGACTGCACCAACCGGGGCGCGGCAGGCTGATGGGTGGCAACCTGCCGGTGCTCAGGGATCAGACCTGCTCCAACAACTTCCCCGCCTTGCGGATGGTCGTTGCGGTATGCTTGCCGTTGACCCGCTTGGCCCCTTCCAGGAGGGCATTCAATCCGGCCAAAGCGGTCTCGGCGGCTGCGAACGATTTTTTCTCGCTTCCGTATTTCTTGTCAGAGAAATATTTGGTGAAAACCGCGCCGGCGCGGCTGATGGAGAGACGCCAGCCTTGGAAGGCGGCTGTTTCGTAGGTGAACCGGGTCAGATTCTTTATGGATTTCATAGGTGTTCGGATGTTGAGGTTGGAGGTTTGCCTCGCGGCGGGTCTACACATTGGTGCCGACCCCATCAAGCATTTTCTGCGGTTTTTTCTAACTGCTAGCAAGCGGCGCCCCGGGGCCGTCGCGCGCCCGCCTGCGGCAAGGCGGCGGGCGGCGGGCGGATGGTTTGGGTGCTCAGGCTTGTTCCAGCAATTTTTCGCCCTTGCGGATGGTCGTTGCGGTATGCTTGCCATTGACCCGCTTGGCCCCTTCCAGGAGGGTTTGCAAACTGGTCAAGGCGGATTCGGCGGCCGCAAACGCTGGTTTCTCACCGCCGTATTTCTTGTCGGAAAAATACTTGGTGAACACCGCGCCGGCGCGGCTGATAGAGAGACGCCAGCCTTGGAAGGCGGCAGTTTCATAGGTGAAGCGAGTCAGGTTCTTGATGGATTTCATGGTGGTTGGAATGGCGAGGGTTGAAGTTGGAGGTCCCCGGCAGCGCCAATCTACCCGCTATTAATGCGCACTTCAAGCGCAATATTGGCCAAGGCCGGCCGCCGCCGCCCACCTGCTTGTTGGGCCGCGCGCCAATGGCCGGCCCGAGCCGCGGCAGGCCCGGCCCGCCCTAACCACGAGCCTGCCCAGCAACGCTCACCAAGCCTCCTCCATCAATGGCGTGAGGGTTTCGCGCAAGCGCTCAAACTGGGCCTCCAGCTCGCTGATGCGCCCGGGCGCGGCGGTTAGGTCGCCTCTCCGCGCGGCCGTCTCGATGGCGGCGGCCACGCCACGCAGGGCCTCCGCGCTGACATTGGCGGCGGCCCCCTTGATGCTGTGGGCATGGCTGGCGGTGGCGGCGGCGTCGCCGGCATGCGCCGCGCTGCGCAGGGCCTCGATCTGGCGGGGCAGGTCCGTGAGGAAACAGGCCAGAATAGTGCGCGCCAGCGACTCGTCGTCCAGCAAGCGGGCCAGGAAGGTGGCGCGGTCGAAGACCCGCGCCAGCGGTGGCGCCGGCACGGCCGGCGCCGGCGCGGCCAGCACCCCGGCGGCAACTGCGGCGAGGTGCGGCAACCATTTGCTCAGGGTATCGGCCAAGGCGTGAAGCGACACGGGTTTGGCGATGTAATCATTCATGCCGGCGGCCAGGCAGCGCTCGCGGTCGCCGCGCATCGCATAGGCGGTCATGGCAACGATCGGCAGTTGGGGGTTGCGGATGGGGAATTGGAGCGTGCGGATTTGGCGGGTCGCCTCGATGCCATCCAGCACCGGCATCTGCACATCCATCAGCACCAGATCGTAGGGCAGGCTGGCCAAGGCCTTGAGCGTTTCCGCGCCGTTGGCCACCGCGTCGGCCCGCAGCCCGAGCTTTTTGAGCAGGCCCAGAGTCACCTGTTGATTGATGATGTTGTCTTCGGCCACCAGGATGCGCTCCTTGCGTCCGGCTAACAGGTTGAGCAGGTCGCTGGTGCTGCGGCGGGCGGCGGCGGGTGGCGCCAGTTGCGCGGCGGATTGGCGGCGGAGCCGCACGGTGAACCAGAACTCCGAGCCTTTGCCCTCTTCGCTGGTCACCCCGGATTGGCCGCCCATGAGTTCGGCGAGTTGTTTGGAAATGGCCAGCCCCAAGCCGGTGCCGCCGTAGCGGCGGGTGATGGAGACGTCCAACTGACTGAATTTGTCATACAGCAGGCTGAGCTTGTGGGCCGGAATGCCGATGCCGGTGTCGCGCACCGCGAAGCGCAGCAACGCGTCATGTGCGGTGAGTTCTTCTAGCGAGACATGGATCGCCACCTCGCCGGCCTGGGTGAACTTGACGGCGTTGCCGCCCAAGTTGGTGAGGATCTGGCGCAGCCGGCCCGAGTCGCCCCGCAACAGCGTGGGCACCGCCGGTTCGATGGCGCAACGCAGGGCCAGGCCCTTGTCATGCGCGTGCATGGCGAGGCTCGCGGCAAAATCCTCCAGCAGACTTGTCAGGTCAAAGTCGAGTTCCTCCAACTCGAGTTTGTTGGCCTCGATCTTGGAGAAATCGAGGATGTTGTTGATCAGGCCGAGCATGGATTCGCCGCTGGCGCGCACGGTTTCGGCATAGTGGCGTTGCTCGGCGCTGAGCTCGGTGTCTAACAACATGCCGTTCATGCCGATGACGCCGTTCATCGGGGTGCGGATCTCATGGCTGATGTTGGCGAGGAATTCGCTCTTGGCGGCGTTGGCCATTTCGGCTTGGGCGGCCATCTGGTTGGCGCGGGCGGTGGCTTCCTCGAGTTGGCGGTTGGTGGCCAGCAGTTCGGCTTCCGCCAGTTTGCGCTCGGTGATGTCGCGCACAAAGCTGCAGTTGCGCTCGATGGCACCGAATTGCACATGATTGGCGACGATTTCCACGGGGATGAGCCGGCCGTCCTTGGTGCATTGCACGGCTTCGAATTTCATCGACCCGCACTGTTGGAGTTCGGCGAAGTATTGCGCCCAATGGTCGCCGGCGAGGGCGGGGTTGAGGTCCCCCGCGGCCAATTGCAACAACTCGTCGCGGGTGTAGCCGAGCGAGCGACAGGCCGCCTCATTGACGTCCACGATGCGGGCGTCGGGCGTCATCCAAAACAGGGCCTCGGAGGCATGTTCCATGCTGAAGCGGGTTAGCAGCAGGGCTTCCTCTGCCTCCTTGCGTGCGGTGATGTCCATGTAGGTGCCCAAGATGCCAATGACCTGGCCCTGCTCATCGCGCAGTGGCACCTTGCAGGTTTCGAGCCAAGCCTGTCTGCCGTCGGCCTGGAGTTGCGGTTCGATGATATGATATTCGGCCTGATTGCTGTCCATCACCCGCCGGTCCACTGCGACGAAGAAGTCGGCCTCGGCTTTTTTCCACGGCAGGTCGTAATCGGTTTTGCCCACCAGCTCATCGGGGGAGTTGACCCCGGCCGCCACGGCAAAGGCGTTGTTGCAGCCCAAGAACACCGAGTTGCGGTCTTTCCAGAATACGAAGTCGGGAATGCTGTTGACCACCAGCCGCAGGAAATCCGCCGCCCGCTTGCGTTCGGTGATATCGCGGTGAATGCATTGCAGGAAGGACTTGCCGCCGGAACAATTCAAACTGGCCGACACCTCGAGCTGCAACACATGCCCGTCCTTGTGATAGTGGGTCGCCTCGAAGGTCAGTGCTTCCCCGGCCGCCAGGCGGCGTAAGCGTTCCGGCGCGAGTTGCGACGTTTCGGGCGTGTCGAAATCCGCCAAGCGCATGGCGCGCATTTCTTCGGGGGTGTAGCCATGGATGCGGGCGAAGGCCTGATTGACCGAGAGCAGTTGGCCATCGGTCGACAACAGCAGAATCCCGTCATTGGCCTGGTTGAACAAGTTGCGGTAGCGATCCTCGCTCTCCCGCAGCGCAACCTCGGCCTGCTTGCGTTCGGTGATGTCCTGGATCGTGCCGTGCATCTTGACAGGCTGGCCGTGGACATCGAATTCGAGTTGGCCCAAGCCGTGCACCCAACGCTCGGCGTGGTCGTGGTGGCGGATAATGCGGTATTCCTTGTCGAACATCTGGCCCTGACCAAGGACGTCGTCATTGAGGTAGGCGAGCATCATGGCGCGGTCGTCGGGATGGACCAGCGCAGCCCAGTCAGCAATGGGATGTGGCTGGGCGGTTTCGTAACCGAACACCTTGTCGAGCACCTCCGAGCCGCACCACGTCCGGTTGGGCAGATCCAACACGTAGCTGCCCAAACCCGCGATGATTTGCGCTTCGCGCAGCAGGCGGGTGCTGTTTTGCAGCGCCTCCTCGGCGCGCTTGCGCCGGGTGATGTCGCGCCCGGTCACCACCGCTCCGATGATCGCGCCGTGCTTGTCGCGGATGGGGCCGAAGCTGAAGCTGCCGACCCAGGATTCGCCGGTGTCTTTGCGGCGCAGCGAGTACTCGACCGTGGTGGCCGCTTCGCCGCGCAGCGCCCGTGGCGCCGCCCACTGCTCCAGCGGTGCGGGTTCCCCGTTGGCCAGGAAGACCTCCAGAATGCCCGGGTAATCGGCCACGAGCTCGGAGCACTCGTCCTTGTCGCGGAAGCGATGGAAGGTCGCAAAGGCATCGTTGAAGTCCAGCAGCCGCCCTGCCGTGTCGCAAATGAACACCGCGTCGGTCATGCTGGCTAGCGCCGCCCCCAGCGTCGCCTGGCTCTCCCGCAGCGCCTGCTCGGCCTGTTTGCGCTCGGTGACGTCCAACACCGCGGATTGGTAGCCGACCGGTTGGCCCTGCTCATCGCGCATCACCGTCGCCACGCTACTGGCCAGAAAGGTCGAGCCATCCTTGCGCCGCGCGGTGAACTCGCCCTCCCAATGCCCGGCGCCCTTGAGGGCGGCGAGGATGGCGGCGGTCTCCGCCGGATCGTTGAGGAAATGCGGGATGGCTCTGCCGAGCACCTCGTCTTTGTTAGGATAGCCCCAGATCTGGAGAAACGCGTCATTGACCTCGGTGATGAGGCCGTCGAGGTCGGCGATGCTGTTGGCGGCGAGCGACGAGTCGAACACGAGATTTTTGAGCCGCAGCGACTGCTCGAGCCGTTTGTGTTCGATGATGTCGGTTAGCACGATGCGGCACGTGGGCACACCACCCTCGCTGTCGCCGAGGGTGGCGGTCAGCAACGCCCAGCAGGGTTGTTGGTCCTTGCGGACTATCCGCAGTTCGCAGGTCTGCGGCGTGCCGGCGGCAAAGAGCCGCTGCAGGTGCAGGGTGTAGTTGTCCGCATCTTCCGCGAGGAAGAAGCGGGACAGCGGCTGTTGAATCAGCTCGCAGCGCCGGGCGTCCAGCAAAGCCGCGGCAGCCAGATTGGCTTCGAGAATCAAGCCCGCCTTGTCGGCGGTGAGATAGCCCACCGGTGCCAGATCGTAGAGGTCGAAATAGCGTGCGCGGGCGGTGGCCGACTCGGCCTGCGCGCGCTGCAATTCCTCGTTTTGCAGCTCCAATTCGATTTGATGCACGCGCAAGTCGTGGAGCATGCGGTGGGCGGTCTCGGGCGGCAGAGCCGCGAGGGTTTGGGGCGTTTGGGCGGCGGCTTGCCGCGCCAGTTGTTCGGCCCGCTGGCGTAGTGCATCAGCCTGCGGCAGCGCGGCTTCGGTGGGTTTGAGGGGCTGGTTCATGCCTGGGGGATTGCGCGCCTCCATCGCTCGCCGGGCCGATGATTCGCGTCTGTGCCGTTGTCACCATTGCATCGTAGCCACGCGCACAGGCATCACCCAATGCCGCTAGCTTTAAGCAATAACCTTGCCTGACCCCGCGGCGAATGCAACCGGAAAATTAACTTTTTAGTGGCGGGTGTGGGCAGCGCCCAGCATGCCTTCGGCTACGAGCAAGCGGCGCTTCCACTCCAGCCCGCCGCTGAAGCCGCCCAACCCGCCCGCGGCGGCCAGCACGCGGTGGCATGGAATCAACAGCGGGATCGGGTTGGCGCCACACGCGCGGCCCACCGCGCGGCTCGCTGTGGGGCGGCCGATGGCGGCGGCGACAGCGCCGTAGGTTCGGGTCTGGCCGGTGGCGATGGTTTGCAATGCGCGCCACACCCGCTGCTGAAACACCGTGCCCTGGCTGAGGTCCAGCGGCGGTAGTTGCGCCGGGGGCGTGCCGGCGAGCACGCGGGCCACCGCCCGGGTTGTTAGGGCGTGCCAGCGGCGGAGCTCAGGCGTCACGGCGGAGGCGGCGGAGGCGGCGGAGGCGGCGGAGGCGGCGGAGGCGGCGGAGGCGGCGGAGGCGGCGGAGGCGGCGGAGGCGGCGGAGGCGGCTGGCGCGGCGCTGCTTGGCGGGAATTCCAAGCTCGCCAGGCCGTCGGCGGTGTATGCCGCGATGAAGCCGCCCGCGGCAGTGGCGAGCGGCAGGCGGGTGGCGTGGCAGGCGGCTTTGGCAGTCATGGTTGGTAGAGCGCTTGGGTGTTGTTTGTGTCAAAGGCTCCACCTCGTGTCGAGACAAACCGCGGCGCGCACGCAGGGCTGCGGAGCCCGCCGCCGCCGCCAGGCCATGCCCCCCACGCTCCGTGCCCACGGCATTTTGCCGGGCAGAAAAATGCCGCGAAAGGGTTGCGTGGAGTGCCTGATATGCTAGCTTGTGTTGCCTTGTAACCCAGGCATAAGCCATGACACCGAGAACCCAAATAACCCGATGGAATCCCTTCAGTGAACTGGAGGATCTCCAGAATCTGGCGAAGTCGTTCCTCACGCGTTTTGATGAAGGCCCGTTGCTTCAGCGAATCGCGGAAGGAAGTGTTGATTGGACTCCTGCGATGGACGTCACCGAGGATGATAAGGAATTCACCATCACCGCGGACTTGCCCGAAGTCAGCAAGGATAACGTCAAAGTCACCCTCAGCGAAGGCATGCTCACCATCCAAGGCGAGCGGCACCACCAGGAGGAGGAAAAGAACAAGAGATATCATCGCGTCGAGCGGAGCTTCGGCAAATATGTCCGTAGCTTCCAACTCCCCAGCGATGTGGAAGCCGACAAGATCGAAGCCCAGTTTGAAGGCGGCGTGCTTAAAGTGCATCTGCCTAAATGCCCGGAAACCAAACAAGAAGTTCACGAAATCGCGGTGACCTGACATGCAGGCCGCCCGTCTGCGGCTGTGGCGGACCCGGTGCCGTCACCCGATGGCACCGGCAGGGCTGGGCGGGTCGGTGGCGCTCCGGCGTTATTAGCTTGCTGCCGGGTGCCGGGTGGCTGACGCTCGGTGGCGGCCGGCTGCGGTTGTATTGTTAGAACGACTCCCGGCTCCCCACGTCCCCTACCCATGACCAAGCGCACCTTGCTCCGAACTGCTCTGGGGTTTCTTGTGTTACTGGCCGCCAGCGGCCCGCTTTGCGGCGGCACTGCGGGGGCCGCCGAGAAGGCTAGGATCGAGGCGCTCATCGCTCATCTTGAGGGTCTGGGCGACGCCAGTTTCGTGCGCAACGGGCGCGACTACAATGCCAGGAACGCCGCCAAGTTTTTGCGTGGCAAGTGGCAGGCCAACGACGCGCAGATCAAGACGGCCGCCGATTTCATTGTCACGGCCGCCAGCGTTTCTTCGACCACCGGCAAGCCCTATCTGATTCGTTTCAAGGACGGCAGCGTGATCCCGTGTGGTGCCTATCTCACGGCCCAACTCAAGCACTTGGATGCCGCCGCGAAAGCCAAGTAGCCGCAAGGTTATGGTCCGGCCTCCGCCAGCAACCGCAGCGGCTGGCTGCCATCGGCCATGGCCAGGCCCAGGCGGCCGCGCAAATACCCTGCCATGGCCTTGCGCACCTTGAGTTTCAGCACTCCGTTGCGCATGGCGTAGTCGCGCTCCACGGTCTTGCGCTGCTCGTCGCTCAAATCCTGGTGGGGCCGCAGCCGCAGCGTCACCCATTCCTGCCACGCTTGGTCGACCACCGGCGGCACCGCGTGCTCGCGGCTCCACTCGACCTCGGCGATGCGGCTCAAGGTGAAATCGCGGAATTCCCCGGTTTTCTCGCACCACGCCCGCGCATGCCAGCGCGCCCCGTTGTGGCCCAGCGCGTGGGGCCGCAGCCAGCGCCATTCTTCCTTGCCGCTATTGACGCTGGCATAGCGCACCCGCACCCGCAGCCCATTGAACATCGCTAAGAACATCCGCCGCTCAACCGCCATGCCCGCCTCCCGCATCGGCATGCGCAGCACCGCGACCCGGTCATCGCCCGCCCCCTCACCCGCATCGGGACAGCCCAGCCAGATCCCCTCCAACTCGCTACCCAAAAACCTCGCCACTGCCTCATCCAGTCGCGGTACCGTCATCACACACTTCATCTCCGCGGTCGCCTCGTAGCGCTTCTGGCGCAAATTGTACACGAACGCCGCGGGGTTCATCTCCAAATAGCGCTGCAAATCCGACGACGCCTGCGCCATCGATACCCCGAACAAGCCGCCCAAGTCCTGGCGATTCACAATCCCCTTCCACCATGCACATGCTTCAATGAAGCGTAACCGCTCCATCGCGGCCCAGTTCCGGTCGTTGGTTTTGTTTCCCATCAGCTTCCCAAGGTTGCTCCGCCCGCTCTATTAGCCCCCCAGTCAATCCATAGCAAACCTAAAATAAAAAAACTTTTGGTGTGTCGTTGAAATCGCTTGACACGTAACTTTATTTAGAAGAAACCAATTGCGTTAGGCGGTGTTTGTGCAGCCGGGGTCCTGCGGGGCGCCAGCAGCATACGCCGCCACGGTTTCCACACTTGTTTGCCGCCGCCACAGCCCCCCATGATCCCGCCCACCCTTGAAATCCGCCCCGGTCTGCACATTGAGATCCAAGCAGTCCCCGGAGCGCTGCGCCTGCAATGGCGGATTGCTGGAACCCTGGTCTGGCAGGGCGATGCCGACGCTGGCATGTGGCCCGCCGCTGGTCACGATGCCCCGGCAATTCCCGGAGGCCTCGTCCCGGCCGATCTGGGCCTCATCGAAACCTGCCTGCGCCAACATGCCGAAGAATGCCGCCGCCAGCTAGCCGCCAGCAAAGTAACCGCGCGCTTTCTCTCCGGCGGCTGAAGGCATGGCCCATGGCGGGAAAGTCCTTGGCCGTGGCGTTAGTTTTACGGCGCGAAAACCGACTTGAGGACCTTCAGCGAGGTGCGGAGTTGCTTGCTGGCAATGGCATCCAACGACTCCGCGCTTCCTGTCAGGTGGATGGTGGTTTGGCGGTGGAGGATGCTGGCGCCGGGCTTGAGCGCCGCCGCCGGCGAGGAGGTTTCCAATTCGTAAAACGGCCCGAGGGGGGGCTCGCCCGGGGCGGGGGAGCCATCATTGTAGGAATTGATCACGTCGCCGCTGAAGGGGTCCTGTTGTTGTTCCCAGGCCGAATTGACATAGCGCGCGGGATCCTGGGGCGGGGTGTAGAGCACCAAGGTGAGGGCTTGGATCTCGCTGTTGTAACTGCCGGCCACGCCTAACGATCGGCGCGGGGCAATGCCGATTTTGCCGCGCTGCAGCCCATCGCCCTTGAGGTAGACCACGTTCTCGCGCACCTTGAGGCGGTCGGCGGGAATCTTGCCAAAGTAGGCATCGTTGACCGCCGGGCCGAGTTGCTGTGGCTCGCCGTCGCGGACCGGGATGGCCACCACGGTTGCCGGTGAGGGTTTGTACATGCCAAGCAGCCAGACGGACAGCAGGCCGCTGTCCGGGGTCCATGCGTTGGTGCCGCGGTTGGTGAGCTGGTTGTTCGTTTCGTAGGCCACCAGCTTGAGGTCGTCACCCAGCGGCACGCCCAGCAAGCGGGCCACTGCGGCTTTGCTCAGCAGGCGCACGCTGCGCTTGACGGCCACCTCGAAGCGGGTGCCCGAATGGTTGGATACGGTGAAATTTTTCTGGAACTCGGCATGGGTAGCCGATGAGGACACCACCTCGAACGCTTCGGTGTCGAGCGGTGGCGGGGTTTTCCAATTGGCGAAATCAAACTTGGAGTCAGCCGGGAAAAAGATGCCGAATTGGCCGCCTTCCGGGCCCAGCCAGAACCGTTCCTCGCCGCCAAACACATAGATGTGTGACTCGAGCTTGCCGGCGGCCTGCGCCTCGGACAACACTCCCTGCTCGATTAATTTGTAGTTCAGCCAACCGAAGCTGTACCCTTCGTCGCCCGCCGTCGTGCTGGTCATGACCCGCCCCTGGTACGCGGGGGTGAGGGCCACCGCGGCGTCGCCGTTCTTGAGTTCAATGACGGTGGTATGCTTGCGCAGGAATTCCACATCCTTGGCGTAAGGCAGCAGCGTCTCCGCGTGCAAGGAACCGACCGCGAGCACCAGCAATGGAAATTTGGTTTTCATAAGAGGATAACGCCGCGACCCTGAGCCGATCGGGGGAAATTGCAACAGCAAATTTGGCAGCCCAAAGCCAGCGGCGTCGTCCGGCCGGCACGCAAAAGCGCGGTGGCCTGAGCCACCGCGCTTCGGTTGTGCCGGGCACGCCTGACAGGTGGATCAGAAGCTATAGGAGAGGCTCACGCCCACAGCGTTGGACGGCTCGGTGTCGGAGCTGAACTCGGCGCGGTAGTTCGCACTGCAGCTCCAGGCATCGGAGAGGTACCAGATCGCGCCGACTCCGACCGAGAAGATGTCTTCGCCCATGCCGGGGGCAATGACACTGAACGGGCTGGTGCCGTAGACGAATCTGGCGTTCACCGGGCGTTCGGCGTCCATGAAGTTATGGGTGTAGCCGATGCTGCCGAGCAACGTGATGTTGGAGGCTGCCTGGTATTGCGCATTGAGCGCGAGTTCGGCAAGCAGCGCGTCTTCGTCCATCGAATCCACCGCCAGCGCGGTGATCGGGCCGGACTCGGTGATGGCATCCACATCGGCTTGCAGGTAATGCACACTCAACATCGGGCTGAGGCGGAGTTTGTCCTTGTTGTAGAGGTCACCGCGCACCGAGGCGAAGAGGTCAAACACCCCGGTATCGCCACCATCGAAGCGGGCCGGCCCGAACAGGGTGTTGCGGGTGCCGTCGAATTCGTAGCTGCCGTAGGTCAGCCCGCCATCAATGATGATGTTGTGCTGCGGGTTGGCAAGATAGCTGGCGAAACCACCTAACACATAGCCGCTGGCATCCGCATTCACAAACGACGAGGAGACCTGCCCGTCATCGATGCCGACAAATCCACCGAAGGTGAAGTTGTTGATGGTGTGGCGGGCCCCGGCGATGCCGCCGTTGCTGTTGATGTCGTAGTCGGCTCCGTTGTTAGACGAGCTGGATTTCCCGTCGTAGTGGCTGAAGGCGCCAAACACCGTGGTGTCGCGCAGCGCCGGCGCGGGCGGCATGCCGCCTTTGGCCATGCCGCCTTTGGCACTCGCCGGCGGCGCGGCCGGTTGCTGCACGACCTGCGGGCCGGGCACATTCATCGCGGTGCGGGTGTAGTTGCGGGTCACCTGCATGCCGTAGTCGAGCAATCCGGCGTAGCTCTCGGGCGAGAGTTGGTCGAGGCGCTGGCCGGTCAACTTGCAGTCTTCGATGAGTTTCAGGAAGATCTGATGGAGCGGCAGATCATCATCGATGAAGTTGGCCGGGGTGAGCACATCGTCAGACAGCGCCTTGGCGATGGCCTGCTGATTGGAGTTGAGTCCGGCCAGATCGCTGAGGTCCTCGTCCTTGAGGACATTGACGCCATATAGCCAGCCGGTGCCGTTGTCGAAGAGCATGAGCTTGTCGAAGTTGGCCAGGCTGAGCGGATTGATCTCGCCGCTGAAGGCGTCCCTGTCGGCGATGATGACTTGGGTCTTGTCGCCGCACACCATCTCGTAGTAGCGCTTCTGCAGATCCAGGGTGGTGCCGTCGAGATCGACCAGACCGTTGACCCGCAGGTGGTCGCTGATGACGCCCTGGCCCGGATTTTCATCCAACTCGATAGCCAGAGTGCCTGAGCCGTGGAAGTCGCCCCCGACCGTTAGGGTTCCGATATCATTGTTGCCCGGGGCCACCGTGCCGCAGTTGCTCACATCCCCGCCAATGGTGCCGTGACCGGCAAGGGTGGCACCAAGGGCGACATAGGCATTGCCGCCGATCAAGGCGGTGTTGTTAGCGAGGCTGTCGCCGACCACCAAGGTGCCTTTCAGCACATCGGTTTGGCCGAGGTAGCTGCTGACGCCATTCAACTCCAGCGTGCCGAGGCCGAGTTTCTGGAGGCCGCCGCTGCCGGTGATCGCCAGATTGTACTCGAAGATGTTGGCCGGGTCGGCGATGTCGATGCCGTTGGGGCGGTCGTTGCTATCGCCCAGCACGATATCGCGGGTGGTGGTGTCGAAGGCGGTGCCGGTGACCTGCCAGATGCCGCCGTCGATGGTTAGATCACCTGCGGCAGCGCCGAGGTTGCCGTCTTGCGAGGTGGACAGCACTCCGTTGTAGATGGTCCATGGCGTCACCAGCGGGGTGGTTTCGGTCAGCGTCCAAGTGCTGACGCCGACCTTTTCGAAGATGTCGAAACCTTGGTATTCGGTATGGCCGTTGTTCGGGGTTGCGGCGGCCGCCAAGTCCCTGACGTCGAAGGCTCCGTTCTCATCACCGCCCAACGCGAAGGTGTCGTTGGTGGCGGTGTCGGTGAGCACGTCGCCCTGGATGATCGAGTCATCCCAGATTTCCAGGCGGTTGGCGCCGTTGCTGAAGAGGATCGATTCGGCTTGCGCGGTAGCGCTGAAGTTCCAACCGCCGGCGATGGTGCCGTCGTTGATGACAGTGGTGTTGCCGATACCGACGATGGCCACCGCACCGAGGCCGGCCATTCCAGCCGAGCCGGCCACCGCGGTACAGGGGCCATTGACCCCTCCGGCGCCTTGGACGCCGTCGCTGCCGTTAGCGGCGATTTGGCCGGGGGTGCCGGGCATGCCCGAGATGGCGGGCGCGCCATTGACCGCAGCGTTGCCGTCATTGCCCTTGGCACCGTCGGCACCATTGCTGCCGGTGCCGAGGCTGCCAGCCTGCTGCGGGCTGCCACCGGCGCTGCCGGCAGCGCCGGTGGCGCCGGGGGTTTCCGATTGATCGAGACCGTTGGCACCCATGCCGATGACGGGGTTGCCAGAGGCGCTGGGATGGGGTTGGGTGCCAGGGGTGCCCGGTGCGCCCGGTGCGCCGGAACTAGCCACGGTGCCAGGAGGCGGTGGCGCGAAGGTGCCGGAATCGCCGGGAAGTCCGACAGGAACGCCAGGGCCACCGGCGCCGCCGGTTCCACCGCCGGTCAGCCCGTCGCCGCCGTCGCCGCCGGTGCCGCCGGGTTGTCCGAAGCCACCGATACCGCCTGTGCCGCCGACACCGACGCTGCTATTGCCGCCGTTGCCGCCATCACCGCCGACGTCGCCGACGTCGAGGCCGCTATCGCCGCCATTGCCGCCGGTGCCGCCGATGCTGCCATTGCCGCCGTTGCCGCCAGTGCCAGCCACGTCGCCGCTGAAGATGACGTCGGAGTTGCCGCCGTTGCCGCCGTCGCCTCCCGCGCCGGCCACGCCGCCAGCACCCCCTGCGCCAAACGCGCCAATCGTGCCTGGCTGGCCGCCGCCGCCGCCGGCACCGGGACTGCCACCGGCAGCGCCAGTGCCACCGACTCCGCCGAGGCCACCCTCGCCACCGCTGCCGGCGGGGCCGCCCGCGCCGCCGAGGCCGCCGATGCCAGCCGCACCGCCGGTGCCGCCGATGCCCATGGCACCGCCAATGCCCACTGAGCCTTTGAGCCCGATGTCGCCTATATCGCCTGCGGCACCCGCAGCTCCTGCGCTGCCTGCGGTGCCGCCGAGGCCACCCGCGCCGCCGATACCGACCGCGCCACAGTCGCCCTTGGCACCCGCCGCGCCGCCTTGGCCGCCGTTGCCGCCATGGATTTGGCCGAGATTGATGACTTTTGCGCCCAGGGCAAGGGTGACGGCGATGCCGCCGGAGCCGCCATCCGAGCCATTGCCGGCCAGGCCGGCTTGGCCACCGATGCCACCTTGGCCGCCGTTGGCCGCAACACCGCCCGCAGCGGCGTTGCCGCCGTTGCCGCCGTTGCCAGAATTGCCGGCGTTGCCGCCCGCACCGGCGTTGCCGCCGTTGCCGCCATTGCCGGCGTTGCCACCGCTGCCGCCGAGACCGCCGAGACCGCCAAGGCCGCCGAGGCCACCGATGCCACCGGTGCCACCCGTGCCGGCCAAGCCGCCGTCGCCGCCAGTGCCACCGGCACCAGCGTCGCCGCCAACGCCGCCAAAGCCACCATCACCGGCTTGGCCACCGCTGCCGCCGACCCCGCCGTCGCCGGGAAGGCCGCCGTTGCCGCCATTGCCGCCGTCACCGGCATCAAAATCAGAACCGACGTCGTCGCCGCCATCGCCACCATCACCGCCGATGCCGCCATTGCCGCCGACACCACCCGCACCGGCAGCGCCGCCGTTGCCGCCGATACCGCCGACCCCACCCGCGCCGCCGTCGCCGCCAACGGCAGCATTGCCACCGGTGCCGCCGGTGCCACCGACGCCGCCGATGCCACCAAGGCCACCCTGGCCGCCGACTCCGCCGGTGCCGCCTTGGCCGCCTTGGCCACCCGTGCCACCGGTATTGCCGTTGCCGCCATCGCCGCCGTCGGCACCGCTGCCGCCATTGCCGCCGCCGCCGCCGGCTTGGCCGTCGCCGCCGTCGCCACCGTCGCCGCCGAGGCCGCCGGTGCCGCCGGTGCCCCCGGTGCCACCTTTGGCTCCTGCACCGCCGGTTTCGCCGGCACCACCGCGGATGGTGCCGCTGCTTTGATTGACCAAGACCGAATTTTGGCCGACTGCAGCGCCGACGCCGCCGTCGCCACCGCGTCCGCCGTTGCCACTGGTGCCGCCTTGGCCGCCATCGCCGCCGCTGCCGCCGAGTGCGCCGCTGCCGCCGAGTGCGCCGCTGCCGCCATTGCCGCCGGCGGAGCCATTGCCGCCGCTGCCGCCTTGGGCGCCGTTACCGCCGTTGCCGCCATTGCCGCCGTTGGATCCGTTGCCACCGGTCGAACCACTGCCGCCGTCGCCGCCAATTCCACCAAAACCGCCCGTGCCGCCGAGACCGCCGAGGCCGCCGAGGCCGCCGAAGCCACCCAGGCCACCGACTCCGCCGACTCCGCCGCTGCCGCCTTGGCTGCCTGCGCCACCGTCGCCGCCGGTGGCACCATTGCTGCCGTCGCCGCCGTTGCCGCCGTCCCCGCCATCTTGCGGCGCAATCCCGTCCTCGCCTTCTTGTTGCGGTAGAATTCCGTCGGCTCCGTTGCTGCCGTCGCCGCCGTCGCCGCCGGTGCCTCCTGCGCCGCCGGTTTGACCGCTGCCGCCGGTGCCGCCAGTGGCACCCGTTCCGCCGGTCCCGCCGGTACCACCGACGCTGCCGTTGCCGCCTTGTTGGCCGGTGCCGCCCATGCCGCCTTGTTGTCCTTGACCACCTTGGCCGCCGGCGCCGCCGGTGTTGCCGCTGCCACCGGCACCGCCGTCGGCCGCCACGCCACCCAGCCCGCCGTTGCCGCCGGCCACGCCATCGCTGCCGTCGCCGCCGATACCGGCGATGCCGCCGTCGCCGCCATTGCCACCATCCTGGCCGTCGCCGCCGAGGCCACCTTGGCCACCCTGGCCGCCTTGGCCGCCGCCGCCGCCGGCGTTGCCCATGCCGCCTTCAATGGTTCCGGTGTTGGTCACGACGGATTGCGTGCCGATAGTCATGCCGGTGCCGCCGCTGCCGCCGTCGCCGCCGTTGTTGCCGGTGCCGCCGACCAGGCCGGTTGCGCCTTTGCCTCCCACGGCGCTGCCATTGGTGCCGGCGGTGCCAGCGTTGCCATTGGTGCCGGGCGCCGTCGCGTTGCCGCCGTTGGCACCGGAGAGGCCGTTAAAGCCATTTTGCGCGGCTTGCACGATCACGCCGCCATTGGCGCCTGGTGCTGCCGCGTTGCCGCCATTGCCGCCGGCGGTGCCGGTGGCACCGGTTCCGCCGGTGGTTCCTATCAAGCCATTGGCTCCCGCAATTCCGGGTTTGCCGGCTTCACCGGGTTTGCCGGGAGCGGCGTCGTCGATGGCGTCCTCGCCACTCTGTCCGGCTTGGGCATTGTTTTGGGCATTGCCGCCGGGACCACCGTCTTGCCCGGGGGAAACCGCATCAACGCCATTCGTACCTGAGGTTGCCGGCAATGATACGACCGTGGCGTTGGCCCCGTTGGTGCCGGGGTTGGCACCGTTGGCGCCATTGGCACCGTTGGCCGCGGGCGCGCCGGCGGCGGCTTGCGCTTGTGCCGCACCGGGGGCCCCCGTCCCGGGGATCACTGGAGGATTGTCAGGCAAACCCGGGGTGCCGGGGGCTGACCCGGCCGCGCCGGCCATGCCATTGATGCCGGGGGCTCCAGAAGCACCGTTCGATCCGTCATTAACGCCGGGCGTAATCGTCGTCATGCCATCGGTGCCATTGGTCCCGTTAGGTCCGCTAGGGCCATCGGCCGCGGCCGCCACCGTGGCGCCGGTTGCCCCGGTCAGGCCGATGGCACCCGTGCCGCCGGCACCGCCCAAGCCGCCTTGGCCACCTTTGATGGTGCCTTGATTGAGGGCATCATTCACGGCATGGGCCGTGATGTCGGCAACGCTGTTGATTTCCACGCCTGAGAGCGAAAAATTGCTGTGATCGCCGACCGCGAGGCCGACACCGCCGGTGGCGCCTGCCGCGCCCGGGCTGCCATTGGAATGCACCAGTCCACCATTGCCGCCGGCACCGCCGAGGCCGCCGAGGCCGCCGGTGATGACGCTCGCGGCGACGGTTGTGAGGGTGGCACCGTTGTGGAGGATCACCCCCGCACCGCCGGAACCCGCCGCACCGCCAGGGCCGAAGCTGGAAAGGAACTCGGCACCGTACCCGCCGGTGCCACCGCCGCCGCCCGCGATGGAGAGGCCGGAGTAATGGATATGCCCGGAGTCAACAAACAGCCCCGCGCCGCCCGCACCGCCGGCGCCAGCCAGCGAATCGACATAAATCGCGTTGCCACCGTTGCCGCCGCTGCCGCCGATAAACGACTGGCTGAAAGACCCGCCGCCATTGAGCCAGGCACCATAACCGCCTTGCCCGCCGCCGCCGGCACCGCCGGTGCCGGCCTGGAGACCGATGGCAGCGTTATTGGCGCCGGTGCCGCCCATGCCGCCGGTGTTGACAACCGCCACCGGGGCCGTGCCGACAAAACCGTGTGCGCCGCCGCCACCGCCGCCACCGCCACCACCTTCCGTGGCCGCACCGCCGGTATGGGTCGGTCTGCTGCCATCCGCACCAGCGCCGCCTATCCCGGTGAGTCCTGCGGCCACCCCGCCAACCCCGCCGGCACCCCCAGTGTAGCCCACTCCGTTACCGCCTGCGCCGCCGGTCGCACCGCTGGCACCCGCGCCGCCGCCACCACCACCGCCACCCGACTGGGTGGCAACTCCGGTGCTGCTTCCCGGATTGCCGGCTACTCCGGGCGCACCGCCGGTGCCCCCGGCCACGCCTACGCCCTGGCCCTTCGCGCCATTGCCGCCATTACCGAGCGGATCGGCCGCTTGACCGGGTAGCACGGCTCCCATGGCGGCGAGGATGATTGCTGGCACAGCCTTGGCTGTGAACGGATTGTTGGACTTCTTTTTCATAATGGTTCGGTTTGTTGTTTGTTGTTAGGATGATCGAATTTTCGACAAAAAGTGAAAATGCACGGCTGAGCGTCAGGTAAGCCAAGGCATTGTCGCCAAGCTGGCGGGGCGGTGTTGGCAACCCCGCCTGAGCCTGCCAATCTGGGAGCTGTGCCGGCTGCAGGGGCGTGCGCCCGCCGCGGGAACGCGTGGGTGAGGGACTGCAAGATTGCAGATAAGAACGTATCTTTCATTAGGGTATAAAATGCATCAGCATTTACCAAATCCAGATAGTTATATCTTGGTATATTCGTATGATGGGATCCGGGTGAAAGGTTTGAGCGACCGGGTCGGTACTGAGGGCTGCCAACCACCCGGGGGCTGGGCATTTCGCCCAGTCCCGCCCCTCTCCCCATGCACACAAATCATCAGTCCATCGTTTGTCTCGCCTTGGCGCTAGCCTGCGGCATCACCGTTCAAAGCAGTCACGGCGCAGCGGCGGTGGCACCCGCGCCACACGGCGCGACGCCCACCCCGGCGCAGCTCGACCACGCGGCGCGACCGTTTTACACATTTTGTCATTTCACGATGGCCACCTTCACCGGGGCGGAGTGGGGATCGGGCGCGGAGAAGCCGGAGATTTTCAATCCCACGGCGTTTGATGCCAACCAAATCGTCACCAGTCTCAAGGCGGCGGGAGCCAGCGGGGTGATTTTGACTTGCAAGCATCACGACGGGTTTTGCCTGTGGCCGACCAAGACCACGCTGCACAATGTGTCCGCCAGTCCGTTTCGGGGCGGCAAGGGCGACATTGTGGGGGAATTTGCCGCGGCCTGCCGCAAGCACAACTTCGAGTTCGGGGTGTATGTCTCGCCATGGGACCGCAACAACGAACACTACGGCACGCCCAAATATGTGACCGATGTCTATCGCGAACAGATCCGCGAGTTGACCACCCAATACGGCAAGCTCTTCGAAGTCTGGTTCGATGGCGCCAACGGCGGGAGCGGCTATTACGGCGGCAAGGGTGGCGAACGCCGGATCGATGGCGCAAGCTATTACAATTGGCCGGTTACTTGGGAGGGTGTGCTCAAAAACCAGCCCGAGGCGGTCATCTTTTCCGATATCGGGCCCGGCGTGCGCTGGGTTGGCAATGAACAAGGCCACGCCGGCGACCCATGCCGTGCCACCATCAACTTCGAGCCCGGCGATAGCGTGGGCGTGGTGGATTCCGGCAAACTCGGTACCGGCCATCTGGGCGGCAAACTGTGGATTCCCGCGGAAGTGGATGTCTCGATCCGCCCCGGGTGGTTTTTTCACGCCGACCAAAACCCGCGCTCGCCGGACAATCTGATGCAGATCTATCTGAATTCCGTCGGCCGGGGGGCCACCCTCAATCTGAATGTGCCGCCTGACCAACGCGGTCTGCTGCATGAGAACGATGTGGCCAGCCTGCAGCAATTCGGCGCGCATTTGCGCCAGACCTTCGCCACCAATCTGGCCGCCACCGCCACCACCAAGGCCACTAACACCCGCGGCAACGATCCCGCCTACGCCCCCGCCAAATTGTTGGACGGCGACCTGTGGAGTGCCTGGGTGAGCGATGACGCGGTCACCACGCCGGAAGTGGAACTCACCTTGGCCGGGGACACCACGTTCAATCTGATTTTGCTGCGCGAAGACATCCGCTTGGGCCTGCGGCTCGAGGGCGTGGCGGTGGATGCCTGGCTCGACGGCCAATGGAAGGAACTGGCCAAGGCCGAGTCAATCGGGTCCTGCCACCTGTGGCGGGTGCCGGAAACCCGCAGCGGCAAAGTGCGCGTGCGCGTGACCAAGTCACCGGTGTGCCCGGCCCTGTCTGACTTCGGCCTCTATCTGGAGCCCGCGTTTCCCGCGTGGCAGCCACCCGTCAAGTGAGCAACAACCCGGCGACCCCGCCCAGAGCAAGCAGGCAGCCGACGAAATAGGACACGCGCGGGCGCGCCGCTTCGAGGCGGCGGGCGAAGGGCACGGTAAGCAAGGTGGAACTGGCGGCGATGGCTTGCACCAGCCCGGGGTTGGCCACCAGGCTGATGGCCCAGAGCATGCAGGTGACGCCCAGCACCGGACCTAACAAGGCGTTGAGTCCCACCCAGGCGCCCGCGGCAAGCGGCGACTCGGGGAACGGTGCGGACTGGGCATCCGGCTGGCTGGGGGCGCGGGACCGGCGTTGCATGACCACAGTGAGGGCATACAGCGGCACCGCGACGAGGCAGCCGCCGAGCAGACGTTGATAGGCCGCGCCGAGCGGTTGGATGGATTGCCCGGCGTGTTGCATGAGGGTGAAGGCATGGCGGGAAAGATTGAAACTCACCGCTTGGCAGAGCGCCGCGGCAATGGCCAGCACGCACCCTGTGATGATCGCGTCGCGCCGCAGCGCGGGAATGGGGCCGGGCATGCCTCCCACGCCCACACCCGCCAGAATGAGGGCGGCGCAGGCGATTTGCCAAGGGCCAAGGGCGGCACCGAGCCAGAGCCACCCAATCGCGGTGGCAAACACAGCGGCGGCGCATTCCACGATGAGAAGCGTCAGGGTCGAGCCGATGCGGCGCAGCGCTTGAAACACACACCAACCGCCGCCACCGAAACCGATCCCGCCGGCGAGCAGAAACCAGCGCAGCACACCGCCGCCGAGACCCTGACCCCAGCCGTGCGCCCAGATGCCGAGGACCAGCAGCGCGACAACGAGGCGCCAGGCGTTGGCGCGGCCGGCACCCAGCAAGCGCGACGCTTGCGCCGCACACACCCCGGTGAGCGCGAACAGCATGGCGGTTAGAACGGCGGCGTGCATGGCATGGATGTCAGGCTACCAAGTGTACTCAACACACAGGTCCACACTGCGGCCGGTGGCAGGGAGGAAAATGGCGGTGCGTTCCGGATCGCTCGCGATGTCGAGCACCCCGGCGGTGCTGGCGATGGCATTTTGGTCGAAGAGATTGTGGATGCCGAGGGTCACGCACCAGCCGGCGGGGTGGCGGCGGCCGATTTCCAGCGACCACAGCCCGAATCCATCGTAGCCGAGGTTGTGGAAATGGTCGCCGTAAGTTGGTCCGGCCTGCCACTGGAAACCCGGTGCGATAAACCACCCGCCGGGCGACACGGCACGCAGGCCCAACGCCCCGTTGTGCGGCGGTACCCCGGCAAGCCTCCGGGCGCCGTATGCCGGGTCGTCGTCAAACCGGGCGGCGCAAAAATTGTAGTTGGCCCACAACACGAGGTCGGCTTCGGCGTCCGGCAGCACATCCCATTCCATGGCCGATTCCCATCCGCTGTGGAGCGTGCGCTCGGCGTTGACGGTGCCGCGCGACGAGCCGGTCTCATCGACCAAACGGAGGAATTCGCCTTGCCAAGGTGCGTAATAGATGGAACTGGACCACGTGAAACGCTCGTGGCGCCCGTGCGCGCCGAGTTCGCAGGAATCCGCCCGCTGCCACGCCAGCGGCGCGCTGCGCAACACCCGCGCGTTCATCGGGCCGTCGGTGAAGAGCAGGTCGTTGTAGGTCGGCGGTTCGTATGAGCGCGCCCATGACACGACGAAAGTGGCATCTTTGACCGGCGACCACGACCACGCGGCGCGGGCGGCAAGGTGGGTGCCGGCAAGCGATAGATCCACCGGCTCGGTGCCCGGGCCGGGAGTGGCGCGGTCGTCGATGTCGCGTTGGGCTGATAGAACGGAACCGCCGAAGTCGAGGTGTTGGGTGGCGCCCAGCGCCAGCCGGTGGTCGATGGCGGCGGTGAGGGTGAGCGGGCGCAGCCGTTGCTCGCCGATGAGTGCGCCGCTGCTGCCATGGTCATTGCGATAGCGGCTGGCATCCCACCAGCCGGCTTGCAGCAGGGCGTTGAAGCGGGTGCGCTGGCCTGTTAGATCCCAATCCGTCCCGGCATTGAAAACCAGATAGGTTTCCTCCGCGGTGGTGGTGCTGATGCCGTTGGCGACGAGTTGGCGGAACTCGTCGCGCTGATGCACGCCGCCCACCCCGATGGACGCCTCGCCGCCGGTCCAGCGGGTGTTGGCACTCGCGGCCAGCTGGGCATAATCGGTTGCGCGGAACGGTCGGTCGCGCATCACCGCGGCGACCGGCGCTTGCGGGTTGGTCAGGGCGTTTTGTTTGGTTAGCGGGCCGGGCACCTCATACCACGGCCGCGCGCCGAAAAATTGGATGGTTAGATCGGTGGCTTCGCCCACGCTGCTGCGGGCTGCGGCGGCCACGCATTCGCGTTCCTGGCGCGAATGTGGCCGCCAGCCGTCGCTGCGGGTCAGGGCGGCCCGGGCGGCGAGGGCGCGATTTTCAGCTGTCCACATGCCGCGCGCGGCGAGGGCCGCGGTTTGATTGCTCCCGTAATCCGCCATGACAGAATGGCCCGCTGCGAAGGCATCGGCCGCCTCGCCCAGCGCAAGCGCGCCGCCGAGCGCGGGCACGCCGGCGGCGGGGCCGCGTGTCAGGCTGGCGGTGTCCATCCACGAACTTTCCAACAAGGCGAGGTTGAACGACCCGTCGGCGGCGTTGAGCGGCATGCCCAGAAAGGCAAGCGCCAGCCCGCGGCTGGTCGGCGCACTTTGAATGCCGGAGCCGCGGACCGCCAGGCGCGGCGGGTCAAAGCCGCCGAAGCTGTCCTGCACGCTCAGGCCGGGCACCCGCCGGAAAATTTCAGAGAGCCGGGCAACGGCGGGCTCCAAGGGGGTGAGGGTGGCCAGTGCGGCGGTCCCGCCGCTGACCGGTGCCGGACGCGCCAGCGCGGCGCTGACCACCAGCGGCGGCATCCCGACCGCCTCGTCCGGTTGGGTGGCGGCGGTTTGGCCGGACGCCTGTGTCGCCACAAGCGCCGCGATCGCGATGAATGTCAGGTCATTCCAAATCACCATGGAGATAATTGCTGCGAAATTGCTGTTGGGACGCCTGCGTCTAACCAAGCCGACGGACGGGCGGGCGGAGAGCGGAAGTGAGCGGGGATGCACGGGTCCTTCTGCGGCCTTATCAAGCCCCATCCGCACCGCAATGCCAAGAATTCTCTCGGAAATTTGTCCGGCGATAGATGATCCACGCTGCGAGATTGCCCCGCGGCGCTGCCGTGCAGGCCGCCCCGGATTTCACCGTGCCGATGCGACCGGGGCGATGGATTGCGCCCCAACGGGGGTGCGATATCCGTGGCGCGGCGTCTAACATATCGCGGCCCTGCAGGCCGCCCCGGTTTTCACCGTCCCGAGACCCAGGCCGATGGCCTGGGCTAAGGAATGATGGCCCGTTGGGCCATGGCGCGACAATGGCTCGACAATGGCGGGGCGATGGGGGGGGCGATGGGGGCCAACGGTCCCCGATCCCTTAGCCCAGGCCATCGGCCTGGGTGGTGCGATCATCCTGATTGTCGCTGGACCCATCCCATCAGATTGCGGCCCTATCGGCCGCCGGGTATCGGCCGCGATCGAATTCAGTCCCACATATGGCGTTCATCGAACGCCACCCGATACCGTTCCAACAGGCGCCGGTATTCGTCCTGAAATGGCATCTTGTGATGCTGCTGCGCCTGATTGCGGATGTAGGCCACGACCGTATCAGCATCCGATTGGCTAACGGAAAACGCGCCGTAGCCCGCCTGCCAGTGGAAATGCGCTAACCCGGTGCCCTTGGATTTGAGCCATTTCGACGAACTGGTCTTGACCGTCTCCACCACGCTGGCGATGGCAAGGGTGCGGGACATGCCAAAGAGGAGATGGACATGATCGTCCACTCCGCCAACCTGTAGCGATGGGCAGTCGATGTGATCGAGGGTCCCGGCCAGATACGGGTGCAATTCGGCTTGGACAGATGGTGTTAGAACGCGTTCGCGGTCCTTGGTGCTGAATACCAGATGGATCAAAATGCGGGACAGGGATTGTGGCATGGTGATGGCAACACAATGACCGGCAGGTGGTGATAGGTCAATCACGCATTGATGGATGCGAGGCCATGGCGCGACCATGGCAGCCCAACGGCGGGGGGAATGATGGCCCGTTGGGCCATGGCGGGGTAGTGGCGCGGTAATGGCGCGGTAGTGGCGCGGTAATGGCGCGGTAGTGGCGCGGTAGTGGGGCGGTAGTGGGGGCCAACGGCCCCCGATCCCTTAGCCCAGGCCATCGGCCTGGGTGGTGCGACCACCCCGATTGTCGCTGGACACGCCCCGATAGATTGCGCCCCAACGGGGTGCGATATCCGTGGCGTGGCATCTAACATATCGCGGCCATGCAGGCCGCCTGGGTTTTCACCGTCCCGAGACCCAGGCCGATGGCCTGGGCTAAGGAATGATGGCCCGTTGGGCCATGGCGCGATAATGGCGCGATAATGGCGCGATAATGGCGCGATGATGGCGCGATGATGGCGCGATGATGGCGATGGCGATGGCGATGGCGATGGCGATGGCGGGGCGATGGCGGGGCGATGGCGATGGCGATGGCGATGGCGATGGCGATGGCGATGGCGGGGCGATGGCGGGGCGATGGCGGGGCGATGGCGGGGCGATGGCGGGGCGATGGACGCCGGTTCATTGGCCCGGGCCAACCGGTTGGCAGATGGTGGGGTGCGGCGCGCGCGCTTATTTTGCGATGATGGTGGCCGGGATGGGCGGCAGGGTGGCGATGAGGACGGACGGTTTTTTTTTGTTGGGCATGCCCTCGGCCGGGCGCGGCTGAGCCTCGGCAAACACACTCACAATGAGATTGCCCAGCGGCCCGGGTTTGGTCTTCGCCGCATCCGCCCGGAATAGTAATTCGGTGCTGCTGCCATTGGGCGCGGCCTCCAGCGTGATGCCCGGCGGCGGGGCGCTGAGCGCAAACTTGAGCACCCGGTTGTTAGCCAGCGCGCCCAGGCCGGGCAGGCTGAGGGTGGCACTGCCCCCGGCTGGAATGGCAATCCCCGCGGCACACGCGGGGCGGAATTTTTCCAGGGCGGCGAGGGCGTTGGGGCGGCGTTTGGCGCTTGGCGGGCGGGGCGGCACACAGGCTAACAATTCCTCGGCGGGCACCAGGTGGCGGTAGAAAAACGCCTGCATGCGGTCTTCGGCGGGCACCGCCTTGCACACGATTTCCTGGTTGCCGATGCGGGCGTGACCTTCGATGACCAGCGGCACCGGCGCGCGGGTCGCTTCGCCGGGCAGTTTCAAGGTCAGCCGCACCGAGTCGGTGCCGGCGGGGATTGTGGCGCCCACCAATTCGAAGCCCGGCGGCGCGTCGAGCAACGCCAGTTTGATGGCGCCGGCATAGCCGTCGTGGCGCACCACATGGGCGGTGAGCGGCACCATCGCTCCGGCCCGCCCATTCAGACTGGAGGGCACGATGCGCAGGGCAAAGCCGGGTTGCGGCGGGGCGATGGTGAGCCGATAGGCATGGGCCCGGCTGCCTTTGCCCTGGGTGTCGGACACATGGAATTGATAGATGCCGGCGTGTGGCGGGGTGAAGGCGACGCGCGAATCGGCATGGTGGGTTTCCAAGCCGGCGGCCGGGTCGTCGTGATCATCGTTAGAGGCGATGGTTGTGCCGGTGGCGTCGGTGACCCGGAGCATTGAATCGACGGGTGAGCCGAGGCGGCGGGCGCGGATTTCGGCGACCACCTCGGCACCCGCGGGCAGGCGCAGGGCGAAGACATCATGTTCGCCGGGCTGGCTGATGAGGGCATTGACCGTGCAGGGAAATGGCAGCTCCAATGGGGCGGGGGCCGGTTTGGTGTCGGGCGCGGGTTCGGTGACCTCGGGGAAACTGCCGACTTCAAACCGCACGAAGCCGATGGCCGGCGCTTGCAAACCGATGTTGCGCAAGCCGGGGGTGGCGCCGGCATCCACCGGCAGCGTGCGCTCCGGCAAGTTCCATCCGGCCACGCGCAGCTCCACCCGGGTGTTGAGTTGGCCGCCGAGGGGGAATTGTTCGGTTAGGCAGGGGAGTTCCCCGGCACTGATGCGATAGACGAAATCCTCGCGGCCGCGGCAAATCGAGTCGCGGATGCGCAGCGTGTAGCGGCCGTCGGCGGGAATGGTCACGCAGATGAGCGGGTCCGGGCGGTGGCCAAAGTCATCAGCGAAGGCGATTTCGTGCCCCTTGGCATCTAGCAATGTGAGGTTGGCCTGGAACCACCCGGGCACCGCGTCTGCCAGATAGGGGATCAACTCGCGGGCGGCTACGGCCAGGGTGAGATGTTTGCCCTTGCGCGCATCGAAGGCAAAATGATCCACATCGCCGGGCAGAATCCGCCCGTTGATCACGGCGGGCAAGGTCACCGGCGACGCCGCGGCTTGCTCGAGCCGGTCGTTAGGCTCGGTTTCGGTCACTTCCGCCAGCACGCCGACCTCGAACGCCATGGGATTGGACAGGCCATTGGGGGTGAGCAGGCGGACTTCACGATGGCCGGGCCGGGCTTCAGCCGCGATTGTCACGCGCAGGGTGACGCGTTCGACGAGTTGCGGATTGAGTTGGTGTTTCGGGTCGCGGCGTTGCATTACCCCTTCGCGAAAGGCCGCCACTTCCTCGGCGGAAATGCCGGCGCGCGCGGCAATTCGGGTCAGCAAGTCCTCGTCGCGGGTGAACCCGGGCTGGCGCTTTGCGGTTTTCATCTTGTCGCGTTCCGCTTTCAGCAAGTCGCGAATCGCGCGTTCGCGCGCCCCATTGAGCGGCTTGAACACCTTCACCACTTCGGCACTCACCCCGGCACCGGCAAACACCGCCGCCGTGGTTCCGGTTAGGGACGCGCCGCCCACGCTCACTTCACAGCAGGTGCCTTGGCGGCCCCCGGCGGGAAACGCATAGCCGATGACGGGGGCGAGCCGGCCCGGGTTGCTCTGTTGGGAAAACGCGGGCTGCGCCAGCACGAGCGAGAGAATACAAATAACGCGGCGCAGCAGCCGGAAACCCGATGCTCGGACAGGTCGGACGGATCGGACGGATCGGACGGATCGGACGGATCGGGTTTTGGGGTTGTGGCTCATGGCGGGACAGCTCACATGATTTCTAACAATCGTCCGCCGCTCTGGAGTTTCTCCTCCGGGCCCGGGAGGACGCGGGCGGTGAGGCCGAGCGGGTGGGGCAGGCTGGCGGCGGTGTCGATGCCCAGCAATTGATAGATGCTGCCGACCAGGTCCCATGGATAGATCGGGCGGTTGGCGACTTCCTCGCCGCGGGCGTCGGTGGCGCCGACGACCTGGCCGCCTTGGAAGCCGCCGCCGGCGACCATCGCGCAAAACGCCTTGCCGTAATGGTTGCGTCCGCCATTCCAGGGCGATTCGTTGAGCACCTTCGGGGTGCGGCCAAATTCGCCGCCCCACCACACGATGGTGCTGGCGAGCAGGCCGCGATTGGCCAGGTCCTTGATGAGGGTGCCGACGCCCTTGTCCATTTCCGGGAGTTGGCGGCGCATGATTTGGAAATGTTGTTTGTGGGTGTCCCAGCCTTTGTAATTGATGGTGACATAGGGCACGCCGAGTTCGACCAGGCGGCGTGCCATCAGGCAGGCCTGGCCGAAGGAACTGCGGCCATACTTGTCGCGCAGTGCCGGAGGTTCCTGGTTGAGGTCGAAGGTTTTGGCGCCATCGCCGAGGATCGAGTCATATGCTTCCTCCTCGCAGCGGCGCATGGCGGCCACCGCCGGGTGCTTGGGCATGGCGTTGCCGAGGGTGTCGAGGCGGTGCAACAACTCGCGGCGGGCGCGTTGGCGCTCGGCGCTGAACCCCTCGGCCACGATGCCTTCCACGGCGAAGGGGGTTTTGGCGGGATTGCCGCCGGTGGCGAACGGCTTGTAGCGCGCGCCGAGGAAACCGGCCTCGGCGAAGCGGCCCTGCGGTTCGGTTAGAACGATGTAGGGGGGGAGTTGGCCCGTGTAGCCTGCGGCGCGGCCCTTGAACAGCGACACGACCGCGCCAACTGACGGATAGGCAATGCGCTCCCCCGCGGGATGCCCGGTCTGCATCACATAGGAAGCGGTCTCATGGCCGTTGATGCCATGGGTCATGCCGCGCAGGATGGCAAACTTGTCGGCTTGCGCGGCGAGCACCGGCAACAATTCGTTGATGCGAATGCCCGGGACGTTGGTGGCAAGCGGTTTGGCAAACGCCCCGCAATAGTCGGCACCAGCCTCGGGTTTGGGGTCAAAGGTGTCGAGGTGGCAGGGGCCGCCCCACAGCCAGATTTGGATCACCGATTTCGCGCGGGCCTGGGGCGGGTGGGCCGGCGCGCTGCCGGCACCAAACAACGGTTGGTTAGAAAACAGGACGCTGGCGCTGCTGCCCAAGGTGATCTGCAAGGCGAGACGGCGTGACATCGGCGCCGCGTGGCCAGAGGCATCCGGCGCGGGCGGCGGGCGGTCGCTGCGGAGGGGCGTCAGTGCCGGCATAGGAATTCGGTGGTGTTGAACAAGGCCCAGGTCAGGTCGATGAGCGCCTCCTTGCGGTTGGTCGTGGCGCTCAAAGTGTCCTTGACGAGGACCGTCTCCTCCGCGGTGGGTGGCCGGCACAGGATGGCGGTGTAGAGTAGCGCGGCGATGTTGTTAGGAGTGCCGGCGTTGCGCAGCAGTTGGCGCAGGGTGGGGCTTTGTTCGATCTTGGAGCGGATCTGCGACGAGTTGAGCAAATGCAGGCGCTGGGCGGCGTTGGGATTGGAGTTGCGCTCGGCTTCCAAGCCGGAATCGCGCGCCGGCCGGCCGAACAACTCGAGGAACGAGCTGCTGATGCTGCCATCGGGCAGGGCAATGGCGCGGGAGCCGTCGGGCAGGAAGGTGAAGGGTTCCGGAATCGGGCTGGAATACGCTTCGCTGGTGCCCGTCACCGCGCAAATCGCGTCGATGAGAACCTCGGCATCGAGCCGCCGGAGCGGATAGGCACCAAACAACTCCAGCGCCCGCGGGTTGCTGGTGGCGGGGATGCAGGAGAGTTGATAGGTCCGCGAGTTCACAATGAGGCGGAACAAATGCCGCAGGTCGTAGCCATGGCCGGCGAATTCCCTTGTCAGATAGGCTAACAGCTCGGGGTGCGACGGCGGATTGTCCTTGCGGATGTCATCGGGCTCGTGGATGAGGCCGCGGCCCAGCAGCCAGTACCAGGCGCGGTTGGCGAGGTTGCGGGCGAACCACGGGTTGTTAGGTTGGAGCAGCCAATCGGCGAAAAGCGCGCGCGGGTCGCGCTCCAGCGGGATGGCCAGCAGTTGGCCGTCGGGCATTAGCAGCGGGGTGGTCACGGCCGGGCTGGATTCATCGAAGAACACAATCTCTTCTTTCCATTCCATGGTGCTCTTGTAGCCGACGCGCGAGAAGCAGGCTGCCAGCGCGTCGAGTTCGGCGGGCGCCCAGGCTTCCTGGCGCACGCCCATGAAGGCGAGCGAGACGGCGGCGGCGAGGGCACGCGGCTGGCGGCTTTGCACGGCACGGAAGAAATTGGCTTGCGGCACCCGCATGTTACTGCCGGAGGCGGTAAGCAAGCCGCGGGCGAAGCGGTCAAATGGCAGGTTGTTGCGCAGGCAGGTGCGCAGCAGGCGATGATAGGCTTGCGCGGGGTTGGGCCACAAATTGATTGGGAACTCGGCCTTCACGCGCAGCAGGTCGCCCCATTTCAGCGCCCAGTAATCGGCGAATTCATCGCGCTCAAAGAGTGCTTCCAGCAGCTTGGGGCGCTTGGCGGACGCCTTGTCGGTTAGAAAGGCGGCCGCTTCGGCGGTGGTCGGCAAGGTGCCGATCACATCGAGATAGATCCGGCGGACGAACACCGCGTCGGAGCAGGGCTGGGCAGGGGCCAAGCCGTCCTTGGCCAGGCGGGCGAACACGATGGCCTCGACCCGGCTTTGTGGCACGGAAAACGCGCTGGATTCAAATGGCTCGCGCGGCATCGAGGCTTCTGAGGGAGGTGCGGCGAGGGTGAGTCCCGCACTTAACAACAGAAGGATCGATGCGAGACGTGTCATGAGGTCGCGGCTTCCAGCTCGAGTTCAAACAGCAGATCATCACGGCACACATCGGCATGCACGACGATTTCCACGCTCGGCGGCAGATTGAGAGCCTCACGGGCCGCAGCCCACAGCACCATGTCCTTGGCATGGCGGAAATAGGCGATGCCGCGCACGGCATCCGACCAATCCATGCCGGCCGCGTGCAAGATGGCGGCCACCACGGCCACGGTGCGCCGGATTTGCGCGTCGACGTCGTCGACGTATTCGGTTTCGCCGCCGGGCGCGATGCTGGCCGAGCCGGAGATATGCAAGGTGCGGCCATCCGGTGAGCTGAGTTCCAGCGCGCGGCTGAAGGCACTGCCATAGGCGTAGGCACAGCCTTGCTCGGGCGAGTCCGCGACGCACACTTCGAAGCCGGCATGTTTCGAGCGCAAGGCATGCACCTTGGCCAGCACCAGGGTACCCGCGGCATTGGCGATGCCGATGCCGGTGGAGGCGGGCATCCGCAGGGAAAACACGTCATGCTCCTTGAAGAACTCGGTGCGGGCGCGGTTGAAGTCATCATACCAAGCCAGAATCCCGTCGAGATAATACCAAGTGCGCACCACATCCCGGAACACCATGCCACTGGCTTGCAAGGCCCCTTTGATGGTGGATATCACTTGGGTGGTTTGGCCCGCGCCGTCTTGGCTGGCATCCGCCGGCATCAGCCCGCCCAGATAACAATACGCCGCGGTCTCATCCTCAAAGCGGAACCCGATCGTCGCGCCTTGATAGACCACCGGTTCGACCGTCACCCCGAGCACCGCCCGCACTAACAAGCCGCCGCCCAGCGGGTCGCGGTTGCTGTCATTGACCAACAATGAAACCGGCAACGCCGCCAATGGCGATGCCGCCAGCGCCTCGCGCATTTCGCCAATCAGTGCCGCGTCGCCGAAGGTGTCGAGTTCCACCACGGTGGCACCGGTCTGTGCCATGAACTCGCTCAAATCCGCCAGCCATTGGCTTGGCACCGAGCCGGGTGCCGGAATCGATCCTAACAGAAACTCGGTCCACCCGGCTTTGCCCACGGCCCGACACCAAAGGGATCCGAACGCTTCCGTGATAATCTCAAATTGGGCGGGGGCGGCTTGCTTCATGTAGGGTGAAATACGGGCGGGGCGGCGGCGATATTTCGGAAAATCAGAGTTTCTGCGTGGGGCCACGGATGGCTGGCGCAAGCAGGGAAGGGCGCCCCCTGGAACTCATGAGAGCTTTGTGGTAAGGAACCCCGCGCGTGCGGGGCCGCTAAGCAGCCAGAGCCCCCACGCCGCAAGACGGGGTCGACGCGCAGGCCCGCGGGGGCGGCGGTTGGTGGCTTGGCGCGGGCGGGCCCGCCTCAGCTCAGCAAGCGATCGATCACATCCTGCGCCCGGTACGAGCTCTGCCCTGGGGCCAGGAAGCGGGCGACTGCCACCGCGTCATCGCCGCCGGTGAGCAGGGGCTTTTCGGTGGTGCCATCGGCCAGCGCCTGGCCGAGGCCGAGGGTGGCGATCAAGCCGTTGCAGACGCACTGGCGGCCGACGGTGTCGGCCAAGGTGCCGCCTTTGCGCAGGTAATCGTCGACCGGTTCGCTGGGGCAGCGATAGCCGACGCCGCCGTCGGGTTTGCGGAAGAGATGTCGCAGATAGCCGAGGTCACAGATGCGGATGCGGTTTTCGCCGCAGACCGGGATGGCGGTTTCGGGTCCGCCTTGAATGATTTTGAAGGGAAACCCGGTCGGCGAGGCCACCGGATCGGTAAACACCCGCAACACCCCGCGGCGGCTGCCGTCGAGCACCTTTTGTTTCAACTCCGGGTCGATGCCGGATTCCTCGCAAAACGCAAATGCGGTGCCGACTTGGACGCCCACCGCACCCAGCGCCTGGGCGTCGGCGATTTTGCCGCGGTCACCGAACGAGCCGGCCAGCCAGTAAGGCAACCCGAGGCTGGCGATTTTTTGCAGGTCCGGCAGATCGCGCTCGCCGTAGATCGGTTCGCCAGCGGCGTCAATCTGCATCGCGCCGCGTGGCGGGGCATTGTGGCCGCCGGCGGTCCAGCCTTCGACGATGAAGCCATCGACCCGCCCGGACGACTTGCGCGCCAAGGCAATGGCGAGGGTGGCGGATGAAACAATGGCGAGAAACTTCGGACGATGCAGGCGTTGCTCGGCGGATTTCAGATACGGGGTGGGATCAAACTCGGTGAAATATTCCTCATCGGCAGCGGCACCTTGCACATCGATTTTGAGGCGGGTCGCCTGGCCTTGTGCGAGTTGGTCCAAAATGCCCGGAATCGCCCGCGGGATGCCCGCACCCATCAGCACATAATCCACCCCCGCCAGCATCGCCCCGCATAACGAGGGAATGGTGGGCAACTGGATCTTTTCCAACAAATTGATGCCGATCAGCCCGTGGTGGCCGTGCTTGGCGAGATTGACTTCCACAAAATTGGCCAACACCGTGAGATCGACCAGATCCTGGGACGGTTTGAGCGCATGCATCGGCACCCCGAGAAACTTCTTGGCGACCGACTTGCCGCCTTCGATGAAGTAGCGTTTCCAGACCCGCTCGACGATGGCCGGAAATGGGAAGCGTGCTGCCGCCTCCGCCATGTGCCCGCCCGGATCGCCCAACTGCAAGCGCCGCGTCAATAACAGGTCCAAGGCAGTACCACTCACCACGCCCAATTGCCCCGCTTGCGACACGGCCCGGGCCAATCGCCAATTCGACACCCCCACCCCCATTCCACCTTGAATAATTATCGGTTGCACCGTCATGCGTGGCCTAAACTTGGGCCATCAAGCTTGTAACGCAACCCAATTTTCTCCTCATCTTCGTGCAAAGCCGCATTTTCCCCGATTTCGCGAGGTGCTGCTAGGGTGGCGGGTCTCATTTCCGCAAAATGCAGGGTCTGGTCTTTTCGTTGCGCGCTGGCCTGTGCTAGGGTTGGCGCGCCCTGCTCCTCTACCTTCACATTCCGTTTTGCCATCGCGTGTGCCCGTATTGCTCGTTTTACAAGCATACTCCGGGTGCCACCTCGATCGGCGGCTTCATCGACGCGCTCGTCGCCGAGGCCCGCCGCCGCCTCCCGCAGTGTGGCGCGCCACCCCGCACGTTGTACCTCGGCGGCGGCACCCCGAGCATGCTCTCGGCCGGGCATCTGCGCCGCTTGTTCGACGGCTTGGGCGGCGTGTTGGATGTGGCCGCGCTCGACGAGGTGACGCTGGAGGCCAACCCAGCCACCTTTGATGCGGGCAAGGCACGGTTGTTTCGCGAGTTGGGGGTGACCCGGGTGTCGCTGGGCATTCAGGCGTTCGCGCCGGAGTTGCTGGCCACCCTGGGCCGCGAGCACACCGTGGCGCAGGCGGTGGAGGCCGTGGCGATTTTGCGCCAAGCCGGGATGGCCGCGGTCAACATCGACCTCATGTTCTCCATCCCCGGCCAGGCCAGGGAAACCTGGCAAGCCACGCTCGAACAGGCAATAGCACTCCGGCCCGAGCACCTTTCCGCCTACAATCTCACCTACGAGGAGGACACGGTCTTTTTCGAATCGCTGCGGCGGGGGGAAATGCGCGACGATGAGGACCACAACGCCGAACTCTTCCATCTGGCCGATGCCATGCTAATTGACGCCGGCTTTGAGCATTACGAAACCTCCAACTACGCGCGCCCCGGCCAGCGCTCGTCACACAATAGCGGCTATTGGCGCGGCGAGGACTATCTGGGCTTGGGACCATCGGCGGTTTCCACCATCGACCATGTCCGCTCGAAAAACGTGGCCGATACCACCCGGTACATCGCCCAAATCCATGCCCTCGGGCATGCCCTGGCCGAGGCCGAAACCCTCGATCCCGAGGCCCGTCGCTTGGAACGCATCGCCCTGGGCCTGCGCACCAGCGAGGGGATCCCGTTGGCATTGCTCGCCCCGGAGGCGTTAGACCGCGCCCATCACCTCGCCGCCGCCGGCTTGTTGCACCTCACCGCGGAGCGCCTCGTGCTCATTCACCACGGCCGCGCGCTGGTCGATCCGATCGCCGCGGAGTTGGTGTAGATGCGTGGAGTGCGGTGCCTTGTCACCGCTTTGGGGGCAGGGCACTTGTGTCCGTGGCGCGGTGCGTCTTTCGTAGCAGGGACGCCAAAGCGAAAGCCGCCCTCACCCCGTCGCCAAGACTCCGCCGGCACAAAGCGCTGACAAGTCACCGCAGTCCACGACCCTGGCCCGGCCTAACGGATTTGCAGGGCTGGGCACGAGCCCCGTGCCGCGCTCCGTGACGATGATTTCGCGCCAAATCCGCCCCGGGGGTTGCCATGGCCGGGTCGCTGTGCTTTGCTGCGCGCATGTCCGACATTCGCATCACCCTTCATACCACCGCCGGAGACATCGACGCCACGCTGTACGCCTCCAAGGCTCCGCTCACTTGTGCCAATTTCCTCAACCTTGCCCGTTGCGGGTACTACGATGGGGTGGCGTTTCACCGGGTGATCGAGGGGTTCATGCTGCAAGGCGGCGACCCGACCGAAACCGGGCGCGGCGGGCCGGGCTACAAGTTTGCCGATGAATTCCACCCGGACTTGCGGCATCGGGCACCCGGGGTGTTTTCGATGGCCAATGCGGGACCCGGCACCAATGGCTCGCAATTTTTCATCACCACCGCCGCCACGCCATTTCTCGATAACCGCCACTCGGTGTTTGGGCAGGTGACCAATGGCCTCGATGTGGTGGAAAAAGTCACCGGCAAAAACAACACCGGCGAACGCGGTTGCAAATTCAACGGCGTGGGCGACAAGATCACCTCGATCACCACCCATGACGATCCCGCAGACTTGTTTGAATCACAAAAGGATCAAGTCGAGCATTGGAACTCGATCCTGAAGCGCTGAGCTGGCGATTGTGCATACAGGGTCATCCCGCATGGCCAACTTGTGACCTCCGGGCCGCCGAGGAAATTCCCGGACACGCGAATCCGGCTTGCCCTTGCGGCAAAGTGCGGTCATTGAAGGGGCGCGATGCGAGACCTTACCGCCGAACCGGCATGGCAGGACGAGGATCTGGGGCTGCCGCTCCCGGATTCCGCCCACGCGTGTTCGGTTTGCTTGCCGACGTGGAAGGCGATCCTCGGCTATGAGGAGGGCATGGACAAGGTGCTGCGGCGGATGCGCACCGGCTATCCGCGGTTTTTCCGCCACTCGGCGGTGGAACGCTTGTTCGCCGCCGCCAAGGCCGAAGTCGCCGGCGAGGGCGAGGATGTCATCGTGCTGCCCACCCGCGCCTCGGTGCAGCGCGCCCATCGCTGGGTCGAACGCCGCACCGAAACCGCCGTGCGCAGCACCAGTTTCCATGGCTTGCAGGTGTTGGTGGTGCCGACCAAGGCCAAGCAGGCGGCCGACGACTATTGGCGGCTCAGCGGCGAAATCGTCAGCAGCCGCCAGGCACAGGATTTTTTCGAGGACAATTTGCGGGACGGTTCGAAGTCCCACTTGGTTGTTAGATCGCTGGCGAAATTCAGCGGTGCGGAGCCGGCGGACCACTTTGTGTTTGCCAGCGGGATGGCGGCGGTGACGGCGGTGCTGCGGGCGTTGCCGGGATTGCGCGAGGGGAAAAAAACCCTGCAACTGGAGTTTCCGTATGTGGATTGCCTCAAAGTGCAGGAACTCTTCGGCCATGGCGTGGTGTATTTGTATGAGGCGACGGGCGAGTCGTTCGACGAGGCGTTGCAGCGGATCCGCCAAGGCGAGTTCGCCGGCGTTTTCACCGAGGCACCTAGCAATCCGCTGTTGCGCACGGTGGATTTGCAGCGGGTGGCCGCCGCCTGCGCCGAGAGTGGTACACCGCTGGTGGTGGATGATTCCGCGGCGGGGCCGCTCAATGTCGAGGCGCTGCGCTTCGCGGATGTGGTCACCAGCAGTCTCACCAAATGGATTTCCGGCGAGGGCGACGTGATGGCCGGCATGGCCACGCTGCGCGCGGATTCGCCGCTGGCCAACGAGCTGCGCGAGGCGCTGGCGGCGGATGCGGCGGACAACGCGCCTCTCTATATCGCCGATGCGGAGGTGCTCTTATCCAATCTCAAGGGTTACCCCAAACGCATGGAAGCGGCCAACGCCAATGGCCTGGCGCTGGCGACTTGGCTCGCCGCCCATCCGGCGGTGGAGCAGGTGTGGCATCCCTCGCTGACCACTGCGGAAAACTATCAAGCCGCGATGCGCAAGGGCGGCGGCTTTGGCGGCTTGCTCTCATTCGTGTTGAAAGCCGAAAAGAAAACCCCGAAAGTCTACGACGCGCTGCGTTTGAGCAAGGGGCCGAGTTTTGGCACGCCGTTCACCTTGGTGTGCCCCTACACGTTGCTCGCCCATTACCGCGAGTTGGAATGGGCCGAGGGCTGCGGCGTGTCCGCTAATCTCTTGCGGGTGTCGTGCGGCGCCGAGCCTTTCGAGGTGCTGCAGGCCGCCTTTGAAGAGGCCCTGGCGCAGGCCTGAGCCAAGGCGCGGCACTTGCCAGGGGCCGTCTTCATGGTCACGGCACTTGCCAAGTCCGGTGCCGTGCCCCCTCTGTTTCGCGCCGGTACTCAGTCGGCCTGCGGGGCGGCGGCGGCTTTGGCGGCGGCGAGGCATTCGGCGACGAAATGATTGCAGGCCTCGCGGCAGAGCAGCGGAATCGCTTCATCCGCCGCAATCCCCTCAGCGATGCCGCTACAGCGGCTCGCGGCGCTGGGCTGCAACGGCGTGTCGGCATCAATTTGCCAGAGCAGACGCCGCGCGCAGGGGATGGCCGGGCTGCAGATGCGCGGCACCATGCTTTGCAGCGCGGCATCGCTGAGGGCGCGCACGCGGTGGTACATGCCGCTTTGGCGCTGCAGCTTGCCGCGCAGGTGCTCGACTTCCAAGTCCCCGGCTCGCTGCGCCAGCCACAGCCCGACGCAGGCCGGATAGAATTGATCCAGCGCCAGCCGCAGGTCGGCCACCGAGCCCAACAGCATCACCCAGCCCCGGCGCAAATTGCATTGCGCCTTGAGAAACCGATAGCTGCCGTCTTCAGCATACGACGCAATGTCCCGCGCCGCCGCCGGCCCGGTGTGAATTGTTAGGACGGCGCCCGCCGCACCTCCGCCGCCCGTCATGTCCGCGGCGTGGCGGAGTTTGAAGCCGGCGTTTGAAGCGAGCGTTTGAATCTCGATTTCGCCAATCCGGTGGATGCCGGAGGCGAGGGCGTGGCGGAGTTTCTCAGAGTTGGACATCGTTTCAGTGAAGGCGGTAAAAATCGGCGCAAGTGCCTCAGGTGGAGGCCTTATGGGTCAGGTCGAAGTCGTGGACCTGGTCGAGAATGACATCGGCGATGAGGCGTTCGGTGCCGATGGCGGAGGAATAGTAGAGGGACTTGCCGCGGAGGGTGTGGGGGTTGTGGCGGAACACCTCGCGTTGGCTGGCGGCCGGGCCGACTTCGGTTTCGATCCCGAGCAGGACGGGGATGTCTTGGTACGAATGCAGGCCGTCGGAGATGAAGAAGGGCACGACGACCACATTGGGGGTGGGGGAGAGTTTATCCCAATCGGCGATGAAGGGTTGCTCTTCCATGAAGGCGTCCAACACCGCGGCGTAGCCCGCGTCGGAGGCGGCTATGAGGGCAACCTGGTCGCGAATCGCCTTGGTCGAGTTTTGGTTGAAGCCGGTGCCGTGGCCGGTGATGATGAGGGTGGTGGCCGCGGGATCGGCGTCCGGGGCGACTTGCCTGGCGCGGCGCAGGATCAGCCCGGTCATCGAGGGATGGACCCCCACGGGCAGGCAATAGTGGAAGGTCTTGCCGCCGACCACGCTGGTCGGGCCGCTGAGTTGGAGTTCGCGCGGGATGACCTCCTGGGTGAAATAGCCCTCGCTGATGAAATCCGGCACCACGTAGATTTCATCCCTATCTATCAGATAGACCGCTTCCCGCATGGATGGTTCCTCTTTCCAGAAACAGCAATGGACTTCGGCAAACAGGCGGCGGCTGCGGATTTCGTCGGCGTGCTCGAAATACGGGGTGGACGAGTCCGGGTTCTGGGTCGAGCCGTGCCCGACGATGAGCAAGGCGGAGTTGGGCTTGGGCGCGATGGGCATGGCGAAATGGCGGGAGGTGGCAAGGCAGGGCGGGCGCGGGCAGGGAGCAGGGGAATGTGGCTGGAAATTGGCGGATTGCAAGGCGCTGGTTGGCGCGCCAAAGAGGCAACTGAATGGCGAGGCGGCCGCAGGGCGTTTGGCTGACTGGGGCAACATGGTAAGCATAATGCCAGCCATTATGTAGTTGACAAGTTGACAGCGGCGGCTGAATCCGGTTTCCTTGTCGAATGAATGCGACGGGTCGTTGGTTGGGAGTGCTGAATTCCGTGTCTGATTGCAGGTCTGGTGGTGGCGGGGCGGATGGCGGCGGGGCGGGGAGGCGTGGAGCGGCGGCGCTGGAGGCTGGCGGGGAGATGGAGGCGGCGGCGACCGGCAGGGAGGTGGTGGCTGCGGCTGGCGAAACGGCGGCGGCGGTGGAAGGGATGGATGCGACGATGGCACCCAAACCCCGAGTGCTCTCGCCCCTGGAACGGATTGAATTGCCGACGGGCGCCAGCCTTGGCCGGGTGTTTGCACGGGGCTGGAAGGGCGGGCGGCAGCGGATCGTACTGAGTCCGGCGGAGGGCGCGAGCTATCACATCATGAGCCGCACCGCAGGCGGCGAACGCTTGCTCGGGGAGACGGAAAAAGAAGCGCTGCGCCGCCTGATGTGGCGCCTGGCCCGCTTCGCCGGGGTGGAAATCCGCACCTACGCGGTCATGGACAACCATTTTCACGTGCTGGCGCGGGTGCCGTCCCACGACGAGTTCGTGGCGCAATTTGTCGGCCCGGGCGGCGAGGAACGCTTGCTCGACCACCTGCTCCTGCTGTATTCGCGACACTATGTGGCGGCGTTGCGGGTGGAGTTGGCAGACCTGCGGAAACGCGGGATGCCGGAGGAGGCGGACGCACTCATCGCGGGCTATCTGCGGCGGATGTGCAATCTGCCGGTGTTTGTGAAGGAGCTGAAAGAGCGGTTTACGC
>CAIZNN010000262.1 GCA_903934285.1 Akkermansiaceae bacterium | reverse complement strand
GCGATGCTCGAACGCGGCAGCGGCGTGATCGTCAACTTCTCATCTGGTTGGGGCCGCAGCACCGCCGCCGGGGTCGCTCCCTATTGCGCCACGAAATTCGCCATCGAGGGTCTGTCAATGGCCGCAGCCCAGGACACCGGCGGCAAGGTCGCCATCATCCCGATGAATCCCGGCATCATCGACACCGCGATGCTCCGCACCTGCTTCGGCAGTGAGGCCGGTCATTATCCCGATGCCGACGACTGGGCCAAGCGCGCCGTGTCATTTTTCATCGGGCTCGGCCGCAAAGATAATGGCCGCCCGTTGACAGTGCCGGGGTGAGGGTGAGGGTGGGGCATGCTGTGAAATCCATGTTTCACGCCGGGTTGAGGCGCCAGAGGGCGAAGTTGAGCACGGCCGCAAAGGTGACCCATGCCAGATAGGGCGCGAACAACCACCCCGCCGGCCTGCTGATGCGGTGGAAACTGAGCATCGTCAGCAGGATCGCCGTCCACAGCGCCAGCATCTCGACCATCGCCCAGCCCAACTCCTGTGCTCCGAAAAAGATCGGCGTCCACGCGGCATTGAGCAGCAGTTGCACGAAATAGAGCAGCAGCGGACGCCGCCAGCCATCCCGCTTCCACACCAGCCATGCGGCAACCGCCATCAGCGTGTACAGCAGTGTCCACGCCGGACCAAAGAGCCACGCCGGCGGATTCCACGCCGGCTTGTTGAGCGCCGCATACCACGTCCCCGGCATCGCTGCCGCTCCAAACAGTGGCGCACAGAACGTGGCGACGATGAAGCCAGCCAGTGCCAGCCAGTTGCGCAGGGTGGTGAGTGATTGGATCATAACGGGCGTTGGTGATCCACCAGGTCCGCGTACTCGGGGTGGCGCTCAATGAAGGCGGCGACAAACGAACAGCGGGGGACAACCGACCAGTTCTGGTGCCGCGCCTCATCCAACGCCGCGCCGACAAGCGTGGCGCCCACGCCGCGCCCCCGGAATTCATCCGGTACATAGGTGTGGTCCATGACGACCGCCGTGCCCTCGTGGGTATAGCTCAGGAAGGCGAGGAGGCCGTCCGCATGCACCTCAAAGCGTTGGAGCGCCGTGTTGTGCGTGACGGGAAGAGGGGCAGGCTCGCGACTCATGGGTATGAATTGTTAAGGAAATAACTGCTTCAGCCGGTACTGACGATAGTTGAAAATCCGTTCCACGTCGCGCCGCACAAAAAGCTTGTGGACCAAGGCCCCGCCCCGCGGACGATATCGGACATGGTCCAGGCAGAGGGTGCCGCTGTTGCGTTCCTCAAAGGTGTGGGTGTGGTGCCACAGCGTGTAGGGGCCGCGCAGTTGTCTGTCAACAAAGTGGTGCGGCGGTTGCCACTCGGCGATTTCCGTCCGCCAACGGATGGGTATGCCATGCACCCGGAGGCGGTAGTCGATGAGGGTGCCTGCACGCATTTCAATGAGGCCGGGCGTGAGCATCGCGAATTTCACCCACGGTGGCGTAAGTGCGTCGAGGTTTCGCGCATCGGAAAAGAAGGCAAACACCTCGTCGCGCGGGCGGGGAAGCCAAACCTCGGTTTGCAGGGTGAATTCTTTCATCACTGAGGGGGGATTCCTGCATGGATGGCGAAGGCTGTGCGGGCAAGCCACGGGAATCGCCGCCGACCTGCTTCGGGTGGCATGGTTTAGCTCCGCCACAACCCACGCCGTCAACGTGGCGGGGAATCATGGAATTGCAATCGGGGAGTCCGCTCCCATGATCCGGCCCTGCAAAATCCTCAGTCCCAACCGGTGTCCTCCCACTCGGCGGGGGACTTGCCGATGCTTTTCACAATCTCGGTGGGGACGAAAATGAATTCGTCCTGACGCTTTTGCGAGGGCTCCAGGCGGAACCGCACCAACCTTCGCTTGCGGCGGCCATTAGCCACCACGCTCAAGTCCGCCTGCACCTCCAGGGCTCCGTCCTCACGCGGTTTGACCCTGAGCTGGCCGGGAATATCATACACCGCCCGCCACACCCCGTTAGCGCCGTTGCGGGATTGAAACTCCACCCGCCTGCCCAAGTGCACCGCCGGATACCACTCGTCGCGCCGGGTCGTCTCCGTACGCGTCCGCAAGCGGTGGAGGATGAGCGATTCCTGCCGCCCGGCTTCACCCGTGGCCTCGATGCGCCAACGGAACGGCCCGTCCAGTGTCGCCACTGCTGCCGACACCACCATCGCGCTCACTACGTAGCTGCCGCCACTGGTCCCGTCCGGCTTCAACTGCAAGCGAACCCGCGCCCCATTGACCGTCACCGCGGGCGAGGATGCCGCCGTATCGTAGGTGTGCTTCGCGGCCCTGAGGCTGACGCAGCCGCTCAACACACTCACGCCAAGCACGATCAGGAGACCGGCGCCGCGCCCAAGAACGGACCCTATAGCGGAACTGAGCTGGCGGAACGTCATGGCTGCGGGGATTCTAGTCGCGGGTTAAATGAGGTGGTGTCCGGACCTCTTCAGCGGTTCACAGCGGCCATGCTAGATTCCGGGTAGCGGGCGCCGGCCGTGCTTCCCACCGGCGCGACTTGATCGAGTTCCGCCAGGTCCCCGGCGGTGAGTTCGACTTCCAAGGCCGCCACGTTTTCCTCCAGATAGGTGCGGCGCTTGGTGCCGGGAATGGGCAGCACGTCTTCGCCCTGCGCCAGCACCCACGCCAATGCCAGTTGTGCCGGCTTGCATTTCTTCCTCCCGGCCATCGCTTCAAGGCCACGCACGATTGCCAGATTCAGGTCGAGGTTCTCCCCTTGGAAGCGCGGGCCGTGCCGCCGCCAGTCGCCGGTCGCAAGGTCGTCGGTTTTCCGGATCTTGCCGGTGAGGAAGCCGCGGCCTAACGGGCTGTACGGCACAAAGCCAATCCCCAACTCCCGGCAGGTGGCGAGGATTTCCACCTCCACGTCCCGGCACCACAACGAGTACTCGGTCTGCAAGGCGCTGATCGGATGGACCTTGGCGGCGCGGCGGATCGTGGCCGGGGCCGCCTCTGACAAACCGAGGTAACGCACCTTGCCGGCCAACACCAACTCGCCCATCGCCCCGACCGTCTCCTCGATGGGCACGTTGGGATCCACTCGGTGCTGGTAGTAAAGATCGATCTGTTCAACCCCGAGTCGTAGCAAGCTCGCGTCACAGCACTGGCGGACATATTCGGGCCGGCCGTTGACGCCCAAAAAATTCCCCTGTTCATCGCGGACATTGCCGAACTTGGTGGCGAGCAGCACCTCGTCGCGGCGGCTCCTGATGGCCTGGCCGACGAGCCGTTCATTTTCACCGCAGCCATACATGTCGGCGGTGTCGAGAAAGCTGACGCCGCGGTCGAGGGCGCGATGGATGGTGGCGATGGATTCGCGGTCGTCACGCGCGCCGTAGAATTCCGACATGCCCATGCAGCCCAAGCCGATGGCTGACACGGTGAGGCCCTGGTTTCCGAGTGTTCTTTGATTCATGTGCGAGTGGTCGTTGCTCGTAAACGCCGGGTGCTTGGATGTCAACCTTCATGCCCTCATCCGCCATCATGACAACGCGCGGCGGTTTGAAAACCGGATGGCAGCTGTCCAATGAGTGGGTGATGGGAGGCACTGCTGGCTGGCCTCATACCTCGCGCATGTTAACAACCACAACAACCACACAAAATTAGACAATCACCCACATCATCAGCTCCCCATCTACGCCTCTGCCACTCCACACATCATTGAACATCTCG
>CAIZNN010000261.1 GCA_903934285.1 Akkermansiaceae bacterium | reverse complement strand
TTCTGGGTTGTGGAGCACCCCCCGAAGGCCGTTTGGCCCCCAATCTTAGGGACTTTCAGCCTCTAACAAACTGTCCGGTTTTGCTCAGGCGAGAAATCCGGTTTTGCTCAGTCGCCGACAGCTGCAAATTATCCGCTTGCACGCTATTGGAAATTCTGCAACAACACCCGTCCAGCCCGCTTCCCCCGGGCTGCAGCGATGATGTCGGGGCGTAGCGCAGTCTGGTAGCGCGCTTCGTTCGGGACGAAGAGGCCGTGGGTTCGAATCCCGCCGCCCCGACCATCTGGTCCTTCGGGACCGATTTTGCATGATTGTGCGTATTCATGGGGTTTTGTGCGTCTCTGGTCTCGCGCGGGAATCAAATACATCCCCTGAATTCGTCTGCCACGGGTCGGCGGTCATGCGTCACTGCACGGGTTCAAAGCTCCGGCCTCCAAGGCGCGTGACGACCCGTCGCCACCCTGCTACGGTTACCTCCGAGTGATGTGGAAGCTGGCAATCGTTCAACGACAATTGACTTAGTCAATACTCCTCAGACAGCAGTGCGCACGCTGAACTCCGATCTGCTTCGGTGGTGCCTGACAGAGGGCACCCGGATCGTCAAACGTCTGCCGCGTTGACATCCATCCCGCGGGCATGACTGACACCGATCACGTGATGCCCTCGGGCCTCTGGCAATTCGACAAGCAGGTCACCGTTGTTCTTGCCGACATGCCCCAACGCAGCATCGGCTGCGTCGACGTAGGTAACATTAACAACGCGGCGGACAGCAGCGGCTTCGGTTCGGTGGCATATAACTACAGAATCGCGCAGAACGAGACGACCATCTGCCAATACACCGAGTTTCTGAACGCTGCGGCCATGAGTGACCCCTACGCGCTTTACCGCACGAACCTGTCCAACTCCGGTGGCTACTCTTACATCGCGGGGATCCGCCGCAAACGCTGATTGTTCCCTTTGAATCTTTATCCCTTTGTCCTTTGTCTTCGGGGAGCGCCGCCATCATGGCGGCTTTTTCCGGCGTCCCGCCGGCAAACATGGAAATGACGAGGCGATTGTGTACGCCATCGCCCGCGAGGACGTGATTTCCCGGCGTCCCGCCTGGAAACATGCAAATGACCTCCGGGGAGTAACCTCGCAAAAAACACCAAGAGCGTTCCGCAGGATGCGGAACGCAGCCGGCAGGATGCCGGCGCTCCCCATCGTTCGATGGCGGCAGGCTTCAGGGTCCACCGCGCCGGACCATCCAAGTTCCGACTGGCGGCAGCAACTTCCCAGGTAATGAATCGACAGCTCGGTTAGGACATCCTGCTGGCCGATCGGCCAGCAGGATGTCCTAACCGAGCGGAGCCTGCTGTGGAGATCCACGGGGGGGGAACAGGGTTGCGGCGCGATGTAAAGGGACAACAAGGAATTTAGCGGGCAGATCGATCCAGCTGAGAAAATCCGTGAAGTGGTTGGCCCAAAAGAGAGTGTGGTGCTATTTGCCTTTGAGGAAAGTCGTCCACAAGGTTCCGACGCGAGAATGGGCCACCGCCAAGCTCGTCGGAGCGGGGGGTACTTGTGGGCAACTTTCCGGGGTCAGTGCAGGCTCTCACGGGCGCATTCCGTCTGGACGGCAGCCGTCACGGCCGATAGCTTCACGGCCGATAGCTTCGCGGCCGATAGCTTCTCGGCCATGTCTGTTGAACATCTCCTTACGCAAGCTCTGGGTCCAGTGTAGGCCGCCTCACAGATTGGCAATTGAAGTGCTGGCGTTGATCCATGACTTATGTGTATGCTTTCTGCCGCTGAGAGTTGCCGCTGAAATCAAACTTAGACAGCATGCGATCGTATTGTCCTGTGACGAGAAAAGCCGGATTCAGGCACTTGACCGGACCCAACCGGGGCTTTCTCTCAAGAAGGGTAGGTGTCAGACGATGACTCATTAGTCGCCAATGTGCGGCGGGCGGCGGCGGATGTTGAACCGTGCCCGACTCGCGGCAGAAGGTGCGCGGCCAAGCGGGGCACGGCCGACTCGGCCAATACGGCTTGGCCGTGTGTGCATGAGAAGCCACGCGGGCGGCGGCGGAAGATGCGGGGTCGGGAGGCGGTGCCAAACCTCAATCGTCCACACAAGCACATTCCATTTGACCCCGCGCCCCGCCCGGTGCATCCCTTCTGGTAGTGGAACGCCCTCTCACAGCCCTGTTCATCGACTGCGATTCCTACTTCGCCTCGGTCGAGCAACACCTCGATCCGGCCCTGCGCGGCAGGCCGGTGGGGGTGGCGCCGGTAATGGCGGAAACCTCGTGCTGCATTGCCGCCAGCTACGAGGCCAAGGCGTTCGGTGTTAAAACCGGCACCCGCGTCAGCGACGCGCGCGCCATGTGCCCGGGCATCGTCATTGTCGAGGCCAAGCCGCCGGAGTACATCCGCCTCCACCACCGCGTCATTGCGGCGGTGGAGGACTGCATCCACGTCGAAGCGGTGCTGAGCATTGATGAAATGTGGGCCTGGCTGCCCTACAACCTGCGCGAACCGGCCACCGTCGAAGCCATCGGCAACAAGATCAAGGCCACCGTGGCGCGCGATGTGTCGCCGGTCATCAAGGTCTCAATCGGCGCCGGCCCGAACAAATACCTCGCCAAAATCGCCAGCAAGATGCGCAAGCCCGACGGCTTGTGCCTCATCGAGCAGCACCAATTGCCCGAGCTGCTGCATCCGCTCAAGCTCCGCGACTTCACCGGCATCGGCAGCAGCATGGAGGCGCGGCTCCACGCGGTGGGCATCCGCAGCGTGGCACGCCTGTGTGCGGCCACCAAGCCCGAGCTGCACAAGGCGTGGGGCGGTGTGCTTGGCGACCGCCTGTGGCACCTGCTGCGCGGCGATGAGATTACCGAGCTGCCAAGCGCCCGCAAATCCCTCGGCCACAGCCACGTCCTGCCGCCCGACAGCCGGGTGCCCGCCAAAGCCTGGCCGGTCCTCTGCAAACTGCTGCACAAGGCGTGTGAGCGGCTGCGTGCCGAACACCTGCTCACCGCCTCGCTCACCTTGCAGGTCAGCTTCGTCCGCGGCCCGTCGTGGTCGGCCGACGCGCACACGGTGGAGACTGACTCGACCCTCACGCTCATGCACTTGATGGAGCGGCTCTGGCACGAGCGCCCCGAGCCCGGCTGCCTGATCCTCAAGGTTGGCATGGTGCTCACGCGGCTCTGCGAGCAAGGCAACCACACCCCGCAGTTGTTCCGAGATGACCACGATAGCGGCGATGATGTCGCAGCCGGCTCCGGCAGCGACATTGCAAAGCACCAGCGCCTCGATGCCGCGCTCGACAAGCTGCGCGCCCGCTACGGGCGCAAGGTCATCTACTACGGCAGCGTGCAGGAGAGCCGCGACACCGCGCCGATGCGCATCAGCTTCACCCACATTCCCGACGCGGGATTGGAGGGGGATTGAGCCGCTCTCACACGCTCAGCCACACGGCGACAAAATGACAGCAGGTGCCTGACAAAACGAGCAGGTGCCAGATGAAATGGGCGTATTTCATGCGCTCATCCAAGGCATAAAACGCCGTGCCAATCGTGTAAGCCACCCCACCGGCCGCCAGCCACAACAAGCCGGGCAGCGACATTTGCAACCACAACGGGCGCGCCGCCAGCAGCACCAGCCAGCCCATCACCAGATACAAGCCGGTGGAAACCCACGGCCGTTTGACGCCGCCAACCAACTTGAGCACAATGCCCACCACCGCGAGCAGCCACACCACGCCAAGCAGCGCCCAGCCCCATGCGCCCTTGAGCACGCCCAAGGTGATCGGCGTGTAGGTGCCGGCGATGAGCAGGAAAATCGCCACGTGATCGAAAATACGGAACACGTGCTTGCCCCGCCCGTGAGGCAACGCATGATATAACAACGACGACAGATACATCAGAATCATCGCCCCGGAAAACACACTGCCGCCCACCACCATTGCGGTGTTGTGGTGGCGCAGCGCCGTAACGATTAGAACCGGCGTGCCGACCACCGCCGCCACCAACCCCACACCGTGGCTGAGGCTGTTGGCAATCTCCTCGCCCAGCGTTTGTTTCCGGGCCAGGGCCACCAACCCTCGATGCTGGTAATGATTGCAATTTGCCGCCATGATAAGAACAGGAATTCTTCCCGCGGAGCTTAGCACCGGATTTCACACTCACAACCCCTTTTTCACTTTCCTGTGGGCTGCGCCACCACCAATAAACCTGCGGACCAAATCCGGCATTGCGGGGCGGCTCATCCCTATCAAGACGGCGGCCGCGTATCGAGCGCTTCCCCGAGCACCCGCCGCAGCCCGTCATCTGACAACAACCCGGCGGCGCGGAAGGCCTTGGCCACGGCCACCTGCCGCTCGCCGATCCTGTCGCTCTTGCCCTCGTTGAGGGCCAAGGGCATCAGTTCCAGATTCGCTATCACGTTGTCCAATTCTCCAGCCACCGCCCGCGGGATGATGTGATCGACTGACAACAATTGGCCTGCATACGGCCCCTTGCGCACGGTGGGCGCGCGGCCACGGCTCATCTTGGCATAATCCTCGGGCGTCGTGCAGCCAAGCCGCTCGATGATGGTGACGTTGCGCAGCATCGCCGCGGCGGTGAGCCGGCCTTTCGCCTGCCCCGCCCAGCCGATGAGCGCCACGGCCTGGTCTGCCACTGTCGCGGGGTCCTGGCCAGCGTTCTTTGCCTGCCAGAGAATCGCCGTGGCTTTTTGCACCCGCGAGTTGGCACCGCGCACACCCAGCGTCGCCAGCTTGGCCGGGTCGATCAACGGCCGGAGCAAACTGGCCGGATCATTGGGGCTAACGGGGCTGCCATAACCTGGCGCCACCAGGCACACGAGCAGGAACAG
>CAIZNN010000260.1 GCA_903934285.1 Akkermansiaceae bacterium | reverse complement strand
TGCCCGCCGCCTCTTCCTGTCTCGTCTTAAGAAAACCGTATCGGGCAGGCTGCCCGATACGGTTTACTTGGCACCCTTGGTGGTTTGAGTCGAGGCTCCGGGCAAGATGCCCGGGCCACCTGTGGCGCGGGCATCCTGCCCGCCGCCTCTTCCTGTCTCGTCTTAAGAAAACCGTATCGGGCAGGCTGCCCGCGCCACGGCTGGCCTCAATGCCGGAAATGGCGGAAGCCGGTGAAGATCATGGCCATGCCGGCGGCGTCGGCGGCGGCGATGACTTCTTCGTCGCGGATCGAGCCGCCGGGCTGGATGCAGGCGGTGGCCCCGGCGTCGATGGCGCTTTGCAGGCCGTCGGCAAACGGGAACATGGCGTCGGAGGCGACGATGCTGCCCTTGAGATCGAGGCCGGCTTCGCGGGCTTTCCACACCGCGATGCGCGAGGAATCCACGCGGCTCATCTGGCCGGCACCGATGCCCAGGGTGCGGTCGGTGGTGGTGTAGACAATGGCGTTGCTCTTGACGTGTTTGACGATGCGCCAGCCGAAGCGCATGGCGCGCATTTCATCCTGGGTCGGCGGGCGTTTGGTCACCACGCGGCTTTCGAGGTTATCGAGGCCGAGGGCGGTGTGGTCGCGGTCCATGACCATGACGCCGCCGGGGCAGGAGCGGATGACGGCGGCCTTTTTGGCGAGCTGATAGGCATCGTTCATTTTCATGAGCCGCAGGTTTTTCTTTTTCTGGAGCAAGGCGCGGGCGTCGGCCTCGAACTCCGGGGCAATGATCACATCGGTGAAAATCTCGGAGATGACCCGCGCGAGCTCGACGGTGAGCGGGCGGTTGCAGACGATGACGCCGCCAAAGGGCGCCTGGCGGTCGGTTTCAAAGGCTTTTTTCCATGCCAGGCGCAGGTCCCCATCGTCCTGGCCGACGCCGCAGGGGTTGGTGTGTTTGAGGATGGCGACGGTGGGGCGGACGAAGTCGAGGATGAGATCGGCGGCGGCCTCGATATCGAGGATATTGGTGTAGCTCAGTTCCTTGCCTTGGACCTTGGTGAAATACTTGCGGAAATCCCCGTAGAGCGAGCATTTCTGATGGGGGTTGTCGCCATAGCGCAACTCTTGCTCCAGCGCCAGGCTGAGGGTGAAGGTGCAACCGGTGCCGCTGCGGCATTGGCCGAGGTAGTTGGTGATGGCCGCGTCGTATTGCGAGGTGCGCAAAAACACTTTGACCGCGAGTTGTTCGCGCAAACCCTTGGTGGTGTCGCCGTGGTGTTGGCGCATTTCCTCTAACACCCGAGGGTAATCCGCCGGATCGACGATGACGGTGACGCTGGCGTGGTTTTTGGCGGCGCTGCGCAGCATCGAGGGCCCGCCGATGTCGATGTTTTCGATGGCCTCGGCACGGGTGACGTTGGGCTTGGCGACGGTTTCCTCAAACGGATAGAGATTGACCACCACCAGGTCGATGAGCGGGATGTCGTTCTGTTTGCCTTGCGCCACATGGGTGGGATCGTCGCGGCGTTGCAGCAAGCCGCCATGCACTTTGGGGTGGAGGGTTTTGAGCCGGCCATCGAAGAGCTCCGGCGCGCCGGTGTATTCCGCCACGTCGATGACGGGCAGGCCGGCATCGCGCAGGGTCTTGGCGGTGCCGCCGGTGGAGAGCAATTCGACGCCGAGGGCGTGGAGGTCCTTGGCGAATTCGGCGAGTCCGGTTTTGTCGGACACCGAGAGCAGGGCGCGAGTGATGGGCATGGCTGGGATTCTACGCGGGGGTTGACCGGCGGGCCTACGCCCTCCGGGCACAGTCCGTAGCCAAGGATCGGCCGGCAGGCAAGCCGGAACTGATTTGCGCTTGAAGAACGCGCCAATCCACTTAGGGTTGCCGCGATGAATCCGATTGCAATCACCGACCTGATGGCGGCCTTGAACTGGCGCTACGCAACCAAGAGTTTTGATGCCGGCAAAAAAATCCCGCAGGACGTGATGGACGCGTTGTTGGATGCGCTGGTGCTCGCGCCGTCGTCGTTTGGCCTGCAACCGTGGAAATTCATCGTGGTGGCAGACCCGGCGCTGCGGGCCAAGCTGCAACCCGACTCGTGGGACCAACCCCAAGTCACCCAGGCGTCCCACTTGGTGGTGCTGGCAGTGCGCGCCACCCTCACCGCGGCGCAGGTGGATGAATGGCTCGCCCGCCTCGCCGAGGTGCGCGGGGTCACCCTGGAAAGCCTGGCCGACTATCGCGGCAGGATGACGCGCTTTCTCGACGGCATGGACGACGCGCAGAAATTTGCCTGGGCCAGCCGCCAGGCGTACATCGCGCTGGGGCAGTTGATGACTTGCGCCGCGCTGTTGGGCGTGGACTCCTGCCCGATGGAAGGGCTCTCGCCGCAGGCCTACGACGAGGCGCTGGCGCTGCCTGACAGCGGCTATCGCACGGTGGTGGCCTGTGCCTTGGGCTACCGCAGCGCCGAGGATAAGTACGCGCTGGTCCCCAAAACCCGCTACGAGCGCGCGCGGGTGGTCGAATTCCGCTGAACCCGCTGGCCGAAAGCAATTTTTTCCCGTGGTTGACCGGATCGGTGGAGCTTGCTAGCGTCCGCGCCCCGTCATGAGCGCCGCCGCCCCGAATTACAAAGACACCCTGACCCTGCCGCAAACGAGCTTCCCGATGCGGGGAGATCTGGTGGAAAATGAACCCAAACGCCTCGCGCGCTGGGAAAGCGCAGGGCTTTACGAGAAAATCCTGGCGCGCCGCCGCGGCCAAAATGCCCCGGAATTCATTCTCCACGATGGCCCGCCCTTCGCCAATGGCGACGTGCACATGGGCACCGCGCTCAACAAGGTGCTCAAGGATTTGGTGGTGAAATCCAAGACCATGGCCGGCTTCACCGCCCCCTTCATCCCCGGTTGGGATTGTCACGGGCTGCCCATCGAGTTCAAGGTCGTCAGAGAGACCGCCGGCCTGGAACCGGGCGAAATCCGCCGCCGCTGCGCCGAGTTTGCGCAAAAATTCGTCGCCATCCAGCGCGGGTCATTCCGCCGCCTCGGCGTGTTCGGCGATTGGCAAAACCCGTACCTGACGATGAATCCCGGCTACGAGGCGAGCGTGTTGCGCGTCTTCGCCAAGCTCGTGGCGACCGGCGCGATCTATCAAGCCAAGAAGCCCGTGCAGTGGTCCTACGGCGCCCAAACCGCCCTCGCCGAGGCCGAGGTCGAATACCAGGACAAGGACAGCCCCGCGGTTTATGTTAGATTCCCTCTGGTGGAGCGCGGGCTTCAGCCCGCCGCGCTCGACCCCGCGCTATGTGGTGCGGCCATGGTCATCTGGACCACCACGCCCTGGACGCTGCCGGCCAACCTCGGCATCGCCGTGCACCCGGAGTTCACCTATGTCGTCGGCCGCTTCGACAACAACGGCCGCGTCGAGACCCTCGTCGTCGTGCGCGAACTCATCGCCGAATTCTGCGCCAAGACCGGCTTTGTCCTAACCGAAACGCTGGCGCAAGTCAAAGGCCGCGAACTCGATGGGCTCGAAGCCCGCCACCCGTTCCTCGACCGCTCCTCAAAAGTGATCCTGGCCAACTTCGTGACCACCGAAACCGGCACCGGCGCGGTCCACATCGCCCCGGGCCATGGCGCCGACGACTACGTGGCCGGCCAGCAAAACGGCCTCGAGGTGCTCTCGCCGGTCGATAACGAGGGCAAATTCACTGCCGCCGTGGGCGTTGCCGAACTCGTCGGCGTGCATGTCTTCAAAGCCAACGGCCGCATCATCGAAATCCTCGCGGAACGCGCGAATTTGTTAGGGCAGGAGACCATCCGCCACTCCTATCCGCATTGCTGGCGTTCCAAGACCCCGATCATTTTCCGCGCCGTCGAACAATTCTTCATCTCGCTCGAGACGCTGCGCGGCCAGGCGCTGGAGCAAATCGAGCAGGTCGAATGGCTGCCCGCCTGGGGCCGCAACCGCATCCACGGCACGGTGGAGAGCCGGCCGGATTGGTGCATCTCGCGGCAACGCACCTGGGGGGTGCCGCTGCCGGTGTTTTATGACGCGGAGGGCGCGGCCATCCTCTCGGCCGAATTGGCCGCGCAAGTCGCCGACCTGGTGGAAACCGAGGGCACCAATTTCTGGTTCGAACACAGCGATGCCGAACTCGCCGCACGCCTCGGCCTGCCCGCCGGCGTGAAAAAATGCCACGACACACTCGATGTCTGGATCGATTCGGGCTGCTCGCACGTTGCCGTGTTAGATGCCCATCCGCAACTCCACGCGCCCTGCGACCTGTACCTTGAAGCCACCGACCAGCATCGCGGCTGGTTCCAGAGTTCGCTCATGCTCAGCGTCGCCTATCGTGGCATCGCACCCTACAAAACCGTCATGACCCACGGCTTTGTCGTCGACAAGGACAAGAAAAAACTCTCCAAGTCCGAAGCCGAAAAGGCCGGCAAGCCGATTGATGCCGCGCACTTCTACAACCAATATGGTGCCGACATCGTCCGCCTGTGGGTCAGCAGTGTCGATTGGCAGAACGAGGTGCCCTTCAGCGAGGATTTGTTCAAGCAAGTGGCCGAGCCGTACCGCCGGCTGCGCAACACCCTGCGCATCTTGTTAGGCAACCTCGACGGCTACACCCCCGCCGCCGCGCCGGCCGCCGCCGGCGTGGCCTACACGCTGTTGGACCGCTGGATCCTCGAGCGCCTGCACGAAGTGACCGCCGAGTGCCTCAAAGCCTATCAGGCCTACGAATTCCGCAAGGTCTTCAGCACGCTCAACCAATTTTGCACCACCGATCTATCGGCCATCTACATCGATGCCACCAAGGACCGGATGTATTGCGATGCGGTGGATTCGCCGCGGCGCCGCGCCTCACAGGCGGCGATGCATGAGATATTCTCCGCCATTGCGCGCTTGCTGGCGCCGATCCTGGCGTTCACGGCGGACGAGGCCTGGGAGCACGCCGGCTTCACCACCGGCTCGGTCCACGAACATGACTTTCCCGTGCCCAATCCCGCGTTCGCACCCGGTGCGGTCAGCCAACAAGCCGCGCGCTTGTTTGAAATCAAGTACGTCATCCAGACCGCCATCGAGGCCCGCATCCAGGCCAAGGAATTCACCCGCAACAACGAGGCGGAGGTCGATCTAACGATTCCGGCGGAGGATGCTGCGCTGTTGCCGCTACTCAATGACCGGGAGTTTGCCACCGAGTTTTTCATCATTGCCGGGCTCAGCGCCACCCCGGGTGAGGCGCTCGCCGCCACCGCCCGCAAAACCGCCCACGCCCTCTGCCCGCGTTGCCGCAAACTCGAGCCGCTGCTGGCCGGCGGCCTCTGCGCCCGCTGCGCGGAAGTGGTAAGATAGAGACAACTCCCCTCTCTCCCATGTCCTTCCCGCGCCTTCTGCTCTACTTCACGCTGCCGCTTTACCTTCTCGATCAGGCGACGAAGTTCCTGACGGTGGCGTATTTCCCGCCGCCGTGGTCGGACCAAGCGCATGACATGCCGCTCATTCCGCAGGTGTTCCATCTGGTGCGGGTGCACAACCAGGGGGTGGCCTTTGGCTTTGGCAATGGCACGGCCTGGGCGCCGCTGGTGTTTTTGCTGGTGCCGCTGCTGGCGCTGGTGATGCTGCGCATTTTCTGGCTCAAGGGGGCGTTTCAGCATGTGCTGTCCAAGCTCGCGGTGGCGTTGTTGCTGTGCGGAATCGCCGGCAACCTAACCGATCGGTTGATCCAGGGGTTCCGCCTGCAAGAATACTTCGGCGAGTCGTTTTGGAGCCGGCTCTCGGCCGGGTATGTGGTTGATTTCATTGCCATCAAGCTACCGTTTTACGACAAGCTGGTGCCATCCAGCGGCGGCTGGTGGCCGGCCTTCAACGTGGCGGATTCCTGCATTTGCATAGCCGCCTGCCTGTTGTTTCTCGGCGGCCTGCGCGAGGACAACAAGGCCGGGTAGGGGGGGCTGCGTGGTCTGGAGTGCGGTGGGAAGCGCAGCGCCACACCGCTTTGGCTGAATCCCGGAACGCACTGACGCCGAAAGCGGGTCCAGTCCGTCATCACGCCGGGGTGTTTTTGGATGGGCGCGTCGGTGGTCCGCGAG
>CAIZNN010000259.1 GCA_903934285.1 Akkermansiaceae bacterium | reverse complement strand
CGCGCGATCCGGGCCGGCGTCTCGCCATTCTCGTTGCTGAGCACGCGGCTGGATCGGGCGGTGGTCCATGCGCTGCGGACGCGCTGGACACAGGTGCGGCGCTGTTTGGGCATTCGGGGCCGCTGGCGGTAAAAGCCGTCGCAATAGCCACCTTGGAAGATGGCAGGGGCAGGCTTAACTTGACGCGCATGGGGCGGCACTTGCCAAAACGTCCCCTGCCACGCCGCAGCCGTCAGGTCGGCCTAACGAACCTGCGGCGCGCTTGCTCGACCTTGGCGCGCGTGCTGCATCCCTCGAGGTGGTCGTTGACCAGGCCCATCGCCTGCATGAAGGCATAACAGGTGGTCGGGCCGACAAAGGCCCAGCCGCGCTTGCGCAGATCCTTGCTCAGCGCGACCGACACCGGGGTGGTGGATAATGCCGCCAATGCCGGCTTGTCGAGTCGGCGCGGCCGCTCGCTGGCGGCGGGTTCCCAGCGCCAGAAATACGCCGCCAACGACCCGCACTCGGCCACCAGTTCCAACGCGTGCCGGGCATTGTTGAGGGTGGCTTCGATCTTGCCGCGATGCCGGACGATGCCGGCATCACCTAACAGGCGCGCCACGTCGCGCTCACCCCAGCGCGCCAATTGTTGGAAATCGAAGCCGCCGAACGCGTGGCGGAAGTTCTCGCGTTTCTTGAGGATGGTCAGCCAGCTCAGGCCGCTCTGGAATCCTTCCAGGCACAGTTTTTCGAACAAGCGGCGATCATCCGCCACCGGCCGGCCCCATTCGTCGTCGTGGTATGCTTGATAGATCGGCGGCTCCGCGCCCCACCAACAGCGGCGGATGCGGCCGGTGCCGGCGACGATGCCGGCGGGGAGGGGCGGGGTGCTGCTCATCGGGGGGAGGAAATTAGGTGCGCGGGGCGGCTTGTCGAGGCGGAAAATGGCGCGGCGGCCGGGGTGGCCCCGGCCTTCGGGCTCAGGCCGTCTTGCGGCGGAACATCAGCGCCGCAAGCGAGAGGGTGACGAGGCTGATGACCACCAGCGGCAGCACCAGCACGAACACCCTGGCAAACGACGCGTCCTTGAGGAACACCCCCTTGACGATTTCCACAAAATGACGCACCGGGTTCATCCATGTTAGATGCTGCAGCCACAGCGGCATGTTTTCCACCGGCGCAGTGTAACCGGACAGCAGGATGGCCGGCACCATGAAGACAAAAGCGCCGAGAAACGCCTGTTGTTGGGTGTTGCTGATGGCTGAGATGAACAAGCCCACCCCCACCAGCGCCAGCGCATAGAACAACATCGCGCCGTACAGCAAGCACAGATGGCCGCGGAACGGCACCTCAAAGATGAACACCGCCGCGATTAGAATCAGCGTCGCTTGGAAAAACCCCACCACCATCGCCGGCACCGCCTTGCCGAGCATGATCATCTCCGGCGAGAGCGGCGACACTAACAACTGCTCGAAGGTCCCTTGCTCCCGCTCCCGTGCCACCGCCAGCGCGGTGACAATGAGCGACCCGATGGTGGTGATGATGGCCACCAAACTGGCAAGGATGAACGAGGTGTATTCCAAGTTGGGCACAAACCCGTTGCGCACGACGATCTCGGAGGGCGCCACCCGCCCCACCGCCGCGGCACGGTCCCGGAGGAATTCATCCAGCACGGATTGCAGGTAGCTGAAGGCGATTTGCGAGCTGTTGGAGCGGCGGCCGTCGAGAATCACCTGCACTGGCGAGGATTCGCCGCGGGCGAGCTTGCGGGAAAAGTCCGCCGGCAGGTGCACCGCCAACAACGCCGCGCGGGTGCCGATGGCCGCCTCCAACTCCTCGGCGTTCCACACCGGGATGATGCGGGTGAACGCGCCGGACGCGGCGAAGCGTTGCACCAGCTCCACCGAGGCCTGGCCATGGTCGTCGTTGCACACTGCCAGCGACGCGTGCTTCACCTCCAGGGTCGCCGCAAATGGAAACAACGCCGTCTGGATGAGCACCGGCATCACCAGCAGCAAGCGCCCGCTCTTGGTGCTGAGCAGCGATTGGAATTCCTTGCGCACCAACGCCTGAAGGCGACTCCAAAAATTCATTCCATCCTCCGTTTCGTCAGTTTGGCGGTCAGCCCGATGAACACCACGGCGGTCCCGGCTAACATCAAAATGTCTGGCAGCAGCAGTGGCCAGAGCGTGCCGGCTTGGAAGATGGTCTGCATCGAGGAGACGAAAAAGCGCGCCGGAATCAGATGGGTCACCCCGCGCAAAAACACCGGCATGCTCGAAATCTCGTAAATGAAGCCGGAGAGCATCACCGCCGGCAGAAACGCCGCATTCAACGCGGCCTGCGCCGCATTGAACTGGTTGCGCATGCCCGTGGAAATCGCCAGCCCGATCCCTAACACACTCAGCAGGAACAACGACCCGACCACCCACAGCCCCAGCAGCGTGCCGCGAAAGGGCACCTGCAACACCCAGCGCGCCACGCCCACGCACAGCAGCAGTGAAATCATGCCCAGCCCGTAATACGGCAGGATCTTGCTGAGCAGCAGTTCGGTGCGGGTCACCGGCGAGGCCAGCAGCGCCTCCATCGTGCCACGCTCCCACTCGCGCGCCACCACCAGCGAGGACAATAACGCGCCGATAACCGTCATGATCACCGTGATGGACCCCGGAATGATGAAATTGCGGCTCTCGGCCGACGCATTGTACCACATCCGCGGCTCTAACACGATCTCGCGGTGCAACTCCTGCCCCAGGTCCTCGGCCCGCTGCAGCTGCCAGGTCTGCCACACGCCGTTGACCGAGGAGCGGACGAACTGGGCGATGTTAGGCTCCGAGCCGTCGGCCACCACCTGCACTGGCGCGGTGGAGCCGGCTTGTTTCATCTTGCGGGAGAAATCCTCGGGGATGATCACAAAGCCGCGGATTTGCGCGTCGACCAGCGCCCGCTCCAGCGCCGCGCGCGAGTCGTAGTCATGCACCTCCAACCACGGCGAGCCGCGGAGCGCGGCGGCCAGCGCGGTGGCCTCGGCGCCGCCATCATCCATCCGCAGCCCGATGCGCAGCCGGGAGAAATCCAGGTTGATGCCATAGCCGAAAATGAACAGCAGCAACACCGGCATGAAAAACGCGATCAGAATGCTGCTAGGGTCGCGGAAAATCTGCAGCGTTTCCTTCCAACAAAGCGCCCGCAGCCGCCGCCAGGCTGGCCAGTGGCTGCCGCCTGCGGCGTTCGCGTCTCCTCTGGCTAACATTCTAGCGGTGGTGTGAAGGTTGCTGGTGAGCACTCAGGGCCCGGCCCGGCAGGCCGGCGCAGCCAACCCGGAGCTTTCAGCAATCCGGCCGGATTGCAAGGAGTTTATAGGCGTGCGGCCGCCATCGGGGCAACAACAACAACGGGCCGCGTCCCAAGACGCGACCCGTTGCTGGTGTATGATGTATCCTAACAAAAATGGTATCATCCCATGCGGGCGGCCAGCAACTCGCGCTGGCGCGCGAGTTCCTTGGGCAGGTGCTCGCCGAGGGAGGTGAAGAATTCCTCCTGGCCGGCGATTTCGGCCTGCCACTCGGCCTTATCCAAGGCCATGACTTGCGCGTAGGCCTCCTCGGTGAACCCTTCCAGGCCGGCGGTGTTGAAATCCTCAAAGGTCGGGCTGGCACCGACTTGCGTGTCGCAAGCGCCGACTTGGCCGCTGCAGCGTTTGACGATCCACTCCAGGACGCGCATGTTCTCGCCATATCCGGGCCACAGGAACTTGCCTTCGGCACTCTTGCGGAACCAATTGACGTGGAAAATTTGCGGCAGTTTGCTGACGTACTGGCTCATTTCGAGCCAGTGGCCGAAATAATCGCCCATGTTGTAGCCGCAGAATGGCAGCATCGCCATCGGATCGCGGCGGACTTTGCCGAGCGTGCCGGCAGCGGCGGCGGTCATTTCCGAGCCCATGGTGGCGCCCACATACACGCCGTGGTTCCAGTCCAGCGCTTGGAAAATGAGCGGCATCGTCGTGGCACGGCGCCCACCGAACACGATCGCGTCAATCGGCACACCATCCGGATTTTGCCAGTTGGCATCAATCGTCGGGCACTGCACAGCCGGCGCGGTGAAGCGGGCGTTGGCGTGGGCGGCGCTGCGTCCACAATCCGGCGTCCAATCCTGGCCGGTCCAATCGATGAGATGGGCGGGCGGGGTTTTGCTCATCCCTTCCCACCACACATCACCATCGTCGGTGAGCCCGACGTTGGTGAAAATCGCGTTGGCCTTGATGGATTCCATCGCCAGCGGGTTGGTCTCATAGGCGGTGCCGGGTGCCACGCCGAAATAACCGGTTTCCGGGTTGATGGCGTGGAGCTTGCCATCCTCATGCGGCCACAGCCAGGCGATGTCGTCACCGATGATGGAGGTTTTCCAGCCGGCATCCAGATACGCTTGCGGCGGAATGAGCATCGCGAGATTGGTCTTGCCGCAAGCCGAGGGGAAGGCGACCGAGAGATAGGTGGTGGTGCCGTCCGGAGCATGCACCCCGACAATGAGCATGTGCTCGGCCATCCACTTGTTGTCACGGGCGATGTTCGATGCGATGCGCAGCGCCAGGCATTTCTTGCCTAACAGGGCGTTGCCGCCGTACCCCGACCCGTACGACATGATCTCGCGGGTCTCCGGGAAATGCACGATGTACTTGTCGTCATTGCAGGGCCAGGTGGTGTCGGCCTGGCCGGCGGCGAGTGGTGCGCCCACCGAGTGGAGGCAGGGAATGAAGGTGCCGAAGCCATCGCGCTGCTTGGTGATGGTGCCGCAGGCTTCGTCTTCGAGCCGCTTGAGGACGTGTGCCCCCATGTGGCACATGATGCGCATGTTGGTCACCACGTACGCGCTGTCGGTGATTTCCACGCCGATTTTGGCCAGCGGCGAATCCAGCGGGCCCATGCAGAACGGAATCACATACATCGTGCGGCCGGTCATGCAGCCGCGGAATTTCTCCGTGAGCTTGGCGCGCATTTCCGCCGGCTCGCCCCAATGGTTGGTCGGGCCGGCACCGGCTGGCGTCGCCGAGCAAATGTAGGTGCGGTCTTCCACGCGGGCGACGTCGGAGGTGGTCGAGCGGGCGAGGAAGCAATTCGGGCGGGTCACGGGATTGAGGCGGGTGAACGTGCCCTTCTCGACGAGGAGGGAGGTGAGGCGGTCCCATTCGGCCTGTGAGCCATCGCACCACTCGACAGCGTCGGGGGTGCAAAGGGCGGTCATTTCATTGACCCACTGCTGAAGGGAGGCGTGGCTGGTGTTGGCGGTGTTTGGCATAGCGTGGCGAGATTAGAGCCAAGCTTGGTCCTTTTGGCAACCAGATGAGGGAAATCGCCGCAAATTTCGCATTCCATGCGGATTGGCCCACCCGCACCACCCGCAAAAAAATGGCGGCGGGTCGCCCCGCCGCCATCAAAAACCCAACTCGGGCCGCCGTCGCCCCGCGCCGTACGACGTGAGGCGGTGGCCACCCAACAAACCAATTGTTGAAACCTTGCACTTTTAACAACGCCGCCGCCGCGGGAATTTTTAGGGGAATTTGTCGAAGTGCGCAGTTTTTTTCGTCGCGCTTGCGGACCGGGGATTGCCGTGCTAAGCCCGTTGTGCATGGGACTGGCAGATCGCAATTACGGGCACGGCCACTATCGCGCGGCAGGCGGGTATTCCCACCTCACGCCGGTGGTCAAATGGCTGATTATAATCAACCTGGCGGTTTTTTTCGCCGACATTTTGTTGTTTGACGAGCGCCTGATCCATTGGGGGCGTTTCACCATGCATTCCGCGCTGGGCCAAGGCCGGGTGTGGGAGTTTTTCACTTTTCAATTCCTGCATGGCAGTGTGTTGCATGTGGTGTTCAACATGTTGGGGCTGTTTTTCTTCGGCCCCTGGGCCGAACGCTGGTGGGGCGCGCGCAAATTCCTGGCCTTCTATTTGCTGTGCGGCGCCGCCGGGGCCGCGTTCTACACCTTGTTGGCCTGGCTCGGCATCTTGCAGCCGCCGCCGGGCGCCCCGCCGCTGGATTTCATGCCCCTGGTCGGGGCTTCGGCCGGCATCTACGGCATCCTGGTCGGCGTGGCGGTGATCGCACCCGACCTGCGGGTGATGCTGTATTTCCCCCCCATCGAACTCTCGATGCGGCAATTGGCCATCGCCGTGTTGGCGCTGGCCGCGGGCACCGTCGTGTTAGGCTTGGGCGACAACGCGGGCGGCGAAGCCGGTCATCTGGGTGGCGCAATTCTGGGGTTTTTGCTGATGCGCCGGCCGGACTTGCTGCGCTGGGCGCAGGGCGATGCCGCCGGGGTGGAAATCATCCGCCCCAGAGCGTTTGGCCGCCGCCCCGAGGCCAAACTGCGACCGCGCACCGAGATCGACTTGCAGGCCCAGGCCGAGGTGGATCGCATCCTTGACAAAATCTCCCAGCAGGGATTCCAGAGCCTGACGGCTGCGGAACGTGACCTCCTCCAACAAATCGCCAAATCCCAGCCCCCCGCCCCATGACCGACGCCATGCTGATGAATGCGCCTGATCCCGCCATGCAACTGGCCCGCTTGCGGGCCATCATGCACCGCCTGCGCGCCCCGGGCGGCTGCCCATGGGACGCCGAGCAATCCCATGAGTCGCTCGTTCCCAACCTCATCGAAGAGGCCCACGAGACGGTCGATGCCATCCACCGCGGCGATTTCCCACACCTCAGGGAAGAGCTCGGCGACTTGCTGCTGCAAGTGGTCTTCCACAGTGAACTGGCGCAAGAAGCCGGCCATTTCAACCTCGACGAAGTTGCCCGCACCATCTCTGACAAGTTGATCCGGCGTCATCCCCACGTCTTCGCCCAGAGCCCGGCTGCCACCTCCGAGGCGGTGCTGCGGCAATGGGACCAAATCAAGCGCGGCGAAAAGGGCGATGACCACCAACCCTTCCTCCACGGCATCGGCAAGGGCCTGCCCGCCCTCCTGCGCGCCGCCAAATTCCAGAAAAAAGCCGCCACGGTCGGCTTCGACTGGCCCGACCAAGCCGGCGTGCTCGCCAAAATCCGCGAGGAACTCGCCGAACTCGAAGCGGCCATCGCGGCCGGCGGCCCGCAGGCGGTCACCGAGGAAACCGGTGACTTGTTGTTCTCCATCGTCAATCTAACACGCGTGCGCGGCCTCGACCCGGAACTCGTGATGCGCGCCGCCAATGCCAAGTTCGAACAACGCTTCGGCGTCATGGAGCGCCTGCTCCACGACGCCGGCCTGAGCCTGGACGCCGCCACCCTCGAACAAATGGAAGCCGCCTGGCAACTGGCAAAAACTCAGCCCAAGCCGGCACCCTGACCCCGCTCGCGGCGGCGGCCCATTTGTTAGCCCAGCCCGCCGCGGCAGCCGGGTCGAACACCCCGTAGCCGTAGCCGTAGCCGGCCGTGGCCGGCGGCAAGCCCTTGGCCACCGACCGGCGGCGTGAATGACGCAATGGAGCGGGCAGGCATGCCACCCATGTCCCGCGAAAAAACCATCCCTCGCGTCAAGAACGTTCTCCACAAGAGGAGTTTCCACTTGTTTGCATGGTTCAGGCGGCAGGCGGTTCTTTGGCAACGCTGCGGAAGATGTCGGCAATCCAGGCGGGAGCGCTGGCGGCATCCGCGGGAAGCGCAGCGCGGTCGGCCGGTGAAAGGTTTCGGCGCAGCTTGGCAATGACATCATCGTCCACAGCACGTCTTCCTATCCAGCGCAGGGCAAGGATGACCTGAGCGCTTTTCGGATTTTTCGTGGATACAAACCGCGGGGAAACGTGGCGAAGGACGATTTCGGATTTGCCGCTGCGGATGCGACGGCTCGGGCCGGTGGTCAGCTGCCAGCTCCGCATGGGCACCTGGTCGCTGAGTCCGAGCACGTTGGCCGCGTGGGCACCGGTGGGGAACACGTCGCCACCAGCCTTGCGCTGGATGAGATCCTGCATGGCATTGTAGCTGGGACCTAGAGAACCGAGCAACGGATGGTTCCTCGGCTGGTGGTAGAGGCCGCGCCCGGCACGACAGATGAAACCGCTTTTGCAGTTGCGGGAAAGGGTAAGCATCAAGTCTGAGTTGCGGCAAGTGCAATGGCTTCGACAAGACCTTGAGGACGAAAAGAATGCATGGAAAGAACGCGTTGAACAGGAAGTGAATCGGGGTATTGCCGAATTTGTAGTCGAACTACATGAAAGCACATCAAAACCGAAAGCAATGAAACCAAAAGCACATCAAAATGCCCACCGCGGGAGTGGCTTCGCTGATTTTCTCGCCGAGGAAGGGATTCTTCCCGAAGTGGAGATTCTCGCGCTCAAGCGGGTGGTCGCCCTCCAACTCCAACAGATCCTGG
>CAIZNN010000258.1 GCA_903934285.1 Akkermansiaceae bacterium | reverse complement strand
TTGAATTCTCACACGTTGTCTGAAAATTAGTTCTTGGTAAAACGACCTGAGTATAAAATATGCCGGTGACAACTGCTGCCGCAAGGGAGAACCAGATTGCCGTCCAAAGGAAAATCTTTTTCCTGGGTTTCATTTTATAGCGAACATTGTTGTTCAACGACGTGCGGCATTAACAATTGTTACACGAACTCGTCGTTGTTTCAGGTGTAACAACGACCCGGAAGCGCGAACTCCGTCCACCGACGCTGGAAAGGTCGTTCTCACACGGGGATTCAAACGCACGCCAACCGCTGGTGCAAGGGGATTCTACCAAAATCGTCACGCCGTTTCGCCATAGACGCCGCGCAGAAGGTCGGGGTTCTTGCCGCTGTCCCGGAGCAAATGCACGTTTTTGTCGCGCCAAGCCTCAAGAGGGAATCCAACTTGCTCGACAGCGTGACGATTTTGAGGTCGAACGCTGAGTTCTGCCATTTGCTGCTCACGCTTCACCCGGCTCACCAGCACGAGCAGGTCAAGCCCCTGCCATCGCGCACTCACGCCATGTTCGGTGAGAAGCTGGCGAAAATCGGATAGAATGTCGGATTCAAGCCCCATGCCCCGGCACGCCTGTCAATCAAGCGCCGCGCATGGCTCAATGGATGGCTTCCGATCCCTCGGACAGGATCGCGAGATAGCCGTCATAGGCATAGAGCCGACCATAGCTTCCTCCCGTGACTTCCCTGACAATTCCCAAGCCCCTCAGTTTGCCGAGCGACGAGGCGATGGTCGTCGGGGTGAGATGGGTGGTCGCGGCGAGTGCCGCGATCGAGGTCAGCGGCTGCCGCTTCAATTGGTCGTGAATCAGCAGCGAAGAACGCGCCGCACGGCCCAATGCTCCAATGCGCTGCCGGTCCCGCTCAAACCGATCCAAGGACCTGTGGATGTCGGCTGCGGTTCGGGTCGCAATGTCCCGCACCCCCTGAAGAAAGAAGTCGAGCCACGCCTCCCAGTTTCCCGTGACCCGCACATCTTGGAGCAGTTCGTAATATCTCGCGCGATGTTCCTTGAAGAAGAGCGACAGGTGCAGGATCGGATATTTCAACAGTCCTTCGGTCCGCAGGATCAGGGTGATGAGCAGGCGACCAACACGTCCGTTGCCATCCAGGAAGGGATGGATCGTTTCGAACTGCACATGCGCCAGCGCGGCCTTGATCAAGGGGAGCGTTCTAACGGGATCATCGTGCAGGAATTTTTCCAGCAATCCCATGCAGGTCATCACCTCGTCCGGAGGTGGTGGAACGAACCTGGCGTTTCCCGGTCGGCTGCCGCCGATCCAATTCTGGCTCCGCCTGAATTCCCCCGGGCATTGCGTCCGCCCCCGGCCGCTGGCAAGCAGTTTCGTGTGAGCCTCCGCGATGAGACGGAGGGAAAGTGGAAAGCCGTCGGTCAACTGGCGTTCCGCATGGTCGTATGCCGCCACGCAGTCCGAGACTTCCCGCACATCATCGAGCGGAACACCCGGAGCTGACTCCATTTCATGGGCAAGCAGATCGGCCAATGAGGACTGGGTCCCTTCGATTTGCGACGATGCAACCGCCTCCTTTCTAACGTAGGCGTATAGGAATTGTTGCGGGTCAGGCAGGAGGCTGGTGATGCCATCCAATCTCCCGAGGGCCATCAAGGCCTCGGCGTGAAGTTGTTCAAGGGCGCCGTCCAGAACGACGGGTGGGTCCGGTGGCAGCGGGCTGGGAACAAACGCCTTGAACGCTTCCCCAGCGGTCGAAACGGTGGTGTACTTGCCTGTAACAGGTCGGATCACACCGGAAAAATAGCCACAAAGTTGGAATTTGAAAAGCTGAAATTCCATATTCGGTCCAAAAATGGAATTTTAGCCCGCTCATTTCCAAATTGCCGCGATCGAAGGTAAACACAAAGCACCCCCTCCGGTTTCCCAGAGTGGGTGCCCACGAACCCCGCTATGCCAGTGGAGGAACGGAGCGATGGGGAGCGCCGGCATCCTGCCGGCTGCGTTCCGCATCCTGCGGAACGCTCTTTGTGTTTTTATCGAGGCTACTCCACGGATGTCGTTGCGATGTTTCCCGGCGGGACGCCGGAAACTGCCGCCATGATGGCGACCGGTGCTGCCCCAGGTTCCCCCACGCAGTCCAATACGGTTTACTTAAGACGAGACAGGGACGAGACAGGAAGAGGCGGCGGGCAGGATGCCCGCGCCACAGGTGGCCCGGGCATCTTGCCCGGAGCCTCGACTCAAACCACCAAGGGTGCTAAGTAAACCGTATTGCCCACGCAGTCCGCGATTCAAGCCGGACGAATTGTTGGTCCCAGAATAGTTCGTTTCCATCCATTCCCAGACGTTGCCGCCCTGTCCCATCGTGCCGTATGGGCTCAGATCACCCGCGCTGGTGATGTCGGCAGGGCTGGATTGACCGTTATAGACTGCCCCCGATGTCCCGCTGGCCACCGGGCTAGGTGCCGTGTCGCTACCGGTCGCATAGTCGTAGTATCCGGCACCGCCAGTCTTGTTCGGATCATAATAGGCCGCCTTATACCACTCGTTCTCGCTGGGCAGGAAATACTTCGCGTTGCTGTTGCGGAAGGGATTTTTGTCGTTGTAACCGGCCTCACCGCTGGTCCAGAGGGCGATGTTTGCGTTTGCGCCGTAGCCTACTCCTGCGGGCTGAATGCTGAATTTATAGGCCGCCACCGAGCCGCTCGACACATTGAGCCAGTTCACCAAGCGTGCCGCCTCGTTCCAGCTAACCGACGTGGCGGGATTGTTGTCGGAGCGATCCGTATAAGTGATGCCGAGGACACCAGCAGTATTCGCCTTGGTGACCATGTCCACGCTCACCTCGTAGGGGCTCATCCGGTATGAGTAGGCGACAGCGCCCGCCGGATTTGGATCGCCCGTCGTGTCGGGAGCGTTTCCAGGATTGCCGATGCCCACGAAATTCATCGTGAAGGCATTTCCTTCAGTGCCAAACGTGTCGGTGGTGGTGATGATGGCGGCCCGCGCCGGGCTGACGAGCGAAATGCCAGCCAGAACGGCCAGCCCGAGGGATGTGATGGTGGGATGTTTCATGGGGTTTACAATAGACTAACACCGCTTTTTAGCCCCCCCCCCGAGTCGAGAAAAAATTATTTTTTCTAATATTTGCCCGAGCGTTTCAAGTGCCCTTCACGAAGCCGGTTGGCGGAGTCACTGCCGAGTCCGACGGCTTCCACAGCATGTCCAGCGGCACGCCATACTTGGCAATCGCCATTAAACCTCCCGACTAACTTGGCTGTTACAGGCGGCGGGCAGGATTCCCGGCGGTGAAATACCAATCACCGGTGGGGCCTTCGATGGAGGTGCGTAGGTTGTCGATGGTTTGGAAGATCACCTCGACCCGGGCATTTCCGGCTTGCCGGGCGCAGGGATTGGAGTAGACTGTGGGCGTGAGGAGTGTATCGGATACACCTGAGGAACGGGTTCCTGCGCCGCCTGAGTTGCTTGCGCAGGCGGAGATTTGTGTCCGCGAGTTCGGCGAGTGCTTTTGGTTCAGACATCCCGAGGCCCGCCTGCAATATCTGGATGATGTCGGCCTGGTGATCCGGCACATGCGCGAATACGGCGACCGCAAGGCGTGGCTAGCCGCACAAGCCCTGCAACAATGCCTCTAACACCCTTCCAGAGCGAGGTTCTCGCCGTGCTGGCTGGCAATCGCTCCGAGGCCAGTCACGTCGCCGGTGGCATGGTGCTCAACGCGAGTGAGGGCTCGGCTCGCTACTCCGGCGATTTTGATTTCTTCCACGATCTGGTTGCGGATTTGGTGCGGCACAGTGAGCGCGATGTGGCTGACCTGGAAGCGGCTGGCTTCGAGGTGAGAAAGGCGGGAAATCATGGCACTTGGGACAAGCCGGCCTCCTTTCGCAAGGCAGTTGTAACACGGGCCGGCGGGCGTGTGGAACTTGACTGGGCTCATGACTCGGCTTTCCGGTTTTTCCCAATCGTGCCCGACCCCCTGCTTGGCTGGCGCTTGCATCTGTTTGACATGGCCCTGAACAAGGCGCTGGCACTTTCCGCGAGGATGGAAACGCGGGACTATGTCGATATCCTCGAGTTGGGCCGGATCTATCCGCTGGAGGCGATTGTGTGGGCAGCCTGCGGCAAAGACCCAGGTTTCAGTCCCTTGTCATTGCTCAAGATGATGCGCCGTTTCGCTCGGATCGATCCGGCGACGCTGCACGAAATTCAAGCCCGCGATCTCGACCCGCTCGCCATGAAGCAGGAGTGGATCGCCATGTCTGATCGCGCCGAGGAGAACATCGAGTATCTGGCAAACACCCAAATCAGTATGCCCATCGGCGTGGCGTTTGTGGACGCCAACGGCGAACCCGGTTGGATCGGCAACGATCCCACCCTGCGCATTCATGAAGGCTCCATCCGCGGTTGCTGGCCAGTGATGACACCAGCGGATGAGGGTTAGGCGCTCTAATTATTTAACGAGTCTCCCTTTATCTCGAGTTCTCAACACTCAAGAGCGGGCTGGATTGTCCTGGTTGAGGCAGAGCAGCACCACGATCAAGGAACGAACGGGATGCCGCCGCCATTGAGCGCAGCGCCTCGGGCTGGATCAGCCATTCACTTGTTTGGAACAGAAGCAGGTTCACGCCCCGGTGGCGGTGTCAACGCTGGAACACGAAAAGGCCGGATGAGGCAGCAAACCCCATCCGGCCAAGTGAGATTGTTTTCAAGCAATCTACGCAAGTTCTTCGTGCGCCGACGCAGCAGCAAGCCGCTGGATTGGAGAACCGGATTCCCGCACCGGTGGCCGTGTCAACGGAACGATGGGGAGCGCCGGCATCCTGCCGGCTGCGTTCCGCATCCTGCGGAACGCTCTTGGTGTTTTTTGCGAGGCTACTCCACGGAGGTCATTGCGATGTTTCCCGGCGGGACGCCGGGAAATGCCGCCATGATGGCGGCGCTCCCCGAAGACAAAGGGATAAAGAGTCAAAGGGAAGAATCAGCGTTTGCGGCGCGTCATCAACATCCCGCTGGCGAATATCGTCAGGGCCACGCAACTTGGTTCAGGGACACTGGCAACACGGAACCCGATGACGTAGATCTCGCTCGACGGAACGTAGTTGTAGCGGGACGAGGAGGCCAGGTCGTAGCTGTCCCAGGCGCCCCCACGCAGCCCGCGCGACGAGCCGGTGGGAGTGGCGTCGTTCCATTCCCACACGTTGCCTCCCTGGTCGTTGGTCCCGTAGAAGCTATCCGAATTCGCACCGTAAGCCCCGACATCTGTCAACGTCATGCCCGGATAGCCGACGTAACCATTGTCATAGTAATTTGCCGAGTTGGCCACTCCGATGTCATGCCCGGCCAGATAGGCGCTCTGCGTCGGATACGGCCAGTAGCCACCCGCGCCCCCCTTGGTCGCGTCATAATACGCCGCCTTATACCATTCGTCCTCACTGGGGATCCAGACCGTGGCACCCGCGTTTTTGGTGTGAATCCCACTCATCGCCCCGAGGAGCGTGTAGGCACCCGTCTCCGTATTGCCCGCGCCCTGGCCGTTGTGGATCCAGTTGCAGAACCGCGCCGCATCAAACCAACTCACAAAGGTAACCGGCTTGTTCCCGCTGCCAGCCACCGCCGCATACGAGTAGCTGCCGGAACTGCCGCTGCGGTTGATCCCCGCAGCGTAAGTGTAGCCACCAGAGCTGGACATGTTCGTACTATAGAGCGAGTAGTTATCCGTTTTGGCCGCGGCGTTCAGGAATTCGGTGTATTGGCTGATGGTCGTCTCGTTCTTTGCGATTTTGTAGTTATACGCCACCGCACCATAGCCGCTGCTGTCCGCCGCGTTGTTAATGTTACCAACATCGACGTAGCCGATGTTGACCACGGCAAAAGCCGGAGTGACGAGCGAAACGCTGGCCAGAACGGCCAAAACGGCCAGAGCGAAAGACGAAATGATACATTGTTTCATGGCGATAGGCACGGTTCCAACAATCTTCTAGCCGTTCCTCTTCTGAGAGGCAATGACATTTCCACATATTTCCCGGCTGTTTCAGGGGGGCTTCACGCCGCCGATTTGCACTGCCGCCGCTGAACCCGTCGGCTTCAGCAGCATGTCCACGGGCACGCCATACTTGGCCGCCGTTTCAAGGATCAGCTTCGCATCGCTGGCACGGCGTTCGATCTCCTCGCCGAAATCGGCGCCCAGCTCGGCGTAATGGTCTGACAGGGTTTTGAGTCCCATTTGCCGTTGGCCATGCCAGTTAGTGCCTGCGGTATTTTGAATATCGCCGTTAGCACGGCTTGCTGCGTTCCACGCCGGCGCGGTTCTGTTGGGCTGCGCGGCCTGCATCCACGGTCACCCGGCGGGGCGGCACAGATGAAATCTTCCACCATTCGCCGACTGGCGGCAGCAGACCGCGGCTGATGGCGTCGCCGATGTGGGGTGGCAGCAGAGCGCGCCGCAAACATACCTCCATTTCCATCCATTTCTCCGCCATTTTCTCGCCATGAACCGGCCCATCAAGAAGGAATGGCTTGAACCATTCGGACTCCAGGCGGAGCTCGACGCGCAGGATTATGAGGCGTCCTTCAACCCCCGCTTGCCCCGACGGACAGCCCTGAACCGGCTGAGTCGGCTGCGCGAGGAGGCTTGGTGGAACGCCACGGGGCAGCCCGATCCACGGTCTATCGCCTGACCGATGCGGGGGGAGCGCTGCTTGTCGTCGACGGCGCCCGGCAGCCGGTGACCCTGCCGCAGCGTGGCGATTCCAGCTTGCCGGAGTCAGCGGAGGCCTTGCGCGCCAAACTCCGGTTTCCCGTTTCGGAGCGCAGCCCGGTCGGGTAGACGCCGAGTGGAAATAGGCAGTGGCCAATGTGCCGTTTTACAAGGAACGAAATCCCTTGATTCTGAAAAACTTTGCGCCTTTGCGCCTTTGCGCGAGAAAACTCTTAGCCTGGATGAATGGATTGGTAGTGAGGAAGCCGCTTGCGAAGGTGCCGGGGGTGTGAAGATTGCCTCGCGCAAAGGCGCAAAGGCGCAAAGGAAGATAGGAATATGGGTGAATTCGCTGATGCTTGATTCCTCAAGTGGAAAGGCGCGGCGGCCATCGCCGACATGCTGATGCGGATGCGCGGCAGAAAGGAGGCGGGGATGCCGGGCTTCGGATTGCGGATTGCCGATTGCGGATTGAAGAAGTCTGCGCGAACGGCGTGCGGATCGTGGCATGGACCCACAGATTCGCCACCCGCGCCTGGATTGCGAATTGGAGTGCATGGCGTTGCCCGTGCGGTCCCCAATCCGCAATCTGCAATCTGCATTCCCGATAGCCTCGACCGGATGAAACCCGGTCACGCGTTCCTCGGCACCACCAACCTTGGCCTGACCAGCCTAACGGAGCGGTTGCAGACCCGCTTCCAATCGGTGCGCCTCCAGCCACCGGATAACGAATCTCTTGCGGCATTCCTCGCCCGGCGCTGGGGTGGTCCGATCACCATTACCCGCCAGATTGCGGAAGGAGCCAAGGGCCACGTCAGGGCGGCGATGGCGGATTTGGAGATGTGGATGGGGTGAGATTTAGAGGGATAATCGGGTTTTGAGTGGGTAAGAGTATCTAACTGGTAATGGTTGCATGTGGTTTTTGTGTCGGGAGAGTTCAGACAATTTCAGCCTGGGAGGAAAGTTGTCCACAAGGTTCCGCCGCGAGAATGGGCCGTTGCCGAGCTCGTCGGAGCGGCGGGTTGCGGACGCGTCAAGCAACAGTCGCTAGCAACTTCGGCAGGAGACTGCTCGGGCGCTCGTGATCGAGAGCTTTGTAGAGCGCATCGTTCATGAGCAGAACAAACGAGGTTCGCCCGAGGCGGAAAAGATGTCCGCTCCAGGCATCAAGGCGCCCGGTTTGCAGCACAGTGTGGCCTTTGCCGCTGACCTCGCATTTGAAGCGCTTCGAGAAATCCTTGGATGCGTGAATGATCATGGGGTAGCCCGCTGACTATCGGTCGCGTGCGGCGGGTCTGTCAAGGTTGACGGCAGGGCTGGGGCCCGAGCATGGCCCGTGCCAGCGGGGGCGCTCCCCAGGTGGCGGGCCAGTGTCCAGCGACAATTAGGCCAGTGGTGGGCGGGGTGGGAGTTGCGAAATCAACTACGACGACGCGCGGAGGTCACAAATTTTGTGGGAGACCTGGATGTCCGACACGAAGCTCGTCGGGCTCATGAGTGAGGAAACCATCGACGAGCAGGGCCCGGTGCGCACCGCGCTATACACCTACGATGTGACAACCAAGGAACTGCGGCAAGTGGCCCTCCCGGCTCCGGTGCTGGATGCCTACATGAAGGGGTCCCCGGAGATTCAAATCCTCGCCACAGCCCCCAACGCCCTGTTCGTCAAAGTGGGGGGCGGGTATGACAAGTACGGCAAGGATTTCGTATTGCTGTTAGCCCCCTGACGGTCCGGCCATCGGCGCCGAGGCCATCCACCGGGCGTCAAAGGATGTATGTTCATTGGTTTGGCGGGCGTGTCGGGCCCGCCATCCGGCTACCGAGGGGCATTTCTTCGAGGTGAGCGCCAAAGGTGAGCTGGTCTGGGAATACATCAACCCGGTCACCCGCGATGGGCCGGTCAAGGTGTTAGGGGATGTGTTGCCGATGACCAACACCGTGTTCCGCGCCTACCGCTATGCCGCGGATCATCCCGCGCGCAAGGGCCGGGAGCTAACACCCAATGGCACCATCACCGGCCGCGCCGCCCAGGGGATCGATGTCTATCCAAAACGCCGCCCGCCCGGCGAGCGCCAGCCAGGGAAAGGCGAGGGCCAGGGCGGCCGGCGCGGCCAAGGCGGCGGTGGCGGTGGCGGCGGCGGTGGCGGTGGTGGTGGTGGCGGTGGTGGCGGTGGCGGTGGCGGTGGCGGTGGCGGTGGCGGTGGCGGTGGCGGTGGCGGTGGCGGTGGTGGTGGCGGTGGTGGCGGTGGCGGTGGCGGTGGTGGCGGTAACCCGGATGGCCGGCCGCCGCGCGGCGAGCGGGGCAGCCCGGACAACCGTGAGCCGCTGTGAAGGCGCAGCCACCGGCAGGGACCGGCACTTGGCAAGTGCCGTTTCATGGAAACGTCCCCCTTGCTCCCGCCCCGGCCATTCCCGGGCTCTGAGTTGAAGGCAGCACTCCCGCGGCAAGCGTTGTTGCGGGATTATCTAAATGACTGGGAAACAAAGTCGGGACTTCCGGTGTTTCTGCTCATATGCTGCGCCCGCGTATCTGTCCGCAGCTCGTTGAATCCCCATCACCCCCATGAAGACGGTTCTCTTATGCTTCTGTATCGCGACGGCCAGCAGCGTCTTCGCGTTGGATTTCACCGCGCCGATCGAGAAACTCGGTGGGGACTTCAAGTTCAGCGAGGGCCCGCTGTGGGTTGCCGCCAACAACGAACTGCTCTTCAGCGACATTCCGGCCAACCGGATTGTTAGTTTTCACGCCGGCAAGTTCGCCACCACGCGCGCACCCAGCAACAACGCCAACGGCCTGACCCTCGACAAACAAGGCCGCCTGATCGCCTGCGAACACGGCGCGCGCCGCGTCACCCGCACCGAAACGGACGGCTCGATCACCGTGCTCGCCGAGCGCCACGACGGCAAACGCCTCAACAGCCCGAACGACGTGGTCGTTAGAAAGGACGGCGCGATCTATTTCACCGACCCGCCGTATGGCGTCAAACCCGAGGAGCGGGAACTGGATTTTCAAGGTGTGTATCGAATCTCGCCCGCCGGCAAGACACTGACCTTGCTGGCCAAGGATTTCGTCAAGCCCAACGGGTTGGCGTTCGCGCCGGACGAAAAGATCCTCTATGTCAACGACACCGAGGGCGGCCACATCCGCGCGTTCGATATCGCTGCCGATGGCACTCTCACCAACAGCCGCATCTTCGCCAAGACGCCCGGCGCCGATGGCATGAAAGTGGATTCTGAAGGCAACATCTATTGCACCAGCACGGAGGGCGTGATGGTGTTTGACCACAGCGGCAAGCACCTCGGCACCTTTGTCACGGCGGAGCAACCCGCCAACTGTGCCTTTGGCGATGTCGATTGGCGATCGCTCTACATGACCTGCCGCACCGGCCTCTATCGCGTCCGGCTGGCCGTCCCCGGTATCAAGGTGCCGTGATGCACCAGTCAGTGGCTGGATTCTCCGGTCTGCCCCGGCGCCATCCATCCCACAACTTCTTGGCGCGGCAGGCCAAGGCTAACAAGCCGTTCTATCTGCAGATGTCGCACTACGCCTCGCGCCAGGGCGGCGGTGCTAGCCCCGAGGTGCTGGCCACGGTCAAGGGGTGGGGCGCCAACCTGAGAGAGCGGCGGCCTGGCGTTGTTCAACGTCGCCAAAGACCCTGGCGAGCGCCGCGATCTCGCCAAGGAGTTGCCCGACAAGGTCAGGGAGTTGAACCAGCGGCTAACAGATTATCTGGCGGTGGTCAAGGCGCAGTTGCCCAAGCCGAACCCGGCATACGACCCGGGCCAACCCACCCAACCCGCCGCTACCCGCCGCTACCCGCCGCTACCAATCGCGGCGGCGCTGGCCAGCGCAAGGAGAAGCCATGAGCGGGTGTCTGCGGATTGGGGAGCGCCGGCATCCTGCCCAATACGGTTTACTTAGCACCTTTGGTGGTTTGAGTCGAGGCTCCGGGCAAGATGCCCGGGCCACCGTGGCGCGGGGCGGGAGCGGTCTGCGGCATGCCGCAGGCACCGGTTGCGCTCACTTCTTGTACACTTGGCGCGGTTTGTAGGTCGTGTGCAGCAGCTTGTGGGCCTTGGGTCCTAACGGTTTGCCCAGGAATTCCTGATAGATTTGGGCAACCATCGGGTTGTGGTGTGAGCAGCGCCGGGTGCTGCGCTCGTCATCGGCGTAGAGTCCGGCCATGCGTTGTTGGCGGATGGCATCGGTGGCGCCGTGGGGTTGGCCGCCGCCGCCGATGCACCCGCCGCGGCAGGCCATCACCTCGATGAAGTGAAACGGCAGTGCCTCGCCCTTGGCCTTGGCCGCGCGCACCTGGTTGAGCACCGCCTCGACGTTGCCCATCTGATGGGCGACCGCCACCCGGATCTTGGTGCCTTGGATGTCCACCTCGGCGGCTTTCACGCCCTCGAGCCCACGCACGTCCTTGAAGGTGACATCGGTGAGATCTTCGTTGGTGATGAGGAAGTAGGCACTGCGCAACGCGGCTTCCATCACCCCGCCGGTGGTGCCGAAAATGGTGCCCGCGCCGCTGTATTCGGCAAGCACGCTGTCGGGTTGCTCTTGCGGCAGGTTGCGGAAGTCGATGCCGGCCTGCTTGATCATGTGCGCCAGTTCGCGGGTGGTGATGGACACATCCACATCCTGGAACCCGGAGGCCGCCATGCTTTCGCCGCGCGACACCTCGAACTTCTTGGCGGTGCAGGGCATCACCGACACCACATACATGTCCTTGGGCGCGACGCCCGCCTTAGCCGCATAGTAGGTCTTGGCGACCGCGCCCAACATTTGCTGCGGCGACTTCGCCGAGGAAAAGTTCGGGATGAAGTCGGGGGCGAATTTCTCCATATAATCGGTCCACGCCGGGCAGCACGAGGTGATTTGCGGCAGCACGCCGCCGCCGGTCACGCGGCTAACAAACTCGGAGCCTTCCTCCATGATGGTGAGGTCGGCGGTGAAGTTGGTGTCGAAGACGGCATCGAAGCCGAGGCGGCGCAACGCGGCATAGAGTTGGCCGGTGAGCACCTCGCCGGGTGGGTAGCCGAACGCTTCGCCGATGGCGACGCGCACGGCGGGGGCGATTTGCACGACGCAATGCTTTTGGTTATCTTCAAGGGCGTTCCAGACCTCATGGGTCTGGTCCTTTTCATAGATCGCGCCCACCGGGCAATGCGCCGAACACTGGCCGCACTTGATGCAGGGGCTTTCATCCAGCGTCACATCCGCCGCCGGCGCGATCCGGATGGATTCTCCGCGGCCAATGAACTCCAGCGCCCACACCCCCTGCATGTCCTGGCAGACTTTGGCACAGCGGCCGCAGGCAATGCATTTCTCCGGGTTGAGCACAATCGAGGTGGTCGAGGTGTCCACCGGCAGGTTGCGCAAGCGCTTTTCGTAGGTCACCTCGCGGATGCCGAATTCTTCCGCCAAGGTCTGCAGTTCGCAACTGCGGTTGCGGCCGCATTGCAGGCAGTCGTTGGGATGGGTGGAAAGAATCAACTCGAGCACGGTGCGGCGCACCTTGACGATTTCCGGGTCGTGGGTGATGACCTGCATGCCGGGTTCCGCCGGGGTGGCGCAGGCGCGCAACATTTTGGGTGAGCCAGCGACCTTGACGACGCAGATGCCGCAGGCCGCCCAGGGTTCCAGATCGCTGTGATAACACAGGGTCGGGATCTTCACGCCAACCCCCTTGGCGGCGTTGATCAGCGAGGTCCCTGGCGTGACCGATACCGGGATGCCGTTGATTTCGAGTTCAATCATGTCGGTGGAGTGGCGCGGGATTAGCATTTGGTGACCGCATCGAAGCGGCAGACGTCGTAGCACTGGCCGCACTTGATGCACTTCGCCTGGTCGATGACGCAGAATTTCTTCACTTCGCCGCTGATGCAGAACACCGGGCAACGCCGCGCACAGGCGGTGCAACCGTTGCATTTCTCCACGTCGATGGTGTAGGTGAGCAGGGGTTTGCATTTGCCTGCCGGACACCTCTTGTCGACGATGTGGGCGCGGTATTCCTCTGCGAAATACTTCAGCGTCGACATCACCGGATTGGGCGCGGTCTGGCCCAGGCCGCAGAGCGACGCCTTGCGCATGGCATGGCCGATGTCCCTGAGTTTGTCGATGTCGCCGGGTTCGCCTTTGCCTTTGCTGATGCCATCGAGGATGTTGTAGCAGGTGCGGCCGCCGATGCGGCAGGGCGCGCACTTGCCGCAGGATTCGTCGACCGTGAATTCCAGATAGAATTTGGTGACGTCAATCATGCAGTCGTCCTCGTCCATGATGATCATGCCGCCCGAGCCCATCATCGAACCGATCGCCTGCAGGCTCTCGTAATCAATCGGGGTGTCGAGAAACTCCGCGGTGATGCAACCGCCGGACGGGCCGCCGGTTTGCGCGGCCTTGAATTGCTTGCCATGGGCGAGGCCGCCGCAGATTTGATAGATGATTTGGCGCAGGGTGGTGCCCATCGGCACTTCGATGAGGCCGGAGTTGGCGATTTTGCCGGTGACGGCAAACACCTTGGTGCCCTTGGAGGTGGCGGTGCCGATACTGCTGAACCATTGGCTGCCCTTGAGCAGGATCACCGGAATGTTGGCAAAGGTCTCGACGTTGTTAATCACCGTCGGTTGGCCCCACAGGCCTTTGACGGCGGGGAAGGGCGGCCGCGGCACCGGCATCCCGCGGTTGCCCTCGATCGAGGCGAGCAGCGCGGTCTCCTCGCCGCAGACAAACGCGCCGGCCCCGAGCCTCAACTCGATGTCGAAAGCAAACTCCGTGCCGAGGATGCGCCCGCCTAACAGACCGCAGGCGCTGGCCTGGGCGATGGCGCGGTTGAGCCGCTCGATGGCCAGCGGATATTCGGCGCGGATATAGATATAGCCGCGATTGGCGCCGACGATGTAGCCGGCAATCGCCATCGCCTCGAGCACCGAGTGGGGGTCGCCTTCGAGCACGCTGCGGTCCATGTAGGCGCCGGGGTCGCCTTCGTCGGCATTGCAGACAATGTATTTTTGGGTGGCTGCCGTGTCTTTGGTGAACTGCCACTTGCGGCCGGTCGGGAAGCCGGCGCCGCCACGGCCGCGCAGGCCCGAGGCGCACACTTCGGCCAGCGCGCTGTCGGGCGTCAGGTCAAACAGCACCTTGTCGAGCGCGGCATAGCCGTCGCGGGCAATGTAGGCGTCGATGCATTCGGGGTCGATGACCGCGCAGTTGCGCAACACGATGCGCGTTTGTTGGAGCGGCGCGGCGGCGGGGTCGAACAGGTCGGCGGCGGGTTGGGCAAAGACCCGGTCCTTGAGCGGCTTGCCGCCGGCGAGGTGTTGGGCGACAATGCGTTCGGCAAACGCCGCGTCCACATTACCATACACGGTGGACGCGCCGGCGGCGGTTCTAACCTCCACGGTGGGCTCGCAATAGCACAGGCCGAGACAGCCGGTGGGCTGGAGCGTGACGTGCTTGAGGCCTTTGGCGGCGATGGCCAGCTGCAGTGCTTGGAACACGGCGGCGGCCCCGGCGGCGATGCCGCAGGTGCCCATGCCGACCAGCACCGTGGTGCCCGTGGCAGCGGCCCGCAGCCCGCGGCGGTGGGAGTGGAGTGAGTCGCGGGTGTGCTTGCTCATGGTTTGGTGCGGAAAGTTGCCAGGATTTTCGGCAGCTTGGCTTTCTTCACACAGCCAAACACCTCGCCGTTGATGGACAGGACCGGCGCCAGCCCGCAGCAACCGATGCAGCGCACGGCTTCCAGCGAGAACTCGCCATCCGCCGTGAGCGTGTTGAGGCCCACGCCTAACAATCGCTCCAACTCCAACAAAATGTCCTCGCCGCCCTTGAGGTAGCAGGCGGTGCCCATGCAGATGGCGATCCGGTTGCGGCCGGGTTTGGTGAGTTTGAAGAGATGATAGAACGTGATGACCCCGTAGATTTTGGCGACCGGCACATCCAGCAATTCGGCCAATTCGAAGGCGCTCGCGCGTGGGATGTAGCCGTAATGTTCCTGCACCCGGTGCAACACCATGATCAGATTGCCCGGCTTGTCCCGCCACTCGTCAATAAAGCGCAGCAGTTCGTCTGGCAGCTGAGATTTTGACCTTGGTTTCTTTAATTTCGAGCGCTGGGGAAGCGCCGTGACCCGGTGTGTCGATCCTGATGAATGAGTGTTCATTCCAGTATGGGTGTGCTGACTGCACGGCATGGCGGATGCCCGAATGCCGCGGCAAGGAAAACACCGCCTTGTAGGTGAAACCCGGGAATTGGCAATCCTAAAGTTACAAGCCCTCATCTAACAACACGCCCGCGCCGCCGCGGGCTATCCCGCAAAACAGCCGAGGCTCCGCAAGGGCGCCTCGGCTGCTAGATAAGCCTTTCATGCGGCAGCAGGCTATCGGCATGCTGCCTGTGGGGAAATTGCCAACCGCCGACGTGATAGCCGGCGGCGGGCTTGGCATAATTACTCCCCGGGAGCGGCAGGAGGTGCCGGCGCTGGTTCTGGCGCTGGCGCGGGGGCCGGTGCCGGTGCCGGCGCTGGTGCCGGTGCTGGTGCGGGGGGCGGCGTCAGGGCTTCAGCGGCTTTTTTGGCGGCCGCATCGAGCTCCTTCTGCTTGGCTTCCGCTGCCATTTTGGCGGCATCTGCGGCAGAGTCAGCGGTTTTCTTCGCGCTATCGACCACTTTTTCGGATTCCGCCGTGATTTTGTCAGCGGCGTTATCCGCCTTTTTGCCATCGCAGGCAACAAGGGCCAGCGGCAGGGCGAGCACGGGAATCCAGAGTTTGATTTTCATCGGTTTGGTTGTCGGTGTTGTTTGGTTGTGCGGGCGATTCACCCACGCCCGGGGTAGTAGCTGTAATAGCCGGAATGTCAAGTCATATCCTGATATTTCTGCCAGGATGGGGCGCGGTTGGCGCGTGGTGGGGTTTGCGACCGGGTTGTTACCCCCCCCTGCCGCGTGCGGCGCCCGGTTGCAAAAAGCGTTGCATCCGGCCCGCCACACGCCACGCTGCGGCGCGTGACTTCTCCGGTTCATCCGCCGCGTCCGGCGCCTTCCCCGTTCCGCCACCACTGGGCGCTGGAGCGCAGCTTGGTGTTCCTCAACCATGGCTCGTTTGGCGCGTGCCCGCGGCCGATCCTCGCGTTCCAACAACAGCTGCGCAAGCAAATGGAAGCTTCCCCGGTGCAGTTCCTCTGGCGCCATTACGAAGCGCGCCTGCAGCCCGTCCGCGTGGCGCTCGCCGGATTCGTCGGAGCCAAGGCGCGCGATCTGGTGTTTGTCACCAATGCCACTACCGCCGTCAATGCCGTGGTGCGCTCGTGGCAGTTGCGCCGCGGCGACGAGATCCTAACAACCAACCTGGATTACAATGCCTGCCGCAATGTCCTAACGGAATGTGCGCGTGCCGCCGGGGCCAGGGTGGTTGTCGCGCAGGTGCCATTTCCGCTCAGTGGTCCCGAGGCGGTGGTCGCCGCCGTGCTGGGAGCGGTCACGCGGCGCACGCGCTATGCCATGATCGACCACGTCACGAGCGGCAGTGGGCTGGTGTTGCCGATAGCCGGGATAGTGCGCGAACTGGCGGCCCGTGGCATTGAGACGCTGGTGGATGGGGCTCACGCGCCGGGCATGGTGGCGCTCAAGCTGCCGCGCCTGGGAGCGGCCTGGTATTGCGGCAACCTGCATAAATGGGTCTGCGCGCCGAAAGGATGCGCGTTTCTATGGGCGCGCGAGGATCACCAGCAAGCGCTCCAACCCGCGGTCATCAGCCACGGCAACAACACGCCGCGCGCCGGGTTTTCCTCCTTCCAGGACCGCTTTGATTGGGCCGGCACCTTTGACCCCAGCGCGTGGTTGTGCGTCGGGGAGGCGATCCGTTGGTTAGGCAGCCTGCTGCCCGGCGCTTGGCCCGCAGTGCGCCGCCACAACCATGCCCTGGCGTGCGACGCGCGCCGTGTCCTGAGCGCCGCCCTGGAGGTGGCCGCGCCGTGTCCCGCGAGCATGCTCGGCAGCATGGCCACCCTCCCGCTGCCGGCGCGGTTCCAGCACCTGCGGGGCGCGGCCAGGCTCGCCCCGGAGCAGCAACGGCTCCACGACAAATACCGGATAGAAGTCCCGTTCGTCAGCATCGGCGCGCTGCGCTGCCTGCGTGTCTCGGCCCATCTGCACAACACGCTGGACGACTTCGCGTTTCTGGGCGCGGCGCTCAAGGGGATGTAGCAATGGGCAAAGGACCCAGGCCGCGTGTGGCGGGTCAGGCGATGGGCAACTTGCGCCCGTCGGCATCAACCCGCACGAACGTGACGGCGGTGGAGAAAATCGGCGCGGGCCGGGCCTTGAAATCCCAAACATTAACCGCGTAGGTAACGCTGGTGGTGCCTTGGCGGGTGCGCTCACAGCGGATGGTGAGGATGGCACCCTCCCGCACGCTGTGATAGAACTCGATGGTGTCCATGGCCACGGTGACGAACTGGCACTGTGGGTACTCGAGGCTGGCGGCGATCCACGAGGCTTCGTCGATCCAAGCCAGCAGGCGTCCGCCGAACAGGAACCCGTAGTGATTGAGATCACCCGGCAGGACGAGACGGTGGGTTTCCATGGCGGTTGTTACCAGCGGCGGCGTTTGGGTTCCCGATAGAGGGTGGCATCCAGCGACCAGGCGCCGGCACCCGTGAGCAGCAGCACCAGCCCGGGAATCAGATAGAGGATGGCCAGCTCCTTGCCATTGGCCGGCAGGGTGAACCAGGGGCTGGCGCCGTTGACCTCAAAGGCCGCCACCACCATGGTGAAACACAGCACGAAGGCCGCCGGCCGCGTCATCAGCCCGAGCACCAGCAACAGCGCCGCCAGCACCTCGGCGCACACCGTCGCCACCAGACTGAGTTGCGGCGACATGAAATACAACGGGAAGAAATCCGGCACGTGCCAGCTGCCCTTGAGCCGGGCGAAATCGTGGATCTTTGCGCTGCCGTGGCCAAACATCATCATCAGCCCGATGGCCACCCGCAGCAGCGCCAAGCCGAGCGCAGTGTCGGCGTCGCGGCTGCCACAATCGAAAAGAAATCGCTTGATAGGGGAGTCGGTGGTTTTCACTTGGGAGCAATGGTGATTCGTTTGAGACGCTCATCGCCGTCCGGTGAGTGCGAGACCACATCCGGATTGGCCACGAGCACATTGTGCACCAACCGGCGGTAGTAGGCGTTGAGCGGCCGCATTTGATAGGACTTGCCGATGGCTTTCACCCGCTCGGCGATGCCGCGCACCTCCTCGTGCAGTTGGTCCTCCTGGATCGAGCGGAAATGCTCGCAATCCACCTTGATCCGTTCGGCCTTGGGAAAATGCCGGCGCAGGATCCGGTTGACGAGGTATTGCAGGTCGTCCAAGCGGTCGCCGTCGCTGCCGATCAACGCGGCGCTTTCCCCGGTGTGGATCTGCAGGCAAGGCCCGTCGTCGGTCTGCTGGACCTCCAGGGTTGCTGTGAATCCAAGATGCCCGAGCATCGTATCGAGAATTTTATAGGCCGCTTCCACCGCTGTCATGGCAAGCATCATAACCCGATCCGGACCCGGGTCAACTCTGGCGTGAGGGCAGGTTGCGGGGCGCGGATGGGCCCGGCCCCGCAGCTGGCAGCCGCCGAAGAATTTCATTCCCAGACTGGCCAAGTGCCGCGGCCCCTGTCATTGTGGCGGCCCAATCATGGCTGCCAACTCCGTCACCGCCGAAAGATTCGGGCAACTGCCCGATGGACGTGAGGTGAAACTTTTCACCCTCACCAACAAGCATGGCCTGCGTGCCCGGGTCACTGAGTACGGCGCGATCCTCGTTTCGATGGAAACGCCCGACCGCAACGGCACGCTGGCGGACCTGACCCATGGCTTCGACACCTTGGACGGCTGGCTGACCAATGCCGCGTATTTCGGCGCCAGCATCGGGCGCTTCGGCAACCGCATCAAAGCCGGCAAATTCACCCTCGAGGGCAAGGACTACACGCTGGCCACTAACAACGCCCCCGGTGGCATTCCCTGCCACCTGCACGGCGGCGTGGTCGGCTTCGACAAGGTGTTGTGGGCTGGAACGGCGGTGGGGGAATCGGCCGTCGAGTTGCTATACCTATCCGAAGACGGCGAACAAGGCTACCCTGGCAACCTCCGCGTCAAGATCACCTACACCCTCACCGATGCCGACGAATTGATCTGGCAGGCCGAGGCCGTCAGCGACGCGCCAACCCCCGTCAATCTCGTCCACCATACGTATTGGAATTTGTCGGGCGAGCCCACCCGCCCGATCCTCGATCACGAACTCATGCTCGCCGCAGAGCAGTACCTGCCGACCGATCCGGGCCTCATTCCCACTGGAGTGCTCGCCCCGGTGGCCGGCACGCCGATGGATTTCACCACGCCGCACCCCATCGGCGAGCGGATCGAGGCGGACTTCGCAGCGCTCAAGTTTGGGGCCGGCTATGACCACTGCTGGGTGTTATCGCCAGGCGCCGGGGTGCGCCTCGCCGCCCGCGTCACCGACCCCGCATCCGGCCGGCTGATGGAAATTCTCACCGATCAACCGGCCATCCAGTTCTACGCCGCCAATTTCCTCGATGGCGTCACCCCGGGCAAGCGCGGCGTCGCCTACGCCCGCCGCAGCGCGCTGTGCCTGGAAACCGAGGGCTTTCCGGATTCCCCGAACCAGCCCGCCTTCCCCTCCGCCATTCTCCGCCCCGGCCAGACCTATCAACACACCCTGATTCATCGGTTTGCGGTGGTGTGAGCCGGTTGGGATTGCCAGCCGTTGCCACGGCCTGTCTCCGGCCTTGACGGTCCGCGCGCGGTGTCGTATCAAGATGCTACCAAGATGCTGGATGGGCAGATGCCGGACAGGGTCTGGCACCACAACCTGATGCTGTCCGATGAATTATCTAATCGAATTAACGGCCCACACCATGCGCGGGTGGCTACCCTCGCCGTGGCTGGAAGTTTTGCTGGGTCTGACCTCGGTGGTTTGCGGCGCGATTCTTGGTGCCGAGCGGGAGCGGCATGAAAAGCCGGCGGGCTTGCGCACCTTGATTCTCGTCTGTCTTGGGTCAACGGTGTTCACCATCATCTCGTTTGTGTTCACCAGCAACTCCGGCGATTCGGGCCGGGTGGCGGCGCAGATTGTCACTGGCATCGGATTTCTCGGCGCCGGGGCGATCCTGCACTCGCACAAAGGCGTCAGTGGCATGACCACCGCCGCCACGATTTGGGTCACCGCCGCCATCGGCATCACCGTCGGCGCGGGCTATGCCTTGGCCGGACTGGGCACCAGCCTGTTGGTGCGCATCGTCCTCGTGGCGGTGCTGAAATGGGAAATCCACCACCTCGGTGGCATCCAAAGCGTCGGCATCGAGCTCGCCTTCGATCCGGACCACGGCAAGACGCGCATCAGGATGGAACGCCTGCGCGAGGAATTCCGCGTCACCGGTCAGGCCTCGTCGTACGAAAAATTGCCGGATGGCATCGTGCGGGCCCATCTCGACCTGCGCCTGCCGCGGCGCCACCTGCGTGAGTTTCTCGACGAATTGGCCTCCCTGCCCGGAGTCCACTCGATCCACGAACGCGAATGAGCCCCCGCCGCCCGCCGCACTTCCCAATGACGCACAAACACGCCAACGCCACGCCGCTCACCGGCACCGCCCTCGTCAAGGAGGTGGGCCGGCGGATTCGGTTAGCCCGCACAGCCTGGGATGCGCACAACAACCGGGCGTGCCGCCGCGAACGCGAGCGCGCCCTGGCGCTTTACACCACCCTCGACGACTCCGCAAAACAGCAGGTCCCGCAAGTCCTGCGCGTCTGGCTCCGCTACCGCAGCGAAAAGTATTTCGGTGCCGGGCGCACGCCGCCCGGCAGCCCGCGGTAGTTCGCACCGGCCGCGGTGCGGTGTTTCATCCCGCCGAATCACTCGATCCGCCCTCGACCTTTCAGCGGGCCTTGGCGCGCGCGGGGCGCACCCCGATCATCACCGGCACCGGCCGCGGGGTCCCGGCGCTGGGCTGGTTGAGGGTGACGGGTTTGCCAGCCGCATCACAGGCGATGAGAATGCTGCTGCCACCGCCATCGAGGTTGATCGCTTCGGTACAGCCGTGGCTCCGCATCACCTCGGCTCCTTCCGCCAGCGTCATGCCCAGACTGTGGCGCGCTTGCCGCCCATCCACCACCACCAGCAGCAGCCAGCGGCCGGCGCGGTCGAAACCTAACATCGATCGCGGATGGCGCGGCGCCGCGCTCGGGCGCTGGCTGCCTGCGGCCGGTTCCGGCAGGGGCGTGGCTGTCACCGGATCACTGGCGGCGACATTGCGCCCGTCGACGACCAAGGGCGCCGCCCAGTCGGCAACCGCCTGACGCACAACATCCTTGGCACCGGGATGGCCGAGGTGAGGTTTCCCCTGGTCATCAAGCCAGAAGGCAACACGCTGCCGGGCGTCCGGGCTGCGACGGTTAGAACCGCTGACCGCAAGCCCCTCGATATCGACGGCCCGGCCGGGGTACCAACCGCCTTTGCCGGGCGGGTCCTTGATCGAGGCGATGCCGGCGAAGGCATTGGCATTGACCAGCGCGAGCGCCCCGGTTTGGCGCAACAGTTCATCTGGCAGCGTCAAGACTCCTTCGGCAGGTCCCCGCGCGCCGTCCGGATCGACGCTGAGCGCGACAAAGGCCTCGACCCGCGCGTCGGTTAGGTCGATCCTCAGGAAATGGGCGACGTTGACACATGGCGCGGTGAAGCGTTCCGTCCAGATCACCACAGGATCGGGGCAATTGGCCACATCCCGGAGCGGCGCCGCCAAGAGTTTGGGCACAACCGCGGCCTCGCTCACCCCGGGCGCGGCCTGCCCGGCGGCACCGACGAGTCCGAGCACCACTCCGACAAGCAGACGGAGCGGGCACGCGGCGCGGCGACGGGTAAGAGCGGGCGTCATGGTTGTTAGAAGCAGGCGAGCATGGTGGCGAGCACCAGCACGCCCAGTGCCCACCAATACCACGCCACGCCCAAGCGGCGGTGCGGTGCCTGGCCGAACTCGCGCGCCACGAATTCGTCGTAATCGAAGTCAGTGTCCGGCAGATCGAGACCATCCGCTCCGTCCGCTTGCTCCCACGGGCGTGGTGTGGTGCCGGTTGGCTGCCCCCGGTTCTTGGCGCATCCCGGGCACAACCTGCCCACCTGCACCTCGCAGTCGCAAAACGGACATCGGTAACTCAATTCTTCGGACATCGGCTGCTGGCCAAGCAAACACCATTCGCCATCACCCCGCAAGTCCGCCGTCCGTAAACACTGGGTGTCAGAGAAACAATCGATTTTTGCTTGCCCGCCGTGTTATTCCCGCCGCCGTCGCGGGTGGATTTCAGCGCCAGTCTTTCGTAGCACTCGCGCGATGGGGGGGGCGGGCGCTGCCGGCGGTGGCATGGCTCACGGGCAGGAGTCGAGCGCGGTGTCCGGCAGGATGGTGACGAGAGTGGCGGGTTGGGCGAAGATGCGGGCGGCGGTTTCCCTGACCCCTGCCGGGGTGAGAGCCTTGTAGATGTCGGGCAGGCGGCGGTGAGAGTCGGCGGGGTGGCCGAAGAGCAGGTCGAGCGCGACATGCTGGGCGACGGCAGACGGCGATTGCTGCTGAATGGCCAAGCCGCTGAGGACGGTGGCGCGGACGCGCTCAAAGGCGGCGTCGGGAATGCCGGTGGCGGCGATTTTGGCGATTTCGGCGATGAGTTCGCTCCGGGCGAGATCGACTTGCTGCGGCGAGGTGGCCAGATAGAACGTGAACAAGCCGGCATCGAAGCCGAGGAACTGGCTGGCGCCTACCTGATAGGCCAGGCCGAGTTCCTCGCGGATGCGGCCGAAGAGCGGGCCGGCCATGTCCGACGCGTATTCCTGGATCATGGCCAGCGCGAAGCGAGTGTCGCCGCTGACGGTGGCGCCGGGGAACCCGATAACTAGGACCGCTTGTTTTTTCGGCAGGCGGACGGTGTGGTCGCCGCCGGGACGGAGCACGCTGGCGGGGGCGAGCCACGGCTGGCCAACCGGCAGCGGGGCGAATTTTTCGCTGAGGATGGCGAGGGCGGCAGCGGGATCGAAATCACCGGCGATGGCGAGGGTGAGATTGGCGGCGGTGAAGTGGCGCAAATGGTGGGCGAGAAGGGCGGGGCGCGCGAGTTCGGTTAGGCTGGCGATTTTGCCGAGCGGGTCCAAGCCGTAGCCGATGCCGGCGAAGATGGCGTGGCGGAGGGTGCGGAAGCCGGTGTGCAGCGGGTCCTGCAGCGCCTCTTCGAGCATTGCGAGCTGGCTGGCTTTTTCGCGGGCCATGGCATCGTCGGGCAACGCCGGGGAGTGCAGCACCTCGGCGAAGACCCCGGCGATGGTGGCAAAGTCCGGCGCCAGGCCGCCGGCTTGGACGAGGAGCGCGTTGTTGCCGGTGTTGGCGCCGATGGAGGCGCCGAGCGATTCCAGGGTCACCGCGAGTTGCTGGGCGCTGCGGGTGGCGGTGCCTTTGGTGAGGGTGGCGGCGAGGAGTTGGTTCAGCCCATTGCTCACGGGCGATTCCGAAGGCAAGCCGGCGCGCACCGCGGCATGGAAGTGGACGAGCGGCACCCGGTGGTCCGGGATCAGCGCAAGGGTGAGGCCATTCGACAGGGTGTGCACCGCGATGTCCTCGCGGCGCCGGGCGGTCTTGGCAATGCGCGCCGGGGCGGGAGCATCAAGTGGATCGAGGACCGTGAGGGTGAGCCGCTGGTCGGTAAGGGTGGCCGCGGCGCGGCGGATGGCGGCGGTGGTGACGGCTTGGATGGCGGCGAGATGGCGGCGGGTGAAGTCCAGGTCGCGGGCTTCGTGCCAGTTGGCTGCCAAATCGGAGGCACGCCCGGAGGCGCTGGTCAGACTGCTGAATTGGCTGGCGGCAATCTGGCGTTTTGCTTTGGCCAGGTCCTCGTCGAGCTGGAGGCCGGGCAAGCTGGCGAGTTCGGCAACAATCGCTTCGATGAGGGCATCGCGCTTGGCGGGGTCGGCATCGGCGGAGACGGCAAAGAGGCCGTCGCGGCCCGGGCCGGTCCAAGCCATGGCGGAGATTTCCAAGGCGAGTTCGCGTTGCTCGCGCAAGCGCCGGTGGAGCAAGGAGGAGCGCCCGCGCCCTAACATCGCCGCCAGCACCTCGAAGGCCGGCGTGTCGGGGTGGTCCAAGGCCGGGATTTTCCAGGCCAGGGAAATCCGGCTGGTGGGGATGGGGAAGGTAGCGCGGGCGCGGCGCGGCCCGAGTTGGGGCGGATCGATGGTCACGAGCGGTTCGCGGCCGCAGGTGGCGACGCTCTCGGCGGTGAGTTCGAGGATCGCCTGGCGGGCCTGCTCGGGATGGAAATCCCCGGAGATGACCACCATGCAATGTTCCGGAGTGTAGCGTTGGCGATGGTAGCCGATGAGGTCGTGGTAGCCGATGGAATCAAAGAGGTGGCGTTGGCCAATGACCGGGTGGCGGCGAGGATCGCGCACAAAGGCGGTGGCAAACAGGAGGCGGGTGGCGGCGTGGTCCGGATCATCCAGTCCCATGTCGATTTCGCGGCGGATGATGTCTTTTTCCTTTTCAAACTCGGCCTCCGGCAGGAGTGGGAAAAACACCAGGCCGGTGAGGGTTTTGAGGAACACCGCCAGCGAATCCGCCGGCCCGTCGATGTAATAGACGGTGCGGTCAAAGGAGGTGTAGGCGTTCCAGTGGCCGCCGGCGGCTTGCACCGTGTCGGCCAGCGTGTCGGCATCAAAGTCGCGCGTGCCTTTAAACACCATGTGCTCAAGAAAATGCGACAGCCCGGCCCCGAGGTGACCGTCCTCATGCATGCTGCCGGTGGCCACCCACAATTGGGCGCTAACCACGGGGGCGGCCGGATCGGGGTCGAGAATCACGGTGAGTCCGTTGGGCAAGGCTTCAACGGTGGCGGCTGAAAGTGGGTATTCCATAAATAAAGGCTTGGAGGAACCTTGGGAATGAAGCATAAATCCCCGGCATGCAACGATGGATTATTGCAGCGGGGATTTTATTGCTGCTTCTGGTGGGTGGGGGTGCGTTCGGGTACCGGAGCTACCGGCTCAATCAGCCGATCCAGCCGGTTTTCCTGCAGTTTCCGCTGGCTCCGGAGACGTCGCCGGAAGATCGGGCCGCCGCAGTGAAATCCCTCACGCTGAAACTCCGCGAGGCTGCGCTGCTGGCGCGAGTGACAAAGGATGCCGGGCTGACGAAGAAAATGAAGCACGCCACGGACGAGAGCGCGGCCAGCGATCTAGGCAAGCGTGTGTTCGTGGAGCTGGGCGAGGCTGACACGCCGCATGGCCGGGTGCCGGTGGTCAAGATCGGCCTGCAATGCAAGGTCAAGGAATACAACACGATGTTGGAGGCCAGCACCCACTTCAGCAAGGCGCTGCAGAACCGGTGAAGCGGCGCAACCTTGGCAGGAGCACCATGGCAACCGGTGCCAGGACCCAAGCGCATCAATTCGCATCGATGCGGAACGGCAGCGACACGGTGGGGAAATCCTTCAAGGTGAGGCTGAAAATGACCCCGTAACTCTGCTCGAGCCGATTGTCACGGCGGGTCAGGCCGACCCCGGCGACCCAGTTGCCAAGATCCCGGTGCAGGGTGTATTGCTGGACTTCGAGGGTGCTGTCATCGAGTTCCACCACTTGCTGCATGCCCACGCCCCAATTTTCATTGATGCGGGCATAGCTGCGCAAGTCAATGCGATTGGAATCCTGCAACGACGGATGCCCTTCCAACCAGCGATAGCCCAGGGTGAACTCGAGATCGGGCGTCGGCAGATAGCGCAGATAGGTGGCGAATTCGTTGAAACCGGAGCCGCCGTTGGCGATTGGAAACTGGGTTTCCAGGCCGAAGGCCAGCCACGGCACCGGGGTGAATCGAAAGTCGTTGTAGAGATTGGAAAAGCTCCGCTGCAACTCCGGGTCATCGATGAAGGCATCCAGATAGGTGTTCAGATACAGCCACTCATGGGTCTGGCCGTCGCGTTTGGTCAGCAAGCGGTTGCGGGCACCCAGGCGCAGGATGTTCCAGTTCTGCAACTCATCGGTGGCGGTGAAGCGCGCCGGTGAGAGCGTCGGCGGCTGGGTGGAAAAGGTCAGCCGATCCACGCGCGGATAGAGCGGGTCCAGCTCATTGGTGGAGAGCACCGACCAATTGGCGTAGGGCTGCAAGACATGCAGCAGGCCGTCCAAGCCCCAGGGGTGGTTTTTGAAAGCGCCCAGATTCTTGGTGAATTTCACCGCCGCCTCGACTCCGGCGTGCAGGTGGGTGCGCTCGGCAGTGGTGGCCGGGCCGTCCACGGCCATATAGCGGGTGTAGCCGAGGCCGGCCTGCGGAGTCAGGCTGAGCCACTCGCCTAACATCATCGGCAGCGAGAATTCCTGATAGGTGTAGAAGCGGGTGTAGCCGATATTGCGCAATTGGTCGGTGAGTGCGGCGCGCTGGGGATCGCCGGGTGGCAACGCGCGGATGCGCTGGGCGAGCAAGCGTTCGTATTCTGGCAACTGGCTGAGCAAGCTGGCTTCCCTGGCATCACCCGGCGGCAATGCCAGCACTGGCTCGATGAGGGATTGGCGGGCGAGGCTGCCGGGCTGGACGGCGAGCATGCCCAGCGAGGTGCTGCCCTCATGCAATACCGGCAGCCCGAACCACGGGCCGCGGGCTTGGTCGAACGCCAACTCGGGCAGGCGGGTGGCCGTGCGCTGGAAATCATTGACCTGCAACCTGGCGTACAACGACAGCAGCGAGGTTTCATCATGCCGGAAAATGCCCACCGTGTTGTCCGGCTGGGGGTCGGTGTGATAGATGTCGGGTTCGAAGTCCTCCAGATAGTACGAGTCGCTCAGCAGGGTGAGGTTGGCGTCCACATACCAGTTGGCCGCATCCGCAAAATCCACGGCTTGGCGGTGGGCCAGATCGATGCGGTAGCGGTCCGGCTCGACCGGGCCGCGCGGCACGCCCGAGTTGCGGGTGTCCGGATTGAGGTCATACAAATAATACAGGCTCAAGCCGCTGAGGTTTTTATTGGCCTTGAGGCGGGAATCGGCCAAGTCCACGCCGGTGCCGACGCCGCGGGACGCGCGCAGGTCGAAGTGCCATTTGGACAGCAGCCAGGCCTCTTCGGTGTCGCCGGTTTGTGGATTGGGGTTGCCGCCGAGCATGATGCCATAGCTGTTGAGCAGATAGGGACCCCAATTCGAGCGGGCGCCGGGAATGAAGTGATAGCCGAGTTCGCCATCGAGGGGTTGGCTCAGATAGGGCAACCAGAACACCGGCACGCCCCCGGCATACAAGCGGAGGTTTTTGAAGGTGATTTTGTCGCCCGGGTAGACCTTGGTCTCGGCCGCGCGCAGCCAGAAATTCGGTTCCTCCACGTCATGGGTGGTGATGCCGGCGTCCTCGCCGATGAACCATGGTTTGCCGCCGCGCTCTGCCGCGCTGAATTTGCCGGCTTCCAGAATGACCGGGTCCAGCGAAATGCTCAAATCCCGGCTGTCGAGAACTTTCCGCTCGTAGAAATACACCGCGCGGCGCCCCCGCTGGAGCACGTTTCCCTGATAGACGCTGACATGGCCCTCCAAGGTCACCGATTTGCCCTGCAGATCTAACACGGCGGTGTCGGCAAACACCTGCAGCCCATTGTCGCCGTCGATCCGCACCGGTCCGCCCAAGCGCACCCCGGTTTCCACCGAGCCCTCGACCAAGCCCTGGTTATCGATTTTCAACTCCTTGGGCAGGGTCGGCCGCAGCAGGTCAGCGGAGCCAAGCGGCACTTCCGGCAGCGGCACCGGGGTGATGGTGTCCACCGGCGGCGCTGCGCCGCCCTCGGGCAGAACCGGCGGCTCCTGCGCCCAGAGCGACAGGAGCAGCAGCGGCCACACAACCAGAGCGCGACAGTGAATCATCGGGACGAGCAGACCCGCGATGGCGTTGGAAGTAAAGCGCGAAACCCGAAAAGACGCACGATCCCCCGGCCCCGGTCCTCAGCGGCCGCGCTCCAAATGGACCGCCACGCACTCGGTATCGGGCAGGATGATTTTTTCGATGGTGACGGCGACCCGCGCCAACGGATGGGTCGCCAGCAGGCACTCGGCGATTTCCAACGCCAGGGTCTCAATCAAGCGGCGCGGCCGGGCGGCGCTCAGGGTGGTGATTTGTTGCGCCACCGCGGCATAATCCAAGGTGCGGGACAGCTCATCGGCCAGTCCGGCAAACCCCTGGCTGGGCATCAACCGCAGCGTGATGAATAGCGGCTGCGGAGCCGCGCGTTCCGCCTCCGGCACGCCAATATGGGTGAGCACCCGGAGGCGGCGGATCTCGATGGTGTCCGGTGGGTGGCTCATGGGACGCGGGGGGGGGCCTGCGGCGGAATGCCGGCGCGCTGCTTGTCGAACCATTCAACCAACTCCCCCAGATCCGCCACGGTCAGATCCGGGTGGACCGCCGCAAGCACCTCGGCGTGGTTGTAGCCGGTGAGCACCGCGATGGCCGCTATGCCGCCATGGCGCGCCGTTTCCATATCGTGGGTCATGTCGCCGATAAAGGCGGTCTCCTGGGGGGCCAGGCGGTGGGTCGCCAAAATCCAGTGAATCAGCTCGCGTTTGTCGAGCACCCCGGCATAGGTCGCCTCAAAATGGTGGCGCCAGCCAAAGGCGTCCAATTGCAGTTCAAAGGCGGCGGCATCCATCGAGGTGAGCACGAACGCGCGCCGCCCCGAGGCGGCGCACCATTCGAGTTTTTCGCGGGCATGTGGCAGCACCGTCACGGGGGTCGTCGCGGCGGCAAAGGCGCGGCGGAAATGCCCCTCCAATTCCGCCAGTGCGACCCCGGGCAGCATTTCGGCATAGAACTCGCGATAGGGCAGGCGGAAATTGCGGCGAAACCCTTCGCGATCCAACGGCGCGCGGCCGTAGCGCCCGAGCACCGCATTGGTCGCCTCAAGCACCGGGCCGAGGTCATCAACCAAGGTGCCCGACCAGTCGAAAATGAAGTTGCGGAACATCGCGGGGAAGCGTGGATTGTTAGCCAAGGGTGAATTTGACCGAGCGGATGCGCGCGGCGCCTAGGTTCTGTTGGATGCGCGTGAGGAGCAACGGTTTCATCTGCTCCAAATGAAAGCGCATGGCCGGCTGGGTGACGCGCAACACCAGGTGGCCGCCCTTGACGGCCACCGGTTCGGCATGGCGGGCAATGAATTCTCCCGCCAGCTCTTTCCACGCGGCACGCACCTCCGCTTCATCCAAGCCATCCGCCGCGCCACTGGCTCGCAACCCGCGCAAAATCGCCGCGACGAATTCCTGCGCCCGGTGCACCCCGCAATTCAGATCCCTTGGCTCTTCGCAGCCGCGCCACTCACCCAGAATTTCCTCGCGGAACCTGCGCAGCTTGGCGTGCTTGTTCATCGCGCTGGGGGCGCTCAATCTTCGCCGTCGTCACCGATGGCCTCGACTGGGCAGCCTTCCATCGCCTCGCAGCATTGGGCGGTTTCCTCGTCGTTGTCCGGTTGTTTGAACACGTAGGAGTAGCCCTCGTTTTCGGCACGGGCAAAATTGTTAGGAGCGGTTTCGCGGCACAGGTCGCAGTCAATGCACTGACTGTCGACGTAAAACTTTCCGGAAACATTGGAGCTGTTCTTATCTTCTCGGTCTGCCATGGGGGTTGAAGGTGGTTGCGCCACTTGCTTGCCCGCTTGTGACGCAACTTGCAAGGAATTTCGCCGGATTTTTCCGCGCCACAGTGCAAATCCGTCATTCCGGCTGGCCAAGCCGGGTATCCTCGCCTAGGCTACCGGAGCCGCCGACATGACCTCCCTCCCGCCCGCCGAACCTTCGCTGCCGCCCCGGCAACGGCCGAGTACCGAAACCCTCGCCAAAAACTCCACCGAGGAGGATCTGTGGGATCTTACCGACCTCCCGGCCGATGGCTTGCCAGATGTCGCCGCGGTCCCCGTGCTGCCGCGCAATAGCATTCCCGGCACCACCGCCGCGCCGCCGACTGACGAGTCCCCGCCGATCCTGCGTGTACCGCGTGCGCCACGCCATTATCTCAGCCAAAATGCCAATGTGGAGCGCCTCGGTCGTTTCCGGCCTGCCCAGGCCTCCCCGACCGAGGACGCCGCCGAGGTTTTATTGCTGTCTGGCAGCGGTGACACCCCGCTGGAAGACGCCTTCGATAACCTAGAGGATTGGGACCTCAGCGATGATTTGTCGCCAGAGCCCACCGCCGTGATGCTGCCGCACCAAGACCCGCCCGTGCCAGTCGCAAGTGTCGCGCCCGCGCCCGCCCCGCCACCGGTTGCCGCACCCGCCCCGGTTGCCGCCGCCGCCACTCCCGCGCCCGACGAGTTCGCGCCCGTGATCGAGCCGCCCGCCGCCCCGGCCGTCCCCCTGCGCTCGCGCCTTGGACTCACCAAGCTGGAGGGAATCAGCCTGATTGGGCTGGCAGTGCTGCTGCTGGTGGGCGGCTACTGGGTCTACACCAACTCCCTCAGCCGCATGCTGCGCCAATCCGGACAGACCCAGAAAATCCAGTTTCCGATTCAAGGCAGTCACGTCACGCTGAGCGCCGTGGCCACCTACTGGCGCGCGCCGCTCAACAAGATCACCCAGGTCGAAGCGGTGCGGCGCGGCGTGGTGCTCATTCCGGTCACCGAACTGACCCTGCACGGCGGCCCGGGGGCGATCCGTGCGTTGGTTTACAACGACAGCGGTCTCGCCGTGGGTGATCCGATCACCCGCCAGGTCGATGGCTCAGCCACACTGATTTTGCCCGCCACCGACGGCTTTGAGGATATCAGCATGCACGCCGCCTACCGCACCGGTCAGACCAAGCCCTGGAGCGTGCGGATTTCTGAGGCACCTTCGGTCAATTCGCCAGGCAAGGACTTCAAGCCCCTCCTCGAGGTGGCCATTTCCACGGAGAAACGCTGATTTTCCTAACAACCAACCCCCACCATGTCCGACCCCACCACCCCCCCACCACTTGTGCCGCGCGAAGGCTGGCACGTCATGCACCTCTTCTATCAAGTGGATCATGCCCAGTGGGCGCTCTTCAGCGACGAGGAGAAACGCCAGGCCAAGACCCACCTCACCGAGCTGGTGCAGGAAATCCGCGCCACGCCCGAGACCCAGTTGCTGAGTTTTGCCATAGCCACCTCCAAGGCCGATCTGGGGTTCATGCTGCTGACACCCGATTTGCATGTGGCCAATGCCTTTGAAAAACAACTCAGTCTTTCGCTCGGTCCGGAGATTCTCAGTCCGGTGTATTCCTATCTTTCGCAAACCGAGAGTTCCGAGTACACCCCCACCCGCGAGCAATACACCGCGGAAACCCTCATCGGTGAAAAAGCCCTCACCGCGGGCACCCCGGAATTCGACACCGCCCTCCAGGAATTCGATGCCCGCATGGTCCATTACCGCAAGTACCGCCTCTATCCGGCGCTGCCGGACTGGCCGGTGCTCTGTTTCTATCCGATGTCCAAACGCCGCAGCGGCCTTGATAATTGGTATTCACTGGACTTCGAGACACGCCGCAACCTGATGGCCGGCCATGCCCGGGTCGGCCGCACCTACGCCGGGCGCATCCTCCAAGTCATCACCGGTTCGACCGGGCTGGATGAATATGAGTGGGGGGTCACCCTGCTCGCCAAGGACACCAGCGACGTCAAAGCCATTGTCTATGAAATGCGCTTCGATGAAGTCTCCGCCCGCTACGCCGACTTCGGCGATTTCCACATCGGCATGCAATTGCCGCTCGATCAGCTATTCCGGCGGCTCTGCCTGTGACGCCACCCACACAAAAGCCGCACCCCGGTGAGAGGTGCGGCTGTGGGGAGAGTGGGGGCGCTTAGTTCGCGGCGGCGGCGGCGGCGGCCGCTGGCACTGCGATGTTGACGCGGCGGCCTTCGCGGTCGAAGAGCACCTTGCCATCCACCAAGGCAAACAGCGTGTGATCGCGGCCCATGCCGACGCCCACGCCGGGATGCACCTTGGTGCCGCGCTGGCGAATGATGATGTTGCCGGCGATGACGGCTTGTCCGCCGAATTTTTTCACGCCGAGACGTTTGCTGCGGGAATCGCGACCGTTCTTGACGGAGCCTTGTCCTTTTTTATGGGCCATGGTAGGAGGGGGGTGGGGATGGGATTAACCGGCGATCGAGGTGATCTCGAGGGTGGTGAGGTGACGGCGGAAGCCCTTGGTCTTGTGGAAGCCCTTGCGGCGCTTGAACTTGAAGGCCACACCCTTGGGCCCGCGATATTGGTTGATGACCTTGGCGGTTACCGAGGCACCCGCCACGGTGGGGGCACCGACCTTCACGCTGTCGCCTTCGCCCACAAGCAGGACATCGGTGAACTGGATTTCAGAATCGACTTCGGCGTCGAGCTTCTCGACGTCGAATTTTTCGCCTTGTTGGACGCGGTATTGTTTACCGCCGGTTTTGATCACTGCGTAGGCCATGGCCGTTTGGGGAAATGTGGGGTTGCTCCGCCGTTGTGGGCGGGCGGGGAGATCAACATGCCCGCCACCACTAGGCAAGGATTTTTTTTAAAATCCGCGATTTTCGTCCCGGCCATCCGCTGCCACGGGGTGGCGCCGGCAAAAATCCGCCGTCTGGCGGGGCCTGCCCGCCAGCTTCAGAACGCGGCTAACGACCACAAACCGCGGCCGGCGGGGCGGTTGCGGGCTCTAACACTGGATTCCGGCCCCGAGCTGGCGGTGGCGTGGCGCGGTGCGGGCTTGACGCCTAAGCTAGAGTGAATCCCCGATGCCCAAGATTGCCATCCTGTCCGATATTCACGCCAATGAACCGGCGCTCAAGGCGGTGCTGCGGGATGTGACCAAGGCCAAGGTGAGCCGGGTGGTCTGCTGTGGCGACACCGTCGGCTACGGCGCGAGTTCCAATGCCTGCGTGAGCCGGTTGCGCGCGCTGGGCGGCGATTGCGTGATGGGCAACCACGATTTCTATACCAACCAGTTGCGGCGCGACCGGGCGGCTTTACCCGCCAACCGGGATTGGCGGAAAAACCCGGTGTGGGCCGGCGTCGAGGACGCCGCGCGCACCTTGAGCGAGGACAACGCGGCCTGGCTGCGCGAGTTGCCGCGCGAGTTGGCAATCCCCGGTGGCGTGCTCGCCCATGCCGCCTTGCACCACCCGGAGGAATGGCCGTACCTGCGCTCGCTCAGCGATGCGCTGCCCACCTTGGAGCGCCTGCGCACGGCGGCCTACGGCATCGGGTTTTTCGGCCACACCCACCGCCAGGAGTGGTTTTGCGACCCCGCTGCGGACATCACCCCGGAGCGGATCAATCCCACCCGGGTGCATCTGCCCGAGGGCGTGGTTTGCACGGTGATGGTCGGCTCGGTCGGCCAACCCCGCGATGGCGACCTCCGCGCGGCGTGGACCCTGTGGGACTCCGATACCCGGGTGCTGGAGTTTCGCCACACCGAGTATCCCGCCCTAACAGCCGCGCACGACATTGTCGCCGCCGACTTGCCGGTGGAATCCGCGCTGCGCCTGTTGGACGACGATGCCGCGCGGGCGTTCCGCCGCATGATCGGCGCCTGAGTGCGGGCGGCGGCGCGGCAGAACCGGCCACCGGCCGCTCCGTTAGAGCAGGGCACCCTCTTGGTCTTGCGTCTTGCGTCTTCTAGTCTTGCGTCTTCGCCTATTCCTTGCGTTTGAGCAGCGGGAACAGCACGACATCGCGGATGGTGGGCGCGCCGGTGAGCATCATGCAAAGGCGGTCGATGCCGATGCCGATGCCGCCGGCCGGGGGCATGCCGTGTTCGAGCGTTTCGATGAATTCGTAATCGACCTTTTGGGTTTCTTCGCCGCATTGGTGTTCGAGGCGCTCGCGTTGCACATCCGGGTCGTTGAGTTCGGAGTACCCGGGCGAAATCTCCTGGCCGTTGATGATGAGTTCGTACACCTCGACGGTCGCGCCGCCGGGACTGAGCTTGGCCAGCGGCACCAGTTGACTCGACACCCGGGTGACAAAACACGGGTCGAAAGATTTTTCCTCAACGAGCTTTTCAAAAGCCTGCTGGATGACCTCGTGATCCTCCATTCCCGCCGAAACCTGCACCCCGAGGGATTCGCAGCGGTCGCGGCGGCCGGATGGCGTTAGATCAAAGAAATCCCCGCCGGCCGCCGCGCTGATGAGCTCGTGATAGGCCGCGCGCCGCCATGGCCGGGTCAGGTTGATGGTGCGCAGGAGCTTGCCCTCGTCGTCCTTGTGGTCGATGAGCAAGCCGCCGCAGAAGGTCAGCGCAAGGTGGCAGACGAGTTCCTCGACCAGATCGGCCATGTCCTCGAAATCGGCAAACGCCCAGTACGCCTCTAACATGGTGAACTCCGGATTGTGGCGGCGCGAAATCCCCTCGTTGCGGAAATTGCGGTTGAGCTCGAACACCTTGGTGAAACCACCCACGAGCAGGCGCTTGAGGAATAACTCGGGGGCGATGCGCAAGGTGAGCGGCATGCCCAGGGCATTGTGATAGGTTTCGAACGGGCGGGCCGCGGCGCCGCCGGCGACGTCTTGCAGCATCGGGGTTTCCACCTCCAAGAACCCGCGCTGCTGCAAAAACCGGCGGATCTCGGCGAGCATCAATGAGCGCGTCACAAACAACGCCGCACTCTCGGGGTTGCCAATCAAATCCAAATGCCGCTTGCGGTATTTTTGCTCGCGGTCGGCCAGCCCGTGCCACTTGTCCGGCATCGGCCGCAACGCTTTCGATAGCACCGTGAATTTCGCCACCTTGATGGTCGGCTCACCGGTGCGGGTGATGAACGTTTCGCCCTCAATGCCGATCCAATCGCCGCGATCCAGGCATTTCCACACCGCCGCCTCCTGCTCGGTTAGATTCTTGGTCCCGATGTACCCTTGGATCGAGCCGTGGATGTCGCCCACTTGGATGAAGCACGATTTGCCCATGTCGCGCAGCGCCGTGATGCGCCCAGCCACTTTGACCTGCAGGCCCTCGGAAAAATCCGCCTGCAGCGCGGCGGGGGTGGTGGTCACTTCGTAGCGGGCACCAAACGGATCGACGCCGAGTGCGCGCAGTTTCGCCAGCTTGTCGCGGCGCACGGCGATGAGTTCGGCTTCAGTGGATTGGTGGGGTAGCGGGGTGAGGGCGTCGCTCATGGCAGAGACGGCTTAGGCGGTATCCACGACAGAAGCAAGGGGTTTGATGGGCGGGGGGAGCGGAAAAGCCCTCCACCTTTCTCTTTACCTCGCAGGTGGAAAATTTTGCCGCGCACCATGCCACAACGCGTGCCGGTTCTTGCCCGCCCCCAAGCAACATGACCCATTCGTGTGGTTTCCACGGATGACATATGGGTGCCGGACCTAACCAATGGCCCGCGGCCTCAAGCAGCCAATGCATCCGCGCTCCACTACCACCAAAACCGGCCTGCTGCATTTCCCCGGCCAGCGCGGGCCAATTATGCGGTCGTGCAAAATTCGCATCGCCTCGGGCGGCAGCGTGTGCTACTGGTTGCCCGGATGTTTGAGGTCAGACAAAAACCGCAGATGGTCGAACGCGCGCTGCTGGTGCGCATTTACTTCGATCCTCGCGACGCCACGGAAGCCGGCTCCCTGCTTGAGGAACTCGGCGAGTTGGTACGCACCCTCGATATCGCCGTGGCCGAGTCGGTGCTGGTGCGCAGCCGCGAAATCCACAAAAAACTGCTCTGCGGCATCGGCAAGGCGGCCGAGCTCGCAGCCCTCGCCCGCGCCCATGAGTGCGACGTGATCGTCATCGACAACGGCCTCGCCCCGTCGCAACAACGCGAGTGGGAAAAACTCGCCGACGTTTGCGTGATCGACCGCGAGGAGGTCATCCTGGATATTTTCGCCAAGCGCGCCAAAACCAAGGAAGCGCGCCTGCAAGTCGATCTGGCGCGCATGCAATACGCACTGCCGCGCTTGGCACGGATGTGGGGCCACCTCGACCGCGAGTCGGCCGGCTCGGGCGGCGGCCAGAGCGGCGGCCAAGGCGGTGGCGGCACCTCGCGCGGCATGGGCGAGAAACAAATCGAAGTGGACCGCCGGCTGGCCTATCAGGCGATTGACCGCGCCAAGCGCGAACTGGAAGCCTTGCGCAAACAACGCAAGACCCAGCGCAAGGAGCGCGAGCGCGTCGATACCCCGCACGGCGCCATCGTCGGTTATACCAACGCCGGCAAATCCACCTTGCTCAACATTCTGAGCGGTTCGGATGTGATGGCCAAGGACATGCTCTTTGCCACCCTCGACACGACCACCCGGCGCATCGAGTTGCCCGACGGCCAACCGTTGCTCATCACTGACACGGTGGGCTTCATCCGCAGCCTGCCACACCGCTTGGTCGAGGCGTTCAAGGCCACGCTGGAAGAAGCCGTGCTGGCGGATTTCCTGATCCATGTGCATGATGCCACCGCGCCGGAGGTCGTGCGGTTTCACGACACCACCCTGGAGGTGCTCAAGGAACTCGGCGCCGGCGAGAAACCGATTCTATCCATTTTGAACAAGATCGACCTGGTCACCGATCCCGAAGTGCTGGCGCAACTGCACCGCACGTTCCCCGACGCCATTGCCACCTCCTCGCTCACCGGCCTGGGCTTGGAGGAATTGCTCAAGGCCTGTGCCCGCGTGCTGGCCGACCGCGTCTGCCGCCACCACTACCGCATCCCGCAACACCGCGCCGAACTCGTCAGCCTGTTGCACCGCGAGGCCAAGGTGCTCACCACCGACTATGAGGGGGATGATATCGTCGTTTGCGCCGTGGTGCCCGCCATCATTGCCGGACGCCTCGAGGCATTTGCCTTGGCCCCCGCGTAATCCCATTTGTCACCATGCCGAACGTCCTCCCGCTCACCCTCCTGCTCCTCCTGCTCCTGCCGGCCACTCGCGCCATGGCGCAATCCGCCACCGCTCCGCTGACCCTGCAAGTGGCGCCACCCCTACCTAACAACCCCGCCGCCGCCGCCGCCGTCCCGCCGCCGCGCGCCCTGCCGGTGGATCCCGATACGCCGGACACCCCGATCACCCCGCAAGCGCCGAAGGTGGCGGCCAGCGTCAAACCCACCGGCGACGAGGCGCTGAGCCTGCAAATTTTCCTGGATGAGGCGCAGTTCGGGCCCGGGGTGCTGGATGGCAAACCCGGGCGCTTCACCGAGTTGGCGGTGCAGGCCTGGAACGAGGTCAATGGCTATCCGCTGGAGGATTGGGTGGCGGTGGTCAGTGCCGCCCGCAAGGCGGTGCCCACGCCGCTGGCGGTGGCGGTGGTGCCGGACTCGGTCAAGGATTGGGTCGATCCGGGGCTGCCCACCAAATACTCCAAACAAGCCAGAAGCAAAAAAATGAGTTACCGCAGCAACGCCGAATTCATGGCCGAGCGCTACCACTGCGATGTGCCCTATCTGGTGGAACTCAACGGCAACCGCAAAATCGATAACCTCGAGCCGCGCCATTCGATCATCGTGCCAAACGTGCAGCCGTTTCACATCGAGAACATCTCCGGCTCCGCCTACAAAGCCGATGACACCATGAGCCTGCGCCATGCCGTGGTGGACACCAAACTCAACCAAGTCCGCATCTTCGAAGCCGTGCCCGCCGCACTGGTCGTGGAGGAACCCGGCAGCGACCCCCAACCCGGCGCCCCCCCCCGCCCCAATCGCGGGCTCATCGCCTCCTTCCCCATCACCCCCGGCGAATCGCGCTTCATCAAGTTCGGCACCTGGCAAGTTAGAAATGCGGTGGAGCTGCCGATCTGGCGCTACGACCAACAACTCCTCGATACCGGCAAACGCAGCAGCGACGCGGAGTCGCTCGAGATCCCGCCCGGGCCCAACAGCCCGGTCGGCATCTTCTGGGCCGGCCTGACCAAGCCCGGCATCGGCCTGCATGGCACCGCCAGCCCGGAAACCATCGGCCGCGCCCGCAGCCACGGCTGCATCCGCCTCGCCAACTGGGATGCCATCCGCCTGCCCACCCTCATCCGCCCCGGCACCAGCGTCGAAATCCGCTAGAAGACACAAGATAAGAAGACACAAGAACGCTGCGCTCCCAGACAGAAGACCGGACGCAGCGGCACCTCTTTTTCTTTTCTTCTGTCTTCTGTCTTGCAGCGCAGCGTTCTTCTGTCTCTTCCCTGATAACTGATAACTGAAACCGCCAACTGCCCCCATGACCCATCGCGGCAAATTCATCCTCCGGCTCTGTATCTATGGCGCGGTCTTTGCCTATCTGATTTGCGATCTGCACTATTGCGACGGCCCGCTGAGCCGGCGCCTCCGCCACCCCGGCACCAGCCGCCCGGCCCAACCGGCCACGGCCGCGGCGGGCACCATCGTCGCGCGGGTCTATGGCTATCAGATTCACCGCAGCCAGCTGGAGCGCGCCGTGCATGAGCGGCTCTGGCTGGAAGGCAAGACCTTGGCCGATATCAGCCCGCACAACCGCAAGCTCATCCGCTCTGCCGCGTTGGAGGACCTCATCGATCACGAACTGCTGCGCACCAAGGTGGCGGTCAACACCTTCGATCTGATAGTCGGCGAGGCGGAACTCACCGACCGCGTGCGCCGCTTCAGCGCGCGCTTCGCCACCCAACAAGAGTTGGACGCCGCCTTGGCATCCCAGGGCATCGCCGGCGAGGCCGACCTCCGCGACCGCCTCGCCGCCCGCATCCAACAGGAGAAATACGTCGAGTGGCGCATCGCCCCGCTGGTCAAGGTCACCGAGGAGGAGGCGCGCGCCTGGTTTGCGCTAAACCAGCAACAACTCACCACCCCCGAGCGCGCCGAGGCCCGCCACATCTTCCTGCCCACGCTCGAGCGCGACGCCGACGAGGTGAAACTAACGCTCGCCGCGGCGCTCGCCACCCTAACGGCAGGGACCAAGGATTTCGCCACGCTGGCCCGCGAGCTCAGTGATGACCCGCTCACCAAGGATTGCGGCGGCGCGCTGGGGTGGATGACCCGCGAGCGGTTGCCGGCGGAATTGGCCGGGCCGTTGTTTGCGCTGCCGCTGCATCAGCCCAGCCTGGTGCGCAGCAAACTCGGCTGGCATCTGTTGGAAGTCACCGCCCGCATGCCTGCCGCCCCGCGCAGCTTCGAGCAAGCCAAACCGGAAATCCTCAGCGCGCTGGCCGCCGTCAGGCGCCGCAAGGCGGCGGCCGAGTTCCGCCACTCGCTGCGCAAATTCGAAGCCAAGAACATCGAAATCTACCGCGACCAGATGGAGGAGTGAAACCCCGCCGCGCGCCCCGCGCCCCGGGGGTCACTTGCCGATGCAGGTGAGCTTGCTGGCAGTGCGGATGTAGAGGCAGCCGTTGGCGGCGGCTATGGTGGCGCATGCCGGTCCGTCGGCATAGTCCGCGCGCGAGAGAATCTTACCGGTGGGGCCGGCAGCCACCACCACCACTTCGCCCTCTTCGCTCATGACATAGATTTTGCCGTCGCCACCCGTGGGGGAGGTGCGCCAGGCCCCGCCCTTGGCCAGCTTGCAGCGCCCCACCTCCTTGCCGGTGGCCGGCTCGATCACTAACAAAAAGATGCCGGGGCTGCTCTTGTTGCCGCGCACAAACGGGTCGCTCTTGTCGCTTTGCAGCACATAGATCAACCCTTGATAGACCAGAGGCGTGCCGGAATCGCTGGTGCGTTCGTCATAGGTCCACGCCACGGCGTCGGGTCGCAGTGCGCCGCTGCCGCCGGCCTTGAGCGCGAACATCGGGCCGCCGCGGGGTTTGGTGGCCACAATCAGGTCGCCCATGCTCACCGGCGATGGAATCAGGCGCCAGATGGTGGCCCGCTCCGGGTTGTAATCTAACCGCCATAACTCGGCGCCGGTGGCCGGATCATGGCCGCTGAGGCAATCCCCGCCCTGGATCAGCAATTCGTTGCGTCCCGGGTTTTCCAACGGCACCGGGGAGGAGTACGATTCGAGTGATTCATCAACCGCCGCGGAGTTGCGGACGTGTTGCCAGAGGGTCTTGCCGGTGAGCGGGTCGATCGCCAATATCAGGGACTCGAGTGGCTGGTCAGTGCCGGCGGCGCCGCGATACGGTTTTGGCCGCCGCAGAATCTGCACATAGAGCCTGCCCTGCCACAGCAGCGGGCTCGAGCTGTAGCCGAATTGGATGCAGAAATTGCCATACTCCGCGACCAGGTTGCGCTGCCACAGCGGCTTGCCATCCATGTCCAGCGCTGCCAGATCGCCGCTGCCAAACAGAAACCAAACAAGCTTGCCATCGGTGACCGCGGATGGGGTCGCACCGTTGTTTTGAGGCGCCTTGATCTCGTCGCCCAGGCGCTGCTGCCATCGGATCTTGCCATCCGCCGCATTCACACACAGCGCCAGCAGCCCTTTGCTGGCCGGATCGGTCGATGTGACAAACACCCGCTCACCCCACACAATCGGCGTGGCATGACTGGCACCCGGCATGGCGGCCACCCACTTCGCCGTGGCGGGATCCACCGCCTCCGGCAGCCCGGCGGCGGCGGCGGCGGCGGAACCGTTAGAAAACGGGCCGCGCCATTGCGGCCAATTCTCGGCGCGCGCCAGCAGCGGCATCCCCAGCAACACAAGCACGAGCGGGAGGCGGTGACTTGCTAGATATTCACAGGCTGGCAGTCTCATATGAAGGATTTGTGGCGGGGTGGGATGACGCTATCTAACGAAACGCGGGCGGCGGCAAGGGCGGCGGGCGGCGGCAAGGGCGGCGGGCGGGGTCATCGGCAGAACGGCTGGGGGGAGTGGATTGACAAGCCGCGAAACTACGCCTGGCCGTGGGCTGATCTTTCAGCGCGATGCGCCGGGCCGCACGGCTGCTTGCCGGCCGCAGGCGTGCCAAGGAACGCTCCGCCGCATGGGTGCCCGCGCCATGTGGCCGGGCCAAAATGCCGGTTGCATTATCGGCTGGCCTTGGCGAGATTGCCGTCATGGCAGCCACTTCGAGCCGGGCGGAAAATATCGCGCTGCGTGCCGGGCGCGAGCGGGTGCGGGTGTTGCACCACGACATTCTGGGCCAGCGCGCCATTCGCCTGTATCCTCTCGAGGCCAGCGCGGTGAGCGGTGAAATCAGCCGCTTCGCGCAGACCCTGTGGCGGATGCCCAACATGGATGGCTATTTCGACCGGGCCCACCTCAGCAACCTGCGCGAATATCAGCACGAGGCCGAGCATGGATTCGCCACCTTGCCCGGGGGCGGCATCCTCGAGATCCTATCCATTCCGAGCATGCCGGCGCAGGTGATGGGGTTTCATATCTTCACCGTGTTTGATCCCGGCGATGAGGCGGACCCCGGCCAGATGATCGGATACACCATCTGGTCGTTGGAACGCGGCGCCGCCGGCTTCGGCCAGGCCGAGGCGGTGCGCATGGCATTCGATATTTTCCCGCCTTATCGCGAGCATCGCTACCGCAAGGTGGCGTTCACCAATCACGATATCTATAACATTTCCCGCCGCATCCTCTACCGCCACAGGCCGCAGCAGTTTCTGGTGGATGCGCGCAGCCAAATCAGCGAAACGCGCACCGGGCGCAGTCTCAAGCGCGCCATCTACTACCTGAAGCGCGGCTATTACCCCGCCGACCAGAAGCCCCTCGCCGACTCCTGCCTGGACCGTCTGGTCAGACGCCAACCGGTCAGCCCGCGCACCCTGCGCAAATTGCTGCGCCTCAGCCACGACATCTTCTGGGTTTTCCCGGTCGCGCAGTATCTCCATCAATATCTTCCCAGCGCCCCCGGGGCCTGCTAGGGTTGAAGCTTGGAATGTTCCACCATGCCTGCCATGAGCCCCGTCACGTCCGATCTCCCCAACACACCCCGGGGGAATTTCACGCGTGCCTCCCAGGCACCCTGTCTAACAATACAAGCCCGTGAGTTACCGCCTTGAAAATGGCCGGAAGTTGGTTCGCTCGCTGGCCACCGCAGTGAACCGCCAGCTGACCGCGGCGATCCGCCAGGTTCTAACCGCCGGACCCGGCAATCCCGAGGCGGTGCATCAGGTCCGCATGCACCTGAAGAAAACCCGGGCGGCGTTGCGCCTGGTCCGCAGCGCTCTGGGCGAGCGCTCCGCTGCGCTCAGCGGGGCACTGCGCGATATCGCCCGCCGCCTGTCCGCCGGCCGCGATGAGGAAATCCTGCTCGACACCTTTGAGCGGCTCACCGCAGCGCTGCCGCAGGCCGGGCAGGCCGGGCAGGCCGGGCAGGCCGGGCAGGCTGGGCAGGCCGGGCAGGCTGGACTGGCTGGGGTGCGCGAATGGCTTGCCCAGCGGCGGGCGACTGCCATGCAAATCGACCCGGCCGAGCGAACCCAATGGTTGCTCGCCTTGGTGCGCCTCCAAGCCGCACTTCACCACTGGCCTGCCGCATGCGGCGCGGCGGTTGCCGACGGCTGGCTCGCCAGCTTCAAGCGCGCCCGCCAATGTTGGCGGGCACTGGCACAACACCGCGACCCGGAGCGCGTCCATGAATGGCGAAAACGCGTCAAAACCCACTGGTATCACTCGCGCTTGCTGCGGGCCCACGCCCCGCCAGGCTCGCGCCGGCGCCGCCGCCAACTCCGCAAGCTGTCGGTTTTGTTAGGCGATTTCCACGATCTGGCGGTCCTCTGCGACCAGATGGCGTTGCGTCCCGAGGCCTTCGGCACGCCCGACCAAGTGGCTGAGTTCGCGCGTCTGGCCGCCGCGGAACAATCCAGACTGGTGGACCTGGCGCTGGCCCTGGGCCAGGAATTGTTCGACCGGAAAGCGCCGCGGTTGCCCGGTTCGCATTGAAATCACAGGTTAAGGGGCGGCCACCGGGGCGCGCCGCAGCACCGTCAGCACGGCCGCATGATCGGAGGGAAACTGGCGCTTGGCGCGGCGGATTGCGGCGCTTTCAAGGCGTTGTGGATACAGGGTCGCGCTGACCGGCTTCAGTCCGCTGGCCCGCAGATACAAGCGGTCAATCCGGTCCATTGGCATCGGCTTGCGGGTTTTCGGCTCGGTCCGGTACAGCGGCGACCAAGTGGCACCCGGCGTCGCGAGCGGCGAGGGATGGAGGGTCCGGAACGTGTCCGTCAAGCCGGCCTGCTCGAAGGCCAGCGAGGAGGGCAGCGGCAGAGTCAGATTCCGGTGCAGACGGTGGGTTTCCTTGCCATAGTCGAGGTGAGAAGGACAGTTCCAATCGCCCCCGACCAACAGCGGCAGCGGGCCGTCGAGGTGGCGGAGTTTTTTGAGGCGGGCAAGGATGGCGTGGGTTTGTGTGGCGCGCGCCGAGTGGGTGGTTTCGCAGGCGAGGAGATCCGCCGGCGAGGCGTCCGGGTTGGCGTGCCAGTAGTCGGGCAGGTAGCACCGGTAGTCGAGCCAGCATGACCAGGCGATGAACTCCAGCCCGGCGGGGCCCTTGATGCGCGCGCCAATCGCATTCCACGCCGGGTGGGAGAAAGTTTCGGCAATTTCAAACTTCGTCAGGATACACAACGTGGTGCCTAGCCCAAGTTTCTTATCATGAGGCTGTAGGCCTTGATTTTGCAGGGATTCGCTTCGAAAGGCACTACAAAGTCGGTTTCATTTCATGATGAATTTTCTGGCGGGGCAGGCCTGCTTCCAATCGATGCCGAGGCGTTGG
>CAIZNN010000257.1 GCA_903934285.1 Akkermansiaceae bacterium | reverse complement strand
TTCGGCGAGCGAGGTGAACGGGCCGCGTTTCTTGACTTGGCAGACGATGGCGGTGGCCAGTTCGCGGAGTTGGGCGGCGGTGAGTTCGCGCGACCCGTTCCAATAGCGGTTCTGGACATCCTGGCCGACGGCGCGCTCGGCTGGCGGGGCATTGGCCAGGGTGTAGCGGGAAACCAAGAACTTGCCGGTTTCCGGGCTGATGATGCTAGTGGATTCCTTGCCGGTGACGGATTCCAGCACCATCGAAGGGCGCGACATGAGGCCGGAGAGGAAATGCGTCCAGGCCTCTTCGGAAACCGAGTTGATGTTGAACCCGCCCTGGATTCTGATGAATTCCGCAACCTTGGAAAAGCCGGTTTTGGTGGGATTGCCCGAAGCATCAAACAACAAGTCCAGCGTCTCCTTGGGGGGGCGGTTGGTGCAGGCGAGCAGGGCGTCGTTAGGCGGCGGGGTGGTGCCGTTGAGAAACTCTTCGGCCACCTTGCGCGCCGTGCGCGCGCTGCCGCCCTGCACCAGCATCTTGCCATCCTGGGCGGCGAGCGTGGAACAAAACCACGCGTCCCACAAGTGGGCGTTGGCGATGTAAGAGCGGTCGTTGCGCAGGAGGGCGCAACCTTCGAGCCAGAGCACGTAGTTCCAGCCGGGGGTGTTGAGTTTGTTAGCGGGAATGCCCGGGCTGGCATAGGAATTGCCGATGGCATGGTTTTGCGGGAACTGGGTGACATGAGCTTCGTAAAACACGAAGTCATAGGCGAGGCCGAAGGGGGTCATGCTCGCGATTTTGGGGTCGTAGGTCGGCCGGTAGTCGAACATCGGCAGGTGTTGGAGTTGGGCGATGGAAACCAACGGCGTGACGGGGATTTCCTGGTCGACCACATTGATCTGGCCACGTGGCGAATAACTGGCACCGAAATACACGCGGTCGTCGCGATCGGGCGGCAGTTGGAAGGTTTTGGTGACGTCCAGCCACGAATTCACCGAGCTGTAGCGGTAGGTGTAGGGGCACTCGAACCATGGCGTGACCACGTCCGCGGTGCCCTGATTTTTGCTGGTGAGGCCATGGATCGGGTTGCCGGCCACCGAGAACGACCCGAGCTTGGCGGGAAACAGATCCTCATCGGCCGCCTTGCGGTAGGCCTCGAAGAGCACGATGGGCGTGGGCCGGCCCTCCACCTGACCGAAGGTGCGGCTGGGGATTTCCGATGGCGCGATCAAGCTGACCTGCGGGCTGGAGCCATCTGTCTCTGCTTTGAAGGACGCGACGGTGCTGTTGCCGAATCGTATGGACGTTTCAAGGGTATCGGTGCGCGACCCGTTGCTGCCACACCAGTCGGAATGCTGGCCGGTGATGCTGAAGCTCGACTCGACCAGATTCTCAACACTGCGCCCGCTCGGGCCCTCGACTTGAACCTTGAGAGGATCGCCCGCCGCACCCATGATTTCACTGCCGGCGATGGAATGGAAATAGGCCGTCTCTTGATTGCCCCGCAGGTTCTTGACCACTCCGCCGAAATTGTTGTCGCCGAGATTGAATTTGCCGGTCTCGCCCCAGATGTAGTAGTGCCATCTGAACCCGTTGCGGTAGTCATCGGGCCGGTTCATCCAATCCACCACCTGGGGGTAGAGCACCAGGGTGCCCCCGGCGGGAATGATCAGATCGGACAGCTTCTTGGTGCCGCCCATCTCCGGGCCGAAGCCAATGAAGGTGCCGGTTTGGTTTTTGGTCATATCGACGGTGACCGGTTCGATGCCGCCCTTGTTGACGTTGAAAGTCAGCGGGCAGCCGCCAGCCGCCGAGAATTCCGGCACCAGCAGGTCCACATTGTAGGGGTTCCACAACACGGCTAACGGATAGATATAGAAGCGCAGGGCCAGCGGCTTGCTGGCCACCAAGGGATTGGCGATGCGCTCGGTGGCGTAGCTCATCACGTAGCACAATTTGAGCAACACCGGCTGCACCCGGAAGCGGTCCTCACTCTGGATCGGATTCCATTCCGGCTCGCCGGGCGAACCGGCGGTGGAATAGCCGAATTGCTTGTAGGTGCGGATGGTCGGCCGCCCGGTCGACGAGTTGAACGTGAGCATGCTCGAGGCGCGCGACAAACTTTCGTAATTCCGCAGTTGGTCCCATGAAAACAACCGGTAATCGGCGAGGGCGTTTTTCATTTTGCCAAAGGTGCCTTCCTTGGTGCGCGCCGTCGGGCTCAGGGTGTTGAGCCAATCCAGTTTCATGTTCAGGCATCTGCGCAGCTCGCCGGTGGTCACATCGACTGGCACGAGCTCGCTGCGGGTAGTTAGATCGTGGAAATAGCGCCACGCCGCGCGGCTCTCGTCGGCTGGCGTGGGCACCGCCGCATCGACCTCGGCGAGGTCCACCAGGCGCCCGTCCATGCCATGGTCGCGATCCGGCACTTTTGCGTCGATAGCGGCGTGGCCGTCGCCATCGATGCGGCGCGCGGCTAACAAGACTTTCGAGGCGGGCGCCTTGTCCGGTTTTTCACCTGCCCGCAGGGTGGCTTTCACGCCATCGTCGGACGTCCACCAAGCGAACCCTGCGCGCTCGCCCGACACCACCGGCACGGTGACGCTGCGCTGTTCGGTGGGGTCGACTCCGTTGCCGACCAGCA
>CAIZNN010000256.1 GCA_903934285.1 Akkermansiaceae bacterium | reverse complement strand
GTCGAAGAAGCCTCTCAAACAAAACGAATCCCTCAAGGAAAGAGTTATCACAGATATGGCTAACATTAAATCAAACCCAAAACTTGTAAGATCATTCTTTCGTGCCCCAAGTGTAGTCTATGCCAAGGACTAGTCAGTAAGAGCCCCACAAGGCATGGCTGGGCAACCGGCGTTTAGCTCGAAATGTCTCATGACAAATTCCTTTCAATCTCCGCCGGTGCCAGCATATTAGCGTTGGGCAATTAACAAATAGATGAATGTTGAAGGAGAATACGCCGTCGACAAAAAGCAGAAAGCGCATCGAATCGCTTGTGGAATCGTCTATGCCGTTTGGTTTGGTCTAGCATTTTACAGGCACGGGTGCGGCCAAGCATTCAAGACAGCCGCATACTTCTTATTGCCGACAAGTTGTATTTGGTTCTCCGACGCGATGGCGGCCTACACCGGAGTCCTTTGGGGAGGAGGGCGACCCATTGATGAACAATCACATCCGACATTCCTTCGTTGGGGTGGCTGGTTTTTGCTCTTGTTTGTACCGCTGTTCCTGCTGATTCTGTGGGCTCTCAACAAGTAACTTCAACAAGGCGAACAAGTAGTGGATGGCAGGGTGACACAGCTTTCATGCTGACGGCCTACCCGAAGAACAAACAAACCGATCTGACTCCCGCTCAATTGAGAGCGCTCAGAGAACGGCCCGGCCTTACTCAGTCCGACTTTTCACAAATGATCGGCGTCAGCATCAGGACGCTTCAGAACTGGGAGCAAGGACGAAGGGCACCCGAAGGTCCGGCCAAGGCATTATTGCGCGTCGTCGGGCGCAAGCCGCAAGCCGTGAAAGATCAACCCTCCCCCCCACGTCGAAGGTCAGCCCCCGGTTGCCGGTGGCAGGCCCGCACGTTGGGTGCGCAAAGATCGCCCTTGCAAACCGCACGGGATAGCGCACGGTTCCCGCATGAAGACCATCACAGCTACTTCCGCCCGTTCAGACCTCTATCGGGTCATTGATGCTGCGGTTTCCGACCACGAACCGGTTCACATTACCGGGAGGCGGGGCAATGCCGTATTGGTTGGTGAGGCTGACTGGAGAGCAATCCAAGAGACGCTGTACCTTGTCAGCATGCCTGGAATGAGAGACTCGATCCGCCAAGGAATGGATGTACCGCTCGCCAACTGTAGCCGAGAGATTGACCTGTGAACTACGAACTGGTCTACACCAAGCAGGCGAAGAAGGATGCGAAGAAGCTCAAGGGCAGCTCGCTGGCCCAAAAGGCCAGGGAAGTGCTGAAGGTCATTGGCGAGAATCCATTCGCGGACCCACCGCCATTCGAAGCACTGGTTGGAGATCTCAAGGGAGCCTATTCGCGACGTCTCAATCTCCAGCATCGGTTGGTCTATCAAGTTCATGAAGGACAACGGGTGGTGAAGGTCATCAGGCTTTGGACGCACTATGAATAAACACCCAACCCCAGAGATAGCATTGATCGCGACAGCGCATCAAGGCTCTCAGTTGAGAGCATAGGTGTTGGACGAAGCCGCCGGGTGCCACCGGCGGTGGCACGGCGGCACGGATGAGTCGGGCCCGGGGCCTCCCGCTCGCATGTGAATTGCTTTCACTCCCATTGCGCGGGCTCCGGCATTTGCAGGATGCTGCGGATTGGCGCGAGCTTCTCCACGGCCGCCGCGCCCAGACAGATGAAGGCGCACACCTCCTCCTCATTTGAATTCAGCGACTTGCCGGCTTGCAACCCGGCCACCTGCCGGGCAAGCTACCCCCGCTTCCCAGGTGTGGGATTTCCGATGGCTGCCGACCTTCACGACCCTAACAATCACGTCCCGGCCGTTTCGGCGGCGGATGTGTGGGATGACGAGGGCCTGGCGCCCCCGGCGCGCGAGTCTGGCGCAATGGTGCTGCCGGACAAGCGGGGGGCAGCCGTGCCTGGAATTGCCAACGCCATGCCCCGGCCGCCGGCAGCGGGCGGCTTGCGCATTGACGTGGCGGCGCCGGCGCCGCGCGCGGCGCCACCCATGGCACGGCTGGCAATCAAGGAATACGGCGGGGAGGTGATGAAGTTGGCTCAGGCGCCGGACGAGGGGCCGTTTCAAGCCGCCAACACCATTCCAGCCTGGACTCTGACCGTGCGGCAAGAACCGCTCCACCTGCATGGCGAAGGGCAGGATTGGGGGCGGGACCGCCACCACCCGCTGCGGTGGTTGGTGCTGGCCGGAGCGGGCGCAGCACTCTTGCTGATGGCGGCGCTGGCTGCCCAAGAGTTGTTTCTATCGCAAAAAAAGAAGCCGGCGGCGCCCGTCCTCGCCTTGGCCGAGGAGGTGCCGATCAAACAAGTCGATGGCTTTGAACTGGACGGGCCGTGCGAAGAAACCGCCCGCGCCATGGTCGCGGCCTATGCCAAGGCCACGACTGTGGCAGAGGTCGTGCCGCTGATCCGCGATGCCGCGCGATTGGCCCCGCGCCTCACCCAGGACTGGCAACCGTGGCATGCTCCGGCCGACTGGCAACCGCCGCGCGAAGCGGCCTGGAAGGTCATTATGGAGGGCGGGCTGGCCTACGGGCAGTTGTGCGGACGCAAACCGGACTTCACCCCGTTCCGGGTGTATTTCGTCCGCCTCGGGAAAACCTTGCAGATCGACTGGGAGGCCACCCAAGGACTGGGCGACACCGAGTTCGCAACCCTTGAGCGCGGCGTAGGCTCCGGCGGCGTCATCCGGGCCTACCTTGCCCCGGAAAATTTCTATTCACAGAGATTCCCGGAAACGGAGTACCGCTCATACAAAGTGCTCGCGCCAGATCGGGCCCACGTCATTTGGGGCTACGCGCCAGCCAACGGCACCGCCGCCGCCGCCCTGCTGCATGCCTTCGATGCGGCGACGCGAGACGACGAGACCGCCGCACAACTGCCCATGACCCTGCGCTTGACCCCCGCTCCTGCCGGCGCGCAAAAAAATCAATGGCTCATCGGAGAGTTGCTTCACATTGACTGGGTTTCGCCCTAAACTTGCCCCGTGAGCGAAGAAAACTTGGCATGGTATCACTGCGGTCGTTGCGGCTTGCTCTTCAAGGCGCCCGTCGGTGAGGCCCCGGACCGCCGTTGCACCAAGTGTGGACGCATCCCCTCACTGGGGGTGGATGCAGCGTCGGCACGAACGACCCCGCCACCACCCGCCGCCGCGCCCCCGCCTGCCGCAGGCAGCCCAAAGCGCCCGAAAACCGCCACCCGGCGGCCACCCCGCAATTACCTCATGATCAAAATCGTGCTCGGCTGGCTGCTGATGATGGGCCTCATCGTGTTCGCGGTCCGCTTCATCTGGGGCGGTGATGCGGAACGCACACCGGCCACTTCCGCCGCCGCCACAATGAAAGGGACCACCGGCGACGAATCGTTCGTCCAGCTCAACCAAGCACTGCCGGCTTGCTACGCTGCCCTCGGCCGCTTTCTCAATGCAGGCACACCCGAAGAGCGCAACCAATTCGTGCTCAATCCGGTGGCCACCGCCGGCCGAATGGCGCGCTTCTATGACCTCAATCCCCTGACCCGGCTGGATCCCAAAACCCTCACCAACACCACCAACACCCTGCTGAATTTGCCGGCCGGCCAGGCCGTGGAGAGCCGCTGGCTGGCGGCGGACGGACGCGCCCTCAACTGCGTTTTTGTCCAACAAAACGGCGAGTGGCGCCTCGATTGGGAACACTTTGCACGCTACTGCGATTACCCATGGTCGCTCTTTCTCAGCGGCGCCGGCGAGACCGAACTCGAATTCCGGCTGCTAGCCCGCGAGCGCCTGGTCAAGGAACGCAGCGAGGCGAGCCACATGAGTTTGGTGTTTTATGCGCCGCGCTTCGGCTACCCGGAACAAACCGGCGTCCCCTCGCCGGAATTCCTCATCCGCCGCGATAGCCCCGATGGCCAACTCCTCACCGCCGCATTCAAACAACAGGAACAAGGCCTAACCCCGTTCGGCTCCAAACTCGCCTCGCTGGACGCTCCCGACATGATCCGCGTGCGGGTGCGCATCCGCCGCCTGCCTGCCACCGCCGACTCCGCCCACGCCTTCGAGTTGGTCTCCGTCCTGGCCTGCCACTGGCTCACGCTCAGTGACACCACCCCCGCGCTACCACCGTCAGCGCCACCGTCAGCGCCAGGGTCAGCGCCAGCGTCCAATTAGCTCAGCGCCCGCCGCTGGCACCAGCCAGGGCGGCGCGCATCACCGCCAGCGGCGCGCTGCCCGGAAACCATTGTTGGAAGGCCAGCGCGCCTTGATGCAACAGCATCGACCGCCCACTCGCCGTGCGGCAACCCCGCGCGGCGGCCTGCTCTAACAACGGAGTCGGCGTCGGCTGATAGACACAGTCGTACACCAAATGTCCGGCCCGCAGGCAAGCCGCCGGCACAATCGATGGCTCGCCGGGGTGCAAGCCGACCGACGAGGCATTGACGAGCAAATCCCCCCCGAGGCAGGTCTCGGCCAGCGCGGGATCGTGCAACGACAGCGCCGTGAGCTCGCAGCCCGGTGCCAACGCCTGCAACCGCGACGCCAGCGGCCACAACTTGTCAAGCGTCCGGTTGACGATGACCAGGCGCGCCACCCCCTGCATCACACATTGCGCGGCAAGCGCTTGGCCGGCACCGCCGCCAGCACCGAAAACAACCACCTTGAGCGCCCCCAGCGCCACTCCAAACTCGTCGGCAATAGCCCGCTCAAAACCCGGCCCGTCGGTGTTGAAGCCCCGCGTCCGCTCCGCCTCGAAACTCACCGCGTTGACCGCCCCCAACCCCTGCGCCGCGGCGTCCACCACATCACAGGCCGCCATCACCTCCAATTTGTGCGGCACCGTCACATTGCAGCCGATGAACCCGAGCTCACCCATCCGCGCCAGCGCCTCCCCCACCCTGCCGCGCGCCACCTCAAGGCGCACGTAACGCGCAGGAATCCCCGCCGCGTCCAACGCCGCCTGCTGCATCTGCGGCGAGGCCGAGTGCGCAATCGGCCAGCCAATCACCGCCAACCGCGCCGGCTTGACCTCCCCGGCATCAAGCACCTCCCGCGAGACGAGATCATTCAGCGTGTATACTTCGGGCATGAGGGTGGTCTGTTTTCACTTGTCGGCTGCCGGCTATCCGTGCGCCAGCACTCTCGCAAACTCGCGCAGGCGCGCAATGCTGCGGGCACGGCCTAACAGGCCGAGGATGGCGCCCAGATCGGGACCGTGGGCGCGCCCGGACAACGCCGCGCGCAGCGGAAACATCAACTGGCCCGGCTTGACCCCGGCGGCCACCGCCACCTCGTGCAAGGCCGCTTTTGCCTCGTGGCCCGACCATTCGCCGATCCCTTCAAAGGCCACCGCCAGCTTTTCTAACAAGCCAGCGGCGGCGCCGCCGACCTTGGCCACCACCGCCTCATCCAACGGAATCTGCTCTGTCAAAAGAAAGGCCGCCGCATCCGGCACTTCACTCAGCAGCCGCACCTTGTCTTTGACCGCGGCGGCGACCGCCACAAAATGGTCTGGCACCGGCAGGCCGGCCTGCCGCACAAACGGCTCCGCCAGCGCGGCGAAGGCGGATTCGCTCAATTTTGCCAGATGCTGCTGATTGACCCAACGGCATTTCTCCAGGTCGAAGCGGGCCGGGGCGCGGTTGACGGCTTCCAGTGAGAAGCGCGCCACAAGCTCCTTGAGGGTGAAAATTTCCTCCTCGGTCTTGGACGACCAGCCCAGCAAGGCGATGAAATTGACCACCGCCGCCGCGAGGAAGCCCTGGCGGGGATAATCCCCGACCGCCGCGCCGGCATCGCGCTTGGACATCTTCGAGCCGTCCGGATTGAGGATCAGCGGAATGTGCGCGTAGTGGGGCGCCACGCCGCCCAGCGCTTCAATCAATTGCAGGTGCTTGGGCGTGTTCATCAAATGATCCTCGCCGCGGATCACATGGCTGATGGCCATTTCCAAATCATCCACCACATTGACAAAGTGGAACACATACGAGCCATCCGAGCGCCGGATCACCATGTCCGGGGTGTTGGATTCATCGCGATAATCAATGGTCACCTCGCCACACACCAAGTCACGCATGGTCACCGGCCGGCGCTCAAACCGGAACCGCCACGCCCCCGCGTCCTCATAGAGGCGGCCGGCCGCGTGCAGCTTGTCAAACCATGCGTCGTAGATCCCCTTGCGCTCACTCTGAAAATACGGCCCATAGGCCCCGCCGATGCCCGGCCCTTCATCCCAGTCGAGCCCGAGCCACTCCATGCCATCAAAAATCGCTTGCCGCGCCGCGTCGGTGTTGCGCGCCTCATCGGTGTCCTCTACCCGCAACACGAAGGTGCCACCCTGGCTGCGGGCAAACAACCAATTGAACAAGGCGGTGCGGGCCCCGCCTACGTGCAAATAGCCGGTGGGCGAGGGAGCGAAACGGGTGCGTATGGTCATGGGGGGATGATGGATCGAGGATTGGAGATAGAGGATGGAGAATGTCCGGGAAAGTTGTTACCAGAGGGTTTTGAGGCGCGGGTATTGGATGATTTTCTCATCGCAGGTGACGATGGTGAGCTTGTGGATCAAGGCGGTGGCGATAATGAGGCGATCAAAGGGGTCCTTGTGGATGGGAGGCAGCGCCGCGGCTTTGATAGCGACGGAGGAGTTCACCGGGATTTCCTCCAGTGAGAACAGCCGGGCCAGCTCCTGACGCCACTTTGACAGGGTTTGGGGCAGGGAGAGTTTCTTGCTGGCGACTTTCTGGGCGATCTCAAATATTGAAATGGCACTGAGGTAACGCCTGTCACTGGAATTTTCCCAGGCGGAAACCGCAGCTTGGCTCAGCCTGGCCTGGTCTGAGGAAAGCCAGAGCAGGGTGCATGTGTCGAATAAAATCATCGGTATTCGGATGGCCATTCTTCCTCTGAGGCACCTTCGGTTGGATCGTAACCGGGAGCGAACTTCACCTTGAGGGTGACAGTGGGTCTGGGCAGGCGTTTGACCTTTTGCGGGGCAGGGGACCATGGCTGGATTGCGGCGACTTGCTTGCCATTGCGGCAAAGGATGACCGTTTCGCCATCTTCCTCGACAGCTTTGACCAAGGCGGAAAGGCGGCTCTTGGCTTCGTGCATGTTGGCTGTGATCATGGTGAGCTAGGCTAGCTAAGTATCGGCGTCATGTCAAGGTGGCGTTTGGATGGCAGGGAGTGGAAACTCCAGGTGCTGCAGGCGCCGGGACCAATGCCCTTCTCACCCGATGCAAGTGCAAGTGAGGTCCCCTCTTGCATGTGAAGTCTCCTCTTGTGGAAAACGCCCTTGACATGGTGGTTTTAGATGGCAGTTCGGTGAGATGCGTGCTGGTGGAAGACGGGGTGGCATCGCGCACGATGGCGGCATATATCGACTTGAATCCGGTTAGGGCGGAGAAGCGCACGAGCGGGGCGCGGAAACTGCGGGGCCACGCGGCAGCCGCGGCCGGGCGGCTGTGGAGTGTTAGGGATTTGCAGAAGGGGATTGGGTGAGGTGGCCGGGTGGGTTGGCGCTTGTGTTGCTCCCAACTGCAGAGGGTGGGCATTCACACCTCACTTGGTCAAGCTGGCGGCACAGCGGCGGAAATGGTGGCCGTAGATGGCGAGTTTGACGGCGACAGGCAACAACAACGGCCGCCGGCAACACGTCCACGCCAGCAAGTGCCAATAGTGGAGCCGCTCGCGGCCGAACAGGCCGAGGCCGACCGCGGAACGGATCATGGCGGCAAGTGTTGCCGGATCGAAACGAATCGCCAGCGCCGGCGGATGGAATTCGCGCAAAAACGTCCGCACGCGCCGGTAATAGGCCCGGGGGGCGTAAAGTGTCGCCATCAAGTTGCGATAGCCGTCGCGCAACGCTTGCAGGTCCATGCGCGGCAGGAAATTGGTGGTGCCGTCGCTATTGTTGCCGCTTGAGGGGCCAAGCAAGCGCCCCTCGCGCTGCAAGCGCTCAAACAACCGGGTGCCAGGCAGAGCGGTGAGCATGCCCACCATGGCCGTGACAATCCCGCTGTTCTGGATGAACTCCAGCTGCCGGCGGAAAATCGACTGGGTGTCCGAATCGAATCCGACGATGAAGCCGCCCTGCACTTCCAAGCCGGCGCGCTGCAAGCGGCGGATGTCGGCTAACATGTCCCGGCCGCGGTTTTGGCGTTTGTTGCATTCGGCCAGGCCGGCATCGTCGGGCGTTTCGATGCCGATGAACACGGCATCAAACCCGGCCGCCACGATGGCGCGGGTCAACGCCTCGTCGTCGGCGAGGTTGATGGATGCCTCGGTGTAAAAGGTGAAGCGGTGGCGGTGGTTGCGCTGCCAGGCGGTGAGTGCGGGCAGCAATTCCTCGCGCAGTTTGCGCTTGTTGCCGATGAAGTTGTCATCGACGAAAAACACCGGCCCGCGCCAACCGGCGGCCGCCAGCGCGTCGAGTTCCGCAAGCACTTGCGCCGCGGACTTGGTGCGGCTGCGGTGGCCGAACTTGGCCGTGATGTCACAGAATTCGCAGTCAAACGGACAACCCCGCGAATACTGCAAGCACATCGATCCGTAGCGGCGCAGGTCGGCCAATTCCCACATTGGCACCGGGGTGGCACTCAAGTCCGGCAGCCCGGTGGTGGTGTAGAGGTGCCGGGGTCGGCCGGCGGCGAGGTCGTGCAAGAACTCGGGCAGGGTGATTTCGGCCTCGTTGAGGATGAAATGATCCACGCCCGCAAAGTCCGCGTGCTCGCTGGAGAACAGCGGCCCGCCAGCGACCACCGTTTTGCCTGCCGCGTGACAACGTGCGATCAACGCCCGCGCCGACTCCCGTTGCGCGACCATCCCGCTGACTAACACCAAGTCCGCCCACGCCAGGTCGGCCTCGCTCAGTTTGGCCACATTCAGGTCGATGAGGCGCTTGCCCCAGCCGGCTGGCAGCATCGCCGCCACCGTCAACAGCCCGAGCGGCGGCAAGGCGGCCCGCTTGCGCACGAACTTCAGCGCATGCTTAAAACTCCAAAAGGTATTCGGGAATTCCGGATAGAGCAGCAACACCCTTGTCATGGGTCAGCGTAAACGCGTGGCCACGATTTGCAACGGGAGTTAGTTTGCCCCGGCGCTGCCAGCGGGCGGGTTGCCGCCCTCGAGGGGGCGCCGTCCCGGGTCTTGGCTGCAGCCGGCTGCATCCGGCAACCCCGCGGGCCGCAGCTTCACGCCGCGCCGCAGCTTCACGCCGCGCCGCCGCGCCTGCCGGTGGCGCAGCCATCCGGCACCAGCACTTCAACCTTGAGGGCCTTGCACGCCACGCCCGCCGGCAGGTCGGACTTATTGACCGACAAGTGGAGGCTTTTTTTCACGCCGGGCGTGCTGGGATGCCCGCTGCCCCCGGCCACCTTCGCCCAGATTGTCGGTTGCCCCGGCTCGGCCCGCAGCGAGAGCTTGCCGGCTTGCAGCGCGGCGGCAGCAGCCGGAACCGGCACCGCGACGGGCACCGACAGGCGGCTTTCGTTAGACACGGTGAAGGCCACCGCGCCGATGCCGACGACCTGCCCCACGGCGACTTTCACCTCGGTGACCACGCCCTCGATGGGGGCGCGGAAGAACCGCGATTCGTACTCGTTCTGATAGTGTTCGAAGTTGATCTTCTGCACCTTCTTGAGATCCTGTTGGGCCTCGAGCTGGGCTTTGGCCCATTTTTCCATGTGGAGGGCATATTGCAGGCGGGACTTGGGCGCGGTGCGTTTGCGCACGGCCTCCTCCATTTCGCCGCGGGTGACGGTCAGCGCCTGATATTGCCAGAACATTTGGTCCAAGGTACCGGTGGCCTCCAGATTGGCCCGCGCCGTATCGACGCTCAACTTGGCCGCGTCCAGTTCGATGTGGCCCAGCACCTGATCCTTGCTCACCACATCCCCCGGCTTGACCAGCAAGGCCACCACGGTGCCGGCCCGCTTGGTGCGGATCACCTCGACCACCGGTTCGGCGGCCCCCGCTGGCACGCGGGCGAGCGCTGCTGGTTGGTTAGTTTGGGGCTCCGCCGCGTCTGTAGGCGCGGCAATGCTGAGGCTCACTGCGACGACACAGAAGAGATGCATCCGGAAAGGCAAGGTTCTGGTTTTCATCGCGATTGGATACGTCCGGCACCGGACGAATGTTACATCAACCCTGCGCGGACCGAGGCTTGGGGCGGCCACGGGCCCCATATTCCAACAGAATTCCCGTACCCCCCCGCGGCGATGAGCACCCCGGCCAGGCCCTCAATGGCGGCGTGTTTTGTCAAGCCCCCTGCTGGGCGCAGCGACAAACCATCCGGCAATTCCGGGGGAATTTTCGGGTTGCCTGCGGCGGGCCCGGGTTTAGGGTGTGCGGTTGTGATGGCAGCGTGATTGTTTGCATTGCCATCGTTGGCCAATTCCCTTAGACTCGGCCCGCGCAAGCCCAAATCCACCATCCCTCATGACCCCCCCAGCATCCCGCCGCCGCCTTGGCTTCACCCTCATTGAGTTACTCGTCGTCATCGCCATCATTGTGGTGCTCGCCGCCGCCGGCTTTTCCGCCGGCATCGTCGCCATGAACCATGCCAAAAAACTGTCCTCGGTGGCCACCGCACGCGCGCTGGAAAACGCCGTCAACAATTTCTACACCGAATATGGCAGTCTGCCGGATGTGCCCTACAAAGTGAAGACCGACAGCGGCGAGGGGGTGAGATTGCTCAACGTCCTGCTCGGGCTTGAGGAGACGTCCAGCAAGGTTCAAAACACCCGCATGATCAAGTTGTTGAGCGCGGTGGAAACCAAGACCCGCTCCAAAGGCTTGCTCTACAATAGCAACGGCCGGGCCGCCGAAGGCCTGTATGACTCCTGGGGCAGCCCCTTCACCGTCGAACTGGACATTAATTATGAGGAGCGCCTGCGGGTGACCCTCGGATCGAAAACCGTGATGCTCAACGGCCGCCGCGTCGCCGTCTATTCCCCAGGCGCCGACAAGAAACTCGGCACCACCGACGACGTCAAGACCTGGTGAGGACTGGCCGGTGCCACCGCGCGGGGTGGCCGCGCCGCGGTGCACCCGGCGGCGGCAAGACTGCAAGCGGTCGGCATTTCCATCACCCTGGATCGGAAAATGGAAACCACGGATTTCACCGATTTTACGGATTAGGAAAGGGTCATGGATTTTTGGTCATTCACCTTTTAGGTGAGTTGGAAGTTTGATAGAAGAAAGCCACCTTCTCCGTGAAATCCTCTTCACGGAACCATGCGGCGACTACGTGCTCAAAACCGGCCACAGCCTCATGACAAGAAACTCGGGCTGGATTAAACCTGCAATCCGGCTTGCAGGGCCAGCGGGGCTGGCGCACGCTGCCGGTACAAGGCACACATGGCAACCCACTCCAAACCGATGGCATGGCTGGCGCGGCGTGACGGCAGCGTGGTGATCGGGCATGGCCCGTTTGCCGCGACCGCCGTGATGCCGGCCGCCGGCACGGCGTTTTACCTGCAGGATTTCGCTTTGCGCGATGCGCAGCCGTGGAAAATCCCGGCGGCGGTCGAAGTCACCAGCAGCCACGAATTCGCGGCGCGGCATGCCGCGGTGCCGCCGCCGTGCTGCCACTGGCAACCGCCTGATGGCGGGCCGTTTGCCGGGGTGTTTCACGAGGTGATGGCGGCGATTCAGAGCGGCTTGTTTGAAAAAACCGTGCCGGTGGTCACCGAAACCGGGTGCGGCGATGCCGCGCCCGGGGCCGCCATCATCGCCGCCATGGCGCGGCAAGCCGCGCCGCTGTGCTCGTTTGGCTGGTCCGAGGGTGCCGCCGGATTTGCCGGGGCCACCCCCGAGTTGCTCATTTCGTTAGACGGGCTGCACCTGGAAACCATGGCCTTGGCGGGCACCGCCCGATGCGATGATCGGGAGGTTTTCGCCGTGGATGAGAAGGAAATCCGCGAGCACGAATACGTGGCCCAAACCCTGGTCGCCAAGCTCACCGATTTGGGGTGCCTCGAGCGCCAGCCGCGCGACATCCTCGATCTCGGCAGCATCGTCCACTTCCTCACCCGGCTGCGGCTGGATCTCACACAGGCGCAAAGCCCCGCCGCCCTGGTCAAACGCCTCCACCCGACCCCGGCGCTCGGGCCGCTGCCGCGCACTGCGGAGACCCTCGCCATGTTGTTAGATTGGCGCGCCCGGCTCGGTTGCCCGGCGGAATTCGGCGCGCCGTTCGGCGTCTGGCACCACGGTCGTTTCGATGCGGTGGTTGCCATTCGGGGCATCTGGTGGCATGACCGCGAGCTGGTGCTGCCTGCCGGGTGCGGCATCATTGAGGCCAGCCGCCTGGTCAACGAATGGCGCGAACTGCGTCTCAAGCGCGAGGCGGTCAAGCGCTGCCTGGAATGTTAGAAAGGCTGCCGCCCGCCAGCGGGATAGGCAGCGCGCGGCGAGGCGCGGCCAGCACGGCCAGCGGTGGGAGAGGGCAGCGGCTTGGGGAAGGCATTTGACATTTTTCCCGTGGCGGTGATCGTGCGCTTGCCGCCGAGCCGCCCAGCCGCCAAGTGCCGCCGAACCGCCGAGCCGCCCAGTCACTCCTTTAGCCATGCCCTCGCCCGCCTCCCATCCCAATGACCCGCTGCATGGCGTCACCTTGGAAACCATCGTGCGCTATCTGGTGGACCGGCACGGCTGGGACGAAATGAGCCGGCGCATTCCGATCCGGTGTTTTCTGTTTGAACCGACCCTCAAATCCAGTCTCACCTTCCTCCGCAAAACCCCCTGGGCCCGCCTCAAGGTCGAAGAATGGTACGTCACCGACCAGGTCCGCAGGCAGCTGTGAGGGAAAAAAAACTTTCCATCGGCCCACATTATGGATTGCCGAATTATCAAGATTTGTTTCAAATCTCCCTCAGGCGTGGCCAAACCGGTTTTGGCATGTCGGTAGCCGTTGCTTGATCCTTACGCCCGTGCCCAAGTCCCGTAAAATCCTCATTGCCTGTGGCGGCACAGGCGGCCATCTATTCCCCGGCATAGCGGTAGCCGAGGCGTTGCTGGGGCGCGGCCATGAGGTGTTGTTGTTGATTTCGGAAAAGCCCGTGGATGCCGAGGCGAGCGCGAAATACCGGCACCTGCGCTTTGCGGCCATCCCGGCGGTGGCCAAGCCACCCACGCTATCGCCGCGCATGCTGGCGTTTTTGTGGACGCTGTGGCGTTCGGTGCGCCAATGCCAGCGCCTGCTCCGCGAGTTCGGTGCCGAGGCGGTGCTCGGCATGGGCGGCTTCACCTCGCTGCCGCCGGTTTTCGCCGGCCACAGGCTCGGCCTCAAGACGTTCATTCACGATTCCAACGCCCGGCCCGGCCGCGCCAATGTGCTCACCAGCCGGTTCTGCAGTGGCGTGCTCCTCGGCCTGGAGGCGGCCAAGACATTTTTCCCCAACCGCGCGACGCTCACCACCGGCACCCCCGCCCGCCCGGAAATTTCGCACCTGCCGCCGCGGGCCCAAGCCGCCGCCCGCTTCGGCCTGGACCCGACCCGGCCGACGGTGGTGGTCACCGGCGGCAGCCAAGGTGCCCACCGCCTCAACGAACTGTGCGCCCAAGCCGCCGCCAACTTGCCGCCGGCCACCCAGGTGCTGCATATCGCCGGCACCTCGGACTGTGCCCGCGTCGCGCAAATTTCCGCCGGCCGCGCCGGCTATCAAGTGCTCGGCTTCTGTGACGACATGCCCGCCGCCTACGCCATCGCCGACCTCGTCATCGCCCGTGCCGGCGCGTCGAGCCTAACTGAAATCGCGCTCGCCGGCCTGCCCTCGATCCTGGTGCCCTATCCGTTTGCCGCCGACGACCACCAAACCCGCAACGCCGAAGTCTTCGCGCGGGCCGGCGCCGCCACCCTCATCCAGGAACGCGACCTCAGCGCGGAGCAACTCGCCGCCCAGGCCGCCACGATTCTGCTAGACCAAGCAACCCGCGACCGGATGCGCCAGGCGGCCCTCGCCCTCGCCATTCCGGATGCCGCCGCGCGGGTCTGCACCGCCATCGAATCCAGCTTTTCCGCCCCATGACCGATCTGACCCAACGCCTCACCCGGCACGAGCAACCCCTACACATTCACCTCATCGGGGTGGCCGGCTCGGGCATGAGCGGGCTCGCCCTCCTCTTGTTAGGGCTGGGCCACAAGGTCAGCGGCTCGGATCGGGTCACCACCGCGGAAACCGAGCGGATGCAGGGCGTGGGGCTGGTTTTCTCCTCGCCCCACACGGCGAGCGCGGTCAAAGGCGCGGATCTCGTCGTCTATTCCTCGGCCATCCGCCCGGCCAATCCGGCCTATGCCGCGGCGCTGGCCGGCGGCGTCCCGCTGTTGCGCCGAGCCGAGTGTCTGGCGGCCATCCTCCACACCAAGCAAGGCATCATCATTGCCGGCACCCACGGCAAAACCACCACCTCGGCGATGACCGCCCATGCCTTGCGTGAAGCCGGCATGAAACCCAGCCACTACGTCGGCGCGGAAATCCCGATTCTGGGCAGCAACGCCCGCTGGGTCGCGGAGGGCACCCACATGGTGGCCGAGGGGGATGAGAGCGATGGCACACTGGCGCTCTATCATCCCGCGCACGCCGTCATCCTCAACATCGAATCCGAGCACCTCGATTTCTATCGGGATCTCGACCACATCCGCGAGGTCTTCACCACCCTCGCCAATCAAACCACCGGCACCCTGGTGTATTGCGCCGAAGACCCGGTGGCCCACGACGTCTGCAGCGGCCGTGCCAACGCGCTGTCCTACGGCTGGGAGGATGCCGACTTCACGGCCACCGCGGTGCGCGATCTCAAGGGCTCGTCGGCCTTCACGGTCAGCAAACGCGGCGCCATCCTCGGCGATATCGAGCTGGGCATCCCCGGCAACCACAACATCCTCAACGCCCTGGCCGCCATCGCTCTAGCAGATAGCTGCGGGGCCGAGTTCGCGCTGGTGGCCCGCGCGCTGGCCACCTTTGCCGGTGCCAAGCGCCGCTTCGAGACCAAATACCTCTCGGCGCAATACCGCATCATCGATGACTACGGCCATCATCCATCCGAGCTGGCCGCCACCTTGCAGACCGCCCGCTCGCTCAAGCCGGAGCGACTCATCGTGTTGTTTCAACCGCACCGCTACACCCGCACCCAGGCGCTGGCCGACGACTTCGGCAAGGTGCTGCAAGCGGCCGACCGGGTATTCATCACCGATGTCTATGCGGCCTCCGAAACCCCGATCCCAGACATTTCCGGCGATACCCTCATCGCCGCGATGAACCGCCACGGCGTGGTTCCCGCCACCTCCGTGCCTGACCTCGCCACCGCCCATCATGCCGTCGGCAATGCCCTCAAACCCGGCGATTTGTTGCTCACCCTCGGTGCCGGCAATGTCCACGAAGCCGGCAGCCGCATCGCCGCCGACCTCAAGGTGCTCGAGGAAATGCGCGCCCTGATGCCGCCGGGCGAAATCACCGGCAGCCTCTATGAACCGATGAAGCGCCACACCACCCTGTTGGTCGGCGGCCCCGCCCAATATTGGCTCGAGCCGCACAGCTTCTATGGCTTCGCCTTTCTCGTCGAATACTGCCGCGCCCGCGGCATCCCGGTGCGCGTCGTGGGCCGCGGCTCCAACTTGTTAGTCCGCGATGGCGGCATCCGCGGCGCGGTGATCCATCCTGCGGGCGGGGTGTTCTCCGAGGTGTCGTTAGATGGCAAGGGCCTCATTGTCGCCGGCGCGGGCGTGCGGCTCAAGAAACTGGCGGGCTTTGCCGCCGGCCACGGCATAGGCGGCTTCGAGTGGATGGAAGGGATTCCTGGCAACGTCGGCGGGGCGCTGCGGATGAATGCCGGGGCCATGGGGGTGGAAACCTTCGACCAAATCGTGCGCGTCACCTTCCTCGATGAAGACGGCGTGATCCGCACCCGCGAGCGGGCGGAAATCGTGGCGCAATACCGCAACGTGCCCGAGCTGCGGCGCAATTTTGCCATGCAGGCGGTGTTCAGGGGTAAAGCCGAGACTTCGGCCACCATCAAGCAACGCTGGGATGAGTGCCGCGACAAACGCCGCGCCACCCAGCCGGTCTCCGCCTCCGCCGGTTGCGTCTTCCGCAATCCCGCTGACCTCCCCGCCGGCAAACTCGTCGATGCCCTCGGCCTCAAAGGCACCACCTGCGGCCACGCCGCAGTCTCCGAGCAGCATGGCAATTTCATCATCAACCAAGGCGGCGCCAGCGCCAGCGATGTGCTCAACCTCATCGAAACCATCCGCCACCAAGCCCGCCTGCACCGCCACATCGAACTGGAAACCGAAGTCAAAATCCTCGGCGACGACGAAGCACAATTCTAACATGAAGACACAGGACAAAAGAACGCTGCGCTCCCAGACAGAAGACCAGAACCCCTGGCACCTCTTTTTCTTGTCTTCTGTCTTCTGTCTCAAAGTCTTCTGTCTTTCACCTGAAAACTTCTCCTCCCATGCCACTATCTAACAAAATCGCCGTGCTGATGGGCGGTCCGGGTTCCGAGCGCGAGATCTCGCTGGCCTCCGGCGCCGCCGTGCTCAAAGCCTTGTTAGGTCGCGGCCTCAACGCGGTGGCCGTGGACGTCACCACCACCCGCCTCGAGCTGCCCGCCGGCACCGATCTGGCCTTCAACGTCATCCACGGCACCTTTGGCGAAGACGGCCAACTCCAGGACCTGCTCGATCGCCTCGGCGTCGCCTACACCGGCGCCGGTGCCGCCAGCAGCCGCCTGGCCTTCGATAAGAACCTAGCCAAAGCGGCCTTTCTGGCCCACCACGTCCCCACCCCGCGCGCCGAAATCGTCGATGTGTCCGGCGGCCCGCGCTTGCCGGCGTTGGCCGCACCCTTTGTCGTCAAACCGCCGCGCGAAGGCTCCAGCGTCGGCGTGCATGTCGTGCGCCAGCAGGCCGACGCGCAGGCCGCCATGGCCGATGCCGCCCGCTACGGCCATGACATCCTGGTGGAAGAATTCATCGACGGCAAGGAGCTCACCGTGGGCATTCTCAACGATGCCGCGCTGCCGGTGGTCCACATCGCCCCCCGCTCCGGATTCTATGACTTGGCTAACAAATACCCGTGGCTCAGTGGCAGCGCCGGCAGCGATTACTTCTGCCCCGCCGCGCTGGATGCGGCCACCACCCTGCTGGTCCAGCAAGCCGCCCTGGCCGCCCACCGCGCGCTGGGCATCGAGATTTACTCGCGGGTCGACGTTTTGTTAGACAAGGACAACCGGCCGTTTGTGCTGGAGGCCAACACCATTCCCGGCATGACCGAGACGAGCTTGCTGCCCAAGGCGGCGGCGGCGGTGGGCATTTCCTTCCCGGATCTCTGTCTCGCCATTGCCACACTCTCACTCAACCGCAGACTATCCGCCTGATCCCGCATCCCGCCGCCGCCGCCGCCAACCCACCCCCCTGCCATGAGGCGCCAATCCACCAAATCCCGCAACTCTGCCCGCAACAACGTGCTGCACGCCCGCGTGTGGTCCACCCGCCTGCTGCGCATCGGCCTTTTCAAGGTGCTGTTTCGCTGCATCAAGCCGGGTTGCGTGCTGGCCATCCTCGCCGGCCTCGGCTGGGGCGTGCAGTTGGGCCTGCAGCGGGCGTTTTATGACAATCCGGATTTCCGCTTGCAAGTGGTGGACCTCAACCCGAATCCGGCGCTTGACGAGCTTGATTTTGTTAGAATCACCGGCCTCGATCTGCGCACCAACCTGTTTCGGATCGATCGCAAGGCGATCGCCCGCCGCCTAACATCCCTGCCGGAGCTTGCCGACGCCCAGGTCGAGCGGCGGCTGCCGGGCACCTTGGTGGTGCGGGTCAGCGCCCGCACGCCGCGCGCCTGGCTGGCCTGCCCGGCCGCCGGCCAACCCGCCGCGCGCCAGGCGGGGGGGATGCTGGTGGACAGCCATGACATTGCCTATCCGTGTCCGGCCCGGCAATTGGCCGCAGCCGAGGCGCTAGCCATCATCGAGTTGCCGGCGCGCGACAAGCAACCCATCGTGATGGGCCAGAAAGTCCAGCAACCCGAGTTGCAACGCTGCCTGCGCCTGCTGGCCAGCACCAACGACGGCGACCCGGATGGCCCGCCTTGGATCGACTCGGTCAAACAAGCCAATGCCTGGTCGCTGGCCCTAACCACCCGCGCGGGCACCGTGGCCACCGTGGGACTGGGCGATCATGCGCGGCAAGTGGCCAACCTGCGCAGCGCCCTGCAGCATGCCGCTAACAAAGGTTATGCCATCGCCACCATCAACCTCATTCCCAAGGAGAACGTCCCCATCACCGTCATCGGCGCCGGCAGCAGCGATGCGTCCCCGCCGCGGGCCATTCCGGTCGCCGAACCCACCGCCCAAGCCGAGCGCCCGGATCGCCACACCCGCGATCTCAAGGCGTTGCTCGGCCGGGAGTGATCCCCCTCAACCATTTCTATCCCAATGGCACGCCGCTCAAAAATTCATGTCGGACTGGAAATTGGCACCAGTAAAACCTGCATCGTCGTCGGTGAGGTCAAGCCCGATACCGCGGTGAAGATCCTCGGCATCGGCACCACCAAAACCGCCGGCGTGCGCAAGGGCGAAATCTATGACTTCCCGCAAGCCCGCGCCTGCCTCAAGGACGCCCTGGTCAAAGCCGAGGACGCCAGCGATGTGGAGATCGGCAGCGTCTATCTGGCAGTCACCGGCGCGCACATCCAAGGCATCAACAGCCGCGGCACCTTCCGCCTGCCCGAGGGCCAGTCGATTGTCGCCCCGGAACATGTCGAGGAAGCCCGCACCATCGCCCGCGACATTCACATCCCGCCCGATCACGTCCATCTCCATCCGATCATCCGCAACTACATGTTGGATGAACTCGAGCACAAGACCAGCCCGGTCGGACTCTATGGCAAGACCGTCGAGGCGGATTTCCACATTGTGCACGGCATCGGCACGCGCATTCAAAACAGCATCCGCCTGGTGCGCGAAACCCCGCTCGAAGTCGATGACATTGTCTTTTCGCCGATCGCCACCGCCCAGATGGCCCTCGATCAGGAACAACGCGAGCGCGGCGCGCTGGTCATCGACATCGGCGGCGGCACCACCGATTACGCGCTCTATCTGGATGGGGCCATCGCCGCTTCCGGCTGCATCCCGGTCGGGGGCGATCACGTCACCAACGACATCCACCTCGTCACCGGCCTGGCGTTTTCCAAGTCGGAAAAACTCAAGATCATGGAGGGCGACGCCTCGGCCGATCCGGCCCGCTCGGTGGGCATCGCCAAGCTCGTCGATGAGCGCGGCTTCGCGGAGGTGGAGGTGCAGCGCAGCATCCTCAACGAGATCATCCGCCAACGGCTCGAGGAAACCCTCCGCCTGGTCTACCAGCGACTGCCGGAAAATTCGGTCAAGAGCATCGGCGCCGGCATCTTCCTAACTGGTGGCACCAGCCTGATGCGGGGCTTCAGCGAGCTGGCCTTCGATGTGTTCGGGCGCGACATTTACCGGCCCGAGCCGCCCGAACTCAGTGGCGTCCAGGCCAGCTTCAAAGACCCGCAATACGCCACCGCCATCGGCCTGATCCGCTACGCCCAAATCCTCGAAACCGAACGCGCCGCGCCGCCCGGCATGCTGGGCAAGCTCACCCGCCTGTTCTGGCCCTTCGGCAAATGACCCGACCCCCACCCCTGCCCGCCGCCGCACGCCCCTCACTCGCACTTACTCCCCCCCAATGATTCCCTATCACCGCAGCCCCCAGCCAACCCTGCCCAATTCCGCCGTCAAAATCATCGGCCTGGGCGGTGCCGGCGTCAACATGCTCGAACGCGTCGCCCTCGATGGCACCGAAGGCGCCGAACTGCTCGCTCTCAACACCGACGCGCGGACCTTGTCGGGATGCGTCGCCGGGGAAAAAATCCAGCTGGGGCGCAATCTAACCAAAGGGCTCGGCGCCGGCGGCGATCCCGAGCTGGGCCACCAAGCCATGCTTGAGGCCGAGGCGGAAATCCGCACCGCGTTGCGCGGCCGGCGGATTGTGTTTCTCTGTGTCGGGCTGGGCGGCGGCACCGGCTCCGGGGCCGCGCCCGTCATCACCCGCATCGCGCGTGAGGAAGGGGCCTTTGTGGTGGTTTTCGCCACCATGCCGTTTGCCTTCGAGGGCCGCCGCCGCCGCGAGCAAGCCGAAACAACCCTCAACGAACTGGCGGTGCTGGCCAACGCGCTGGTCACTTTTGATAACAACCGGATGGGCGAGTTGGTCCTTGCCAAGCAAGGCATCCACGAGGCGTTCGCCGCCGCCGATCACATGATCTGCGAATCGATCAAAGCGGTCATCCGGCTCGTCGTCCGCCCCGGCCTCATCAACATCGGCCTGGACGACCTGATGAGCGCGTTGCGCACCAACCGCTCGCGCTGCCTGTTCGGCTCGGGCCTGGCCAAGGGCAAGGACCGCGCGTCCTGCGCGCTGCGCAATGCGCTTGCCAGCCCGTTGCTCGACCAAGGGGCGCTGCTCAAGACGGCCCAGACCGTCCTCGTCCACCTCTCCGGCGGTGAGGACCTCACCCTTTACGAAGTCGAACTGCTCATGCAGCGGCTGCAAAAATTCGTGCCGGAAAGCGCGCAGGTGTTGTTCGGTGCGGTGATCGATCCGGCCATGGGCGACAGCCTCTCCGTGACCCTGATCAGCGCCCTGCCGGAAGATTCGCTGGCCTCCGCCCCACGCGACACGCTCAGCGCCGCCACCCCGGACGCCGCCCCCACCGCCAGCGTGGCGGTGGATACTCCGGTGCCTGCGCCAACCCTGGAGCCCGGCCCCGCCCGCGATTTTTCGTTAGACCAGCTGCCAGCCGCACCCGTCCCCCTCAAACCGCGGCGCAGCCAAACCGCCGAGGCCGACGTCCCGTCGCTCTTTGCCGCCGCGGAGCCCGAAGCGGAACCCGAAGCGGAGCCCGACGCTGAGCCCGCCGCTGAACCGGCCATCACCGCCGCGGCCGAGGCGCCCGGGGCACCCGAAGCGGAACCCCACGCCGCCGCCCTAACCGATTCGGAACCGCCGCCTGCCGTGGAACCCGCCGCCGCCACTGCCGCCGCCGCCGCCAGAATCCCTAACGAGCCGGCAGCCTTTGTTTTCCGCCCCATCGCCCGCTCCTACATCCCACCCAACAACCCTTGGGGCAAGCCCGCCGCCGCTGCCGCCGCTGCTGCCGCTGCCGCCACCGCCGGCAGCGCCCCAGCCCCGCCCGCAGATCCTGCGGCACCCAGTCCGCCAGCGGTCCAACCCGACCCGTTCGTCACCAGTCTCGATGACGAATCCGAGCCCGAGCCGCCCAAACTCAAACTCGGCCTCAAATCCCAAGTTCCACAACACGAACTCGCCTTCGACTCCACGCCGCGCGGCCGCTTCGAGGGCCAAACCCCCAACGTCGTCGATGGCGAGGACCTCGATCTGCCCCCCTTCCTGCGCAAGAAGAAATGAATATTGCAAAATTTACCAGTGAATGGCTTTGGAAGTTTTTCGAGGCGGCGGGTGCTAGCCTGCGGCGATGAATTGCCGCACTCTGCTTGAGCCTTGCCGTCGTTGTGGACTCCTCGGACTGCTGCTGCTCGCCGGCCTCCTGGCGGTGCCACCGGCGCAAGCGGCCGAGGCGGCGGCCAAGCTGCGGGTGCTGATCCTGAGCGGGGCGAACAACCACAAGTGGCAGGAAACCACCCCGGCGATCAAGGCGGCGCTAGAAGAGACCGGGCGCTTCAGCGTCGATGTCGAAGCGCAGGTGGCCAGTCTCAAACCGGCGGCGCTGGCGCCCTATGCGGTCATTCTGAGTGATTTCAACGCCCTTGAGATGGACCCCTCGGTGCAGGTGTGGGATGCGGCGATGCGCAAGGCGGTTATCGAACATCTCGCCAAGGGCCACGGCCTGGTCATTGTGCACGCCGGCAGTTCGGTGTTTTTCGATTGGCCGGAGTTCCAGAAATTGGCTTGCGGCTCCTGGCAGAAAGGCACCAGCCACGGTGCGATTCATGTCGATCGGGTCGCCTTCACCGCGGAAAAAAGCCCGATCACCGCCGGGTTGGCGCCATTCTGGATCCGCGATGAGTTCTGGCAAAACATCGGCCTCGCTGGCGGCGCCAAAGCCCTCGCCGCCGTCACTCCGCCGCATGCCGCCACCGCCGACGCCGCCAAAGATCCCATCCTGTTCACCTGCGAAGTCGGCGCGGCCCGCGGCTTCGCCATTTTCCTCGGCCATGACGCCCTCACCATGCAAAACACCGCTTGGCGCACCCTGCTCCAACGCGGCACCGAGTGGGCCGCGACTAACCAAGTCACCCTGCCTCCCGCGCAAGACTGGCCCGCCACCCAAGCCGACGCCGAACGCATGGCGAAATGAAATCCCACCCCCTAACCACCCCCCAACCATCCCCATGAAAATCGGCTGCTTTGCCCTCATCCAACCGTTCTCGCCGATGCGCCGGCAATTCGAATTGATCCGTCAACTCGGCTTCGACTTCGCCGACCTCACCGACAACCACGACGGCGCCACCCTCGGCACCGAGTACGGCTTTTCCGCCTCCACCAGTCTCGATTCGCACCCGGCCACCATCCTCGACATGGTCAACGAGTTCGGCCTCACCCTCACCAGCGTGTGCGCCCACGCCAACCTGCTGGATGCCACCTCGCCCGACCGCTACGGCACCGCCGAAATCATCAAGGCCATCAAGCTCGCCCACTTCCTCGGCGTCAAACAAGTCATCACCACCGAGGGCGACCCGAAGACCGCCTTCGGCCACCAACTCAGCGACGACCAGCGGATCTTCAGCATCCGCGAGAAACTCCAGGAACCGGTGCGCTGGGCCGCCACGCTGGGCATCGAACTGTTGCTAGAGCCGCACGGCATCCTCACCGACACGGTCGACGGCATGACCCGCATTCTCGACGCGCTGGGCAACGAGGACACCGTGGGCATCAACCTCGACACCGGCAACTCCTGGCTCGGCGGCGGCGATCCGCTCCAGTTCATCAAGACCTTCGGGCCGCGCATCAAGCATGTCCATTGGAAAGACATGCCCGCCGAATGCCTGCCCCTGCGCGGCACCCAGTTCGGTTGCGGCATGGGCCTCATTCCGTTAGGCGAGGGCATCGTCGGCATCGAGGCCATCGTCAAGGAATTGTTAGCCAGCGGCTTTGACGGTCCCACCACCCTTGAGATCGCCGGCGAGGAAGCCGTCAAGGTGTCCGCCGCGCGCTTGCGCGAATGGTCGGCGTGAGGCAAGACCCCGGCTACTCGATGCCATGTTCCTTGGCGAAGGCGGCGGCGGCTTCGCTGGCGGCGGCATCGGGGCGCGGCCAGTTTTGATAGATCTGTTTCAGCGTCGCGTCCCGCTCGTCGCCGGGCGGCAGGGTCAGCGCCCATTGCGCGGCGACTTCCGGTTCGTAGCTCGCCACCGTCTCGGCATAGGCGCGGATGGCGGCGGTTTTGCCCGGGCCGTCGGCCGCCGTGCTGAGCCATTTGCCCGCAGCCGGACAATCGATTTGGGTCCAGGCACTCACAAACCCATGGATTTTTTCCGCGGCTTGCTCGGCAGCCAGGGTGGTGCCGAACCACTCGACCCACTGGCCGTTGTCATCGCTCTTGGGCTGGGGTGTCACCCCGCCGGCGAAGGCCTCAAGCTCGGCCGGGGTGAGCTTGACGGATTCAAGCCATTGCCTGGCAGGCTCGAAGCCGCCGCGCAGGCTCCCGTGCGCCATGCCTTGGAGAGCGCGCGTCGCGGTGGCCTCGCGGGCGGCGGCATCCGGGAGGGTGGCCAGATAACCGCGCAGCCCGGCCAGCGTGGCGCTGCGCTCGGCGGCGGTTTTGGCGCCATCGACCACGCCTTGGACCGCCTGCGCCGCATCGTTGGGCGCCAATTCGCCGATGAGTTTGAAGGCAAACTTGGGATATTGGACGGCGGCCGCGGCGATCATGCCCAGCTTGGTGTCTTCCGTGACCAGCGCGGCGTGTTTGCCGGCGTGATGTGCAACCCACGCGAGGGCGGCGAGCGGATCGTCCTTGGCCCAACAGGCGAGCACCGCAGAGAGGACCCTGCCGCCAATCCGCACGTCGCTGAAAAGCCCCGACGCCTCGCGAAAAAGCGCGATGGCGGCCTGTGGCTGGTCGTTGGCCAGCGCCGTGATGGAAAAGCCGATGAGGTCCTGGCGGATCGCATCCGGCAACTCCTTGTTAGCGCCCACCTCGGCGATGAGCGCTTTGAACTGCGTGGCACTCAGCGCCAGCATGCGGTCCATGAACTCCATCAGCCGCTTTTGCATCGCCGGATCGCGTTGGCTGCCGCCACCGCTCCTGTAGGCATCCATGTCCTGTGCAAACGTGATGAACTCGGCGGCGGCAAGTTGGACGCCCACCCCGCTGTCTGCGCGCTCGCGCTTGCTGAGGCGGAGCGGCTCGCCAGGGCGTGACGGATTGATGGCGATGCCCGCCTCGGCAGCCTCGGCCACGGTTTGCCGGTGCGTCTGACGGACGGCCGCCAGCCGTTGGTGGCCGCGCCAGCCCAGACCCGCACCGACCACAAAAATAAAAACGGCAACAACAAGGGGAAGGCTCATGGCGCGGTGGATGGGTTATTCGAGAAGTTTCAGAACTTCGGCGCGACGCTTGGCATCGGTGATTTGCGCGGCCAGATCCCGCGCCTCTTCTTTGTTAGACCGGGCACCCCAGTTCTCCACAAAGCTGGCGAGCACCTCATCATTGCCGCTGGCTTTGCGGTATTGCATGGCAAGCTCGGCGGCTTCCGCAAATGTCAGCTTGTCCTTGTCCAGGGCGGCCGTGCACAGCACTTTGCCCGTCACGCTGGCCGTCACCTGCGGCGCTTGGGAAGTGACCCATGCGCGCAGGCTGTCGAGGTCGGCGGAAACCAGCTTCCTGTTGTTAGAAAAAAGGTGGGTGGCCACCGCTTGTTCGACACAGGCGATCCGCTCCTCCGCGCTGATTTTGATCGCGTCGAGGTACTCGGTGGCCTTCCCATATCCACCCTGCGCCGCCCATTGCCCTGCCTGCCGGGCGAAGGCCCCGGCTTGCTCGGCCGCGGGCACCTGGCTGCGGACCAGCCTCGCAAATGTTGTTAGATTTTGCTTGGTTGGGGCGCTGAGCGGGGCATTGCCGATGGCATCAGCGCGCTGATCGGCCGGCAAGGCGGCGAGGCGACCGGCAGCGGCGGCCGGGTCGGCCGTGAGCAACACCCCAAGCAAGGCGCTTTCAAACTGCAGCCGCTGCTGGCTCTTGCCGCTCAGGGCGGTGCTGTCGAATTTGCCGGCGGCGATCTGCTGGTCGAACCACGCTGCGGCCTTGCGCGAATCGCTTGTCGCCCAGGCCTTGAGCGCGTCGGCCAACTGTTGCTCCATCGCCTCGTCAGGGCCCCCCAGCCGATCCGTGAAGCGTGCCAGCACCAAGGCGGGATCTTGCGCAATGAGCGGCCCCACCAGCAACGGCTCAAGCAGCGCCCGGGCGGCGGCGGGAAGCTCGGCGGCGGCAAGCTCATCGAGCGCGGCGACGAGTTCGTCGCGGCTCATGGCTTGCAGGCGTTGCTGCATGCGCACCATCGCCCGCAGGTCGCCGATGCCAGCGCTTTTCTGCATCTCCGCGGCTATCCCGGCCAGCTTGACCCAATCGCGCGGGCCGCGGTCCTGCGCCAGCGTGTCTGCCGCCGCGGTCTTCGCATGCGCCGCATCGCCTGCCGGGGCTACCAGCCGGGCAGCGGCCATATGTTTGCGCAACATGCCAATTTCGGCCTGCAGCGCGGAAATGGACAGCTGTTGCACGCCGAGCCAAGTCCCCACAAGGACCAGCGCCACAGCCGGCGGTAACAGGTGCATGAGCTTCACTTCACAAGGGGTACCAACTTTCCCCCGTCCTGTCAATAATCAGTGGCCGGCCTTTGTCGGCAAGTTTGACCATGCCGCCGGCCTTCGTTAAGCATAATGCCAGCCATTATGTAATTGACAGGAATAGAGGCTGGGTAAGCCGCTCGCCCTGGGCCAGATGGAGCCAGCGGCGCTCCGCGCTTGCAATCTCACGCTTCCCGCTTTGTGATGACTGGCATGGACCACTTGGCACGCGCCCGCACCGTCATCGCGATGGAATCCGAAGGCCTCCGCCGCATGGCAGTCGGCCTCAATGACGCCTTCATCGAGGCGGTGACAATTCTCCACCACACTCTGGACCAACGCGGCAAAATCGTGGTTGTGGGCATTGGCAAATCCGGCAACATCGGCCACAAAATCGCCGCCACCCTCAATTCCACCGGGGCCACTGCCGTGGTCCTCAATTCGCAGGATGCCCTGCACGGCGATCTCGGCCTGCTCTCCGATGGCGATGCGGTCATCGCCATGTCCTACTCCGGGGAAACCCGCGAATTATTAGACCTGCTGCCCTTCATCAAGCGTTTCGAGGTGAGCGTCATCGCGCTAACCGGCAAGCTCGACTCGACGCTGGCGCGGCTCAGCGATGTGGCGCTGGACACCTCGGTGGAGCGCGAGGCCTGTCCGCTCAATCTCGCCCCGACCACCTCGTCGACGGCGATGCTGGTGATGGGCGACGCGCTGGCGATGGTGTTGTTGGAAGACCGCGGCTTCACCGAGGAGGATTTCGCCCGCTTCCACCCCGGCGGCTCGCTGGGCCGCGCGTTGCTCACCCGCGTCTCGGACATCATGCGGGCCGACGCCGCCCTGCCCACCGTGCTGGAGGCCGCCACGGTGCTCGACGCGCTCCACGCCATGACCCGGGCGCGAGCCGGAGCCTGCCTGATTCTGACCACCACCGGCCAGCTCGCCGGCATCTTCACCCATGGCGACTTCGCGCGCTCGTTCCAACAGGACCCGCTGTTAGGTGGGCGGGCGGTGGCCGGGCTGATGACCCGCAACCCGGTGACCGTGCAGGCGGATGCCCTGGCGGTGGAAGCGATCAAATCCATCGGCAAAAACCGCATCGATGACATCATCGTGCTCAATGCCGAGGGCATCCCGGTTGGTCTCATCGACACCCAGGACCTCGCCCGGCTCAAGATTGTGTGAGACAGTGGGAAGACAGGAGAACGCATCGCGCCAAGACAGCAGACGGGATTTTGCCCTGACCCCCTGTGGGTCAATTCCTCCATCACATCAACCCATGCCCCGTCACCCCATGACTAATGCCGCCCGCCACATCGCCGTGATTGGAGGCGGGCCGGCGGGATTGCGGGCAGCGGAGGTGGCAGCGGCGGCCGGGGCGCGCGTCACGGTGTTTGATGCGAAACCTTCGGTCGGCAGAAAATTCCTCATCGCCGGCAGGGGCGGTCTTAATCTAACTCATAGCGCGGGCCTTGAGCGCTTCGCCAGTCGCTATGCCGGCCCCGACCAACCCGCCGGGTTCTGGCACGACCGATTGAGCGAATTCGGCCCCACTGAACTGCGCCAATGGGCGGCGGACCTAGGCATTGAGACATTCCAGGCGAGCAGCGGCCGGATCTATCCAACAGCCCTCAAGGCGGCACCGCTGCTGCGGCGCTGGGTGCAGCGCTTGCGCGCGCTGGGCGTGCGCTTCGAGATGAACCACCGCTGGACCGCACTCACCCCCGGCCCGCCCTGGCGGCTCGGTTTTTCTAACAATGCAACCGTTTCCGCCGCGGCGGTGATTCTCGCGTTGGGCGGCGGTTCCTGGCCGCAGACCGGCTCGGATGGCGCGTGGGTGAGCATTCTCGCAAGCCTCGGCATCGCCTGCCATCCGCTGGTGGCGGCGAATTGCGGCTGGGAATGCGCGTGGCCGGCGCCGGTTCTGGCAAGTGCCGAGGGCCACCCGCTCAAGAACCTCCACGTCCGCGCCGGGGAAACCCCCGCCATCGGCGAGCTGCTGGTCACCCGCTACGGCTTGGAAGGCGGCGCCATCTATCAACTCGGCCGCGCCCTGCGCGCAATGCCACAACCGGCCATCGCCATCGACTTCAAACCCGCCCACAGCCACGCCCAACTCGTCGCCAAGATGCAATCGGTGCGGCGGGATTTCCTAACGGAAGCGCGGGTGCGCTGGCGGCTCAGTCCCGCCGCCCACGCCATCCTTGCGCGCAAGCCGTGGGCCGATGCCGGGGCGCTCGCCAGCGAGGCGAAGCACTGTGTCATTGCGCTGAGCGGGCCGCGGCCGCTCGCCGAGGCGATTTCCTCGGCCGGCGGCGTGTGTTGGAGCGAGCTCGACGCCATGCTCATGCTCAACCAGCTGCCCGGTGTGTTTGTCGCCGGCGAGATGATCGATTGGGAGGCGCCCACCGGCGGCTACCTGCTGCAAGGTTGCTTTACCACCGCCACCCGCGCCGCGCATGGCGCGCTGGCTTTTGCCGGCGAGGACTAAAGACCGGCGGAGATCTTTGGCAGGAAATAAGGGGCTGGAAGATTGGATGGAAAAATTCTCATGTTGCGTCTTGGATTGTAATGTCTTGGGTTTTGCGGACAAGACGGGACAAATGGCGCGAGGGGAGCGGACAATTGGATTGCAACAGCCCCCAAATCGGCTAAAATGTCCCGCATGAACGCGAATTCGGTGAAATTACAAGTACGGATGGAGCGAAGCCTGAAAGAAGAGGTGGAGGAGATCTTTGCGGAAATGGGCTTGGACACCACCACGGCGGTGCGGATGTTTTTCACCAAGGTGGCGAGAACCCGCAGCATCCCGTTCCTTTTGAAGGCGGAACCGGAGTTCACGCCCGAGCAAGAGACCAGAATCTTGGAAGCGTGGGAACAAAGAACGAAGAGCTTGGAGAAATGGGATACCCGGTGCATGGTGCCCTCGCCATGGCCCACGGATTGTCAGCGGCGGAATCGCTTCGCTACTCGCGCCACCTGCTCATTCCTGGAGTGGGTGTGGACGGCCAACTGCGCTTGAAGCACGCCTCGGTGCTGCTCATCGGCTGCGGCGGACTCGGCTCGCCGGCCGCACTCTATCTGGCCGCCGCCGGGGTCGGCCGCCTCGGCTTGGTCGACCCCGATGTGGTGGAAGTGTCGAACCTGCAACGGCAGATCCTGCACGGCGAGTCCTGGCTGGGCAAAGCCAAGCTGGAGAGCGCTGCCGCCCGCTTGCGCGAGGTCAATCCGCACGTCACAGTCGAGTGCCATGCGGTGCGCTTCACCCCGGACAACGCGTTGGCGATCGCCAAGGATTATGACATCCTGCTCGATGGCTCGGACAATTTCCCGACGCGTTTTCTCACCAACGATGCGGCGTTTTTCCTCGGCAAGCCGTTAGTGTATGGGGCGATCCAGCGTTTTGAGGGGCAGGTGACGGTGTTTGCGCCGCACTTGGGCGGGCCGTGTTACCGCTGCCTCCTGCCTAACATGCCGGCGGCGGGAGCGGTGCCCTCATGCGCGGAGGCCGGGGTGCTGGGCGTGCTGCCGGGCATCATCGGCTCGTTGCAGGCGCTGGAGGCCATCAAGTTGATTCTCGGCATCGGCGAAATTCCGCTTGGCCGGCTCACCGTATATGACGCGCTGAGCAGCGGGTTCCGCACGCTGAGTTTGCGCCGCGACCCGGGCTGCCGGCTGTGCGGCGAGGCGGCGGACATCCAACAGGTCGCCAATGCCGAGACCACCGCAGCCACCCCTTGCACTCTGACCTCAAACACCATGGAATCCATCACCGTCACCGAACTGCGCACGCTCCTGATAGAATCATACGCGGGCCTGCTGCTTGATGTGCGCGAGCCTAACGAGCACGCGCTTGCCCACATTCCGCAAGCCCGGCTGCTGCCGCTGGCCACCCTGCCGGAACACTTGGACACCCTGCCGCGCGACCGCGAGATCCTCATTCATTGCAAGGCCGGCGGGCGCTCGGCCAAGGCCGTGAAATTGTTGTTAGACAACGGATTCACCCGCGTCAAGAACGTCAGTGGCGGGATGGACGCCTGGCTCGAGCAGGGGTGGTGAGGGGGGATGGAGCGCGGGCTTTAGCCCGCCTGTAATTGTTGAGTGCAGGCGGGCTAAAGCCCGCGCTCCATGTCTTCGGGCGCGGCCTCGGGCGCGGCCTCGGGCGCGGCCTCGGGCGCGGCCTCGGCGTCCTCGCCGTCGGGGATGAAGCGGGAGATGTCCTGGAGTTTTTCGCCGTCCTTGAGGGTGAGTAATTTCACGCCCATGGCATTGCGGCCGGTTTCGCGGATTTCCGCCACGCGGATGCGGATGCTTTGGCCGGTGGAAGTCATGAGCATCAACTCATCTTCGTTAGTAACCGTGACGGCACCGACCACCGGGCCGGTCTTATCGGTGACCTTCATGGTGATGATGCCCTTGCCACCGCGGGCTTGGCGGCGGTACTCCTCGAAATCGGTGCGCTTGCCCAGACCATTTTCCGAGGCCACCAGCAGGGTGCAGCCTTGGGTGACCAAGGCGAGGCCGACGACGAAGTCGCCCTCGACGGGACGGATGCCGCGCACCCCGGCGGTGCTGCGGCCCATCGAGCGGGTATCGTCCTCATGGAAGCGCAGGCTCAACCCCTCATGGGTGACGAGGACAATTTCATTGGCGCCGGAGGTCAGGCGCACGCCGATGAGTTCGTTGGCTTCCTCGAGGACGATGGCGATGATGCCATCCTTGCGGTAGTTGCGGAAGTCGTTGAGGGCGGTCTTCTTGACCTTGCCGGAGCGGGTGGCGAAAAACACGAAGCCGGCATCCTCGCGGAACGTCACGTCATTGCCGTCCTCATCGACGGTGCGCTCGAGGCGCAGCAGCGCGGCGATTTTTTCCTCGGGCTTGAGGTTGAGCACATTGCGGATGCTGCGGCCCATGGCAGTGCGGGCACCTTCGGGCAGTTCATAGACGCGTTCAACGTAGACGCGGCCGGTGTTGGTGAAGAACATCAGGTAATCGTGCGCCTGCACCGAGAACAAATGTTCGATGAAATCATCCGCCTCATCCTTGCCGGTGGCGCGGGTTTCCATGCCCTTGAGCCCCTTGCCGCCGCGCCCTTGCAGGCGGTATTCGCTCGCCGGCGTGCGTTTGACATAACCGCGATGCGACAGGGTGACAATCATTGCGTCGTTGGCAATGAGGTCTTCCATGGCAACTTCACCGGCTTCGGCGAGGATCGGACACTTGCGCGGCGTGGCGTGCTTGTCCTTGATGACGCGCAGCTCGTCCTTGATGATGGTTAGAACCCGCTCCTCGCGGGCGAGGATGTCCATCAGGTCCCTGATGTCGACGAGGATCGAGTCGTACTCGCCCTTGACCTTGTCGCGCTCCATGCCGGTGAGTTGATAGAGGCGGAGTTCGAGGATGGCGTTGACCTGGCGCTCGCTGAAGACATAGCGCTCGCCCTGGATGGCGGCTTGCGAGCGGATGAGGATGCCGAGGGCCTCGGCGGTGGCGACGGGGAATTGATAGGCGGCGAGGCGCTCGCGGGCCTCGTCGCGGTTTTTCGACTCGCGGACGATTTTGATGAAATCGTCGAGGTGGCCCAGCGCGAGCAGGAACGCCTCCAACAACTCGGCGCGCTCCTCGGCCTTGCCTAACAAATAGCGGGTGCGCCGGATGATCACCTCGCGGCGGTGCTCGATGTAGGCATCGATGGCCTCCTTGAGCGAGAATTGCTTGGGGCGGTTCTGATGGATCGCCAGCATGTTGACGCTGAAGGAGGTTTCCAGCGCGGTGAGCTTGAAGAGTTGGTTGACGACCACCTGCGGGCGGGCGTCGCGCTTGAGTTCGATTTCGATGCGGGTTTCCGCATCGGAGAGGTCGCGCATGCCGGTGATGCCGGTGAGGGTCTTGTCATTGACCAGATCGGCGATGCGTTCCTGCAGGGTGGCGCGGTTGACGCCGTAGGGCACCTCGCGGATGGTGATGATGGACCTGCCATTTTCATTTTCCTCGATCTCGACCTTGCCGCGCAGGCGCATCGAACCGCGGCCGGTGCGGAAGTATTCCTCGATGCCGCGGATGCCGCGGATCTCGCAGGCCACCGGAAAGTCGGGTCCCTTGATATATTGCATCAACTCGGGCAAGCTGATATCCGGCTTGTCGATCTGGGCGCAGATGCCATCGATGACTTCGCCGAGGTTGTGCGGGGCGAGGTTGGTGGCCATGCCCACGGCGATGCCGGTGCCGCCGTTGACCAGGAAGTTAGGAAAGGCGGAGGGCAGCACGGTCGGCTCGTCCTGCGAGCCGTCGTAGTTGGGTTGGAAATCGACGGTGTCCTTGTCGAGGTCTTCCATCATCGCCATGCCCAACTGGTGCAGCCGCGCTTCGGTATACCGCATCGACGCCGCGCCGTCGCCTTCCACCGAGCCGAAGTTGCCCTGGCCATCCACGAGCATGTCGCGCATTGACCATGGCTGGCCCATGTTGACGAGGGTGGAGTAGATCGAACTGTCGCCGTGCGGGTGGAAGTTACCCATGGTTTCGCCGACGATTCTGGCGCATTTCACGTGGGGTTTGCCGGGCGTGACGCCGAGCTGGCGCATGGCATAGAGCACGCGGCGCTGGGACGGCTTGAGGCCGTCGCGCACATCCGGCAGCGCGCGGGAGATGATGACCGACATCGAATATTCCAGGAACGAATTGGAAAGTTCCTCGGCGACGTTGATCGGTTTGATCTGGTCAATAGTCATTGGTCAATGGTCATTGGGGAAGAGGAGGAGGAAGAGGAAGTCATTGGTCATTGGTCATTGGTCATTGGTCATTGGTCATTGGTCATTGGTCATTGGTCAAGAGTCACTGGGGAAGAGGAAGTGTCTTTTCTTTGTCTTTACCAATGACCAATGACCAATGACTAATGACTAGTAACTGGCCCATTGGGGTCGGAATCGACGGGGCCGATGGAGCGGATGTAGGCGTTCAGGCGTTTTTTGAAGGTGTCGAGATCGTGATAGAGTTCGCGTGCGGATTCATCGGGAATCAGTCCACGTCTAACGGCCTTTTCAATCCAGGTTTGGGTTTCCTGGGCGGAGCCACGGGAATAATAGCAGAACTTCTGATTCTCTTTGAAATGATAACGGCCATAGCCTTCGGCGAGATTGGCGGCCATGGAATCGGCCGAGCGCACCAATTGTTTGCCCACAGTATCCTTGGCAAAGAATGAGCATCCGGCAACGAATTCCCAGACCACCTCGCCGATACGCATCGACTCCCGGTAAATCTCAAGATCGTTGACTGAAGTGTTCATGCTCTTCCCTAATGACTAATGACTAATGACTAATGACTAATGACCAATGACTACACATCCAAATTCCGCACATTCAGCGCATTGTCTTCAATAAACCGTTTGCGGGGCTCGACCAAGTCGCCCATGAGCACGTCGAACATTTTGTCGGCTTCCACGGCGTTATCCTCGTCGAGGCGGACGCGGAGGAACTGGCGGGTGGCGGGGTCCATGGTGGTTTCGAAGAGTTGTTTGGCGTTCATTTCGCCGAGGCCCTTGAAGCGTTTGATTTGGACGCCCTTGCTGGAGATTTCGAGCACGCGGGCGAGGATGTCTGGGATCGAGAACAGGGGGGTGGCATGTTGCTTGTCGCCCTCGCCCTCGAGCAACTCGAAGAGCGGCGTGTCCTCGGAGTGGAAAATCTCGGTGGAAATGCCGGCGTCCTTGAGGCGGGAGAAGATGCGGGCGATGGCGTGGGACTCGTGGAGTTCGTGCAACTTGGCGCGGCGCGACGGGCCGCTGGAGGCGGCGAGCTCCTCGTCGGTTAGAATCTCGTCGAACAAGCGCAATTCGCGGTTGTCGGCGGCGTAGGCGCGCAGCGCGTCATCATCGGCGAAGTAGAGGATGTTTTCTTCGTTGCCCTCGCGGATGCGGATCATGAACTCGACGAGGTGGCCATCGGCGCGGCGGGCGGCCAGGTAGTCGCGGAAGTTGCCGCCGTTGCCTTCGATGGAGCGGATATAGCGGGACAGCGAGGAGAGGGTGTCGAGGATGCCCTTGAGTTCATCGGCGGTATAACTCTGGGATTGGTCGAAGGTGCGCAAGACGACCTCGCCGGCACCCAGTTCGATGAGGATCTTGTTGAGTTGCTCATTGTCCTGCACATATTCGGCGCGCTTTTTGCGGGTGACCAGATAGAGCGGGGGCTGGGCGATGTAGAGGAAGCCGCGTTTGACGAGTTCGGGCATGTGGCGGCAGAAAAACGTCAGCAGCAAGGTGCGGATGTGGGAGCCGTCGACGTCGGCATCGGTCATGATGACGACCTTGTGGTAGCGCACCTTGGCGATATTAAACGAGCCCTCCTGTTCGCCATCGCCGATGCCGGCGCCGATGGCGGTGATGAGGTTTTGGATTTCCCGGTTCTGCAGCGCGCGGTGGAGGCGGGCCTTTTCGACATTGAGGATCTTGCCGCGCAAGGGCAAAATCGCCTGGGTGCGCCGGTCGCGGCCCTGTTTGGCCGAGCCGCCGGCGGAGTCACCTTCGACAATGTATAACTCGGATTTGGCGGGATCGCGCTCTGAGCAATCGGCGAGCTTGCCGGGCAGGCCGCCGCCGGACAGCGCGCTTTTGCGCACGGTTTCGCGGGCCTTGCGGGCGGCTTCGCGGGCGCGGGCGGCGTTGACTGATTTTTCGATGACCTTGCGGGCGAGCGCGGGGTTTTCATCGAAGTATTGCATGATGCCCTCATAGACGATGGACGAGATGACCCCCTCGATCTCGGTGTTGACGAGTTTGTCCTTGGTCTGCGAGGAGAAGCGCGGGTTGGGCATCTTCACCGAGATGACGCAGACGAGGCCTTCCCTAACATCATCGCCGGAGAGGGCGGGATCCTTGTCCTTGAGGATCTTGTTGACCTTGGCGTATTGGTTGATGCCGCGGGTGAGGGCGGTCCGGAAACCGGTCAGGTGGGTGCCGCCATCGCCGTTAGGGATGGAGTTGGCGAAGCAGAGGATCTGGTCGTTGTAGGAATCGTTGTATTGGAACACCACATCGGCAAACACATCGTCGGTGGTCTTTTTCCCATCGTAGTCGAGGTCGATCTGGCGCTTGCCGTGGAGGATGACCGGATCATCGTGAATGACGGTTTTGTTTTCGCCGAGTTGGACGACGAATTCCTCGATGCCCTTGGCATAGAAGAACGACCCCTTCTTGGCGGATTCCGGCCGCTCGTCCTCCAGATCGATGGTGAGGCCGGGGTTGAGGAAGGCGAGTTCGCGCAGGCGGGTGGCGAGGCGGTCGAACTTGAAGTCGATGGTATCGACAAAGATGGTGGCGTCCGGGAAGAAGGTGATGGTGGTGCCCGTCTTGTTAGGATCGACCTCGCCGACGACATGGAGCGGCTCGGTGGTTTTGCCGCGTTCGAAGCCGATGCGGTGGATCTTGCCGTTGCGCATGATATCGGCGCGGAACCAATCGGCCAGCGCGTTGACGCATTTGGCACCGACGCCGTGCAGGCCGCCGGAGTATTTGTAAGCGCCTTGGCCGAACTTGCCGCCGGCGTGCAGATTTGTTAGAACGAGTTCCACCGCGGGCATGCCGAATTTCGGGTGCATATCCACCGGGATGCCGCGGCCGTTGTCGGCGATGGAGACCGAGCCATCGACGTGGATGGCCACCTTGATGCGGGAGCAGAAACCGGCGAGGTGTTCGTCGATGGAATTGTCGAGCACTTCAAAGACGCAGTGGTGCAACCCGCGTTCATCGGGGTCGCCGATATACATCCCCGGCCGCTTGCGCACCGCCTCAAGACCTTCGAGTTTATCGATCTGCGCGGCATCGTATTGCTGCGCGGCGGCGACTTGGGTGGCGGCTTTTAGGGGCTCGTGCTGAGACTCGGACATAGGGCGGCCAAAGGGTCTGCAATTTCGGCGCTTGAAACAAGGAACTTCGCGGGGCAGCGGTTGATTTTTTCGCTACTTGCAGGCGGCCCGCGACGCCATGGTTACGGGTGCAAACGGAGCAGGTCGAGTTGCCACGACAAGAGCACGGCGGTGGGCTCGTCCTCATCGGCGGCGAGAGTTTCGAGCGCGGCGCGCGAGGCGATGAGCGAGCTCTCGATGTCGAGTGCGGCGGCGGCCTGATCGCGCACCTCGAGCAAGCATTCGACCTGGCGCTCGAATTCGCGGTCGCGCTTGCGGCGCTGGGGTTTGGGGCGGGCTGGCCACTCCGATTCCGGCAGCGCGTCGAGGGTTTGGAGCAAGTGGTTGAAGCGTTTCAGCCGCTCCGGGCGGAAATGGCGGGGCAGCGCGATGGTCTGGCGCTGGGCCAAGGCGGCGCTCCACTCGATGAGCTGGCGGTTGGTGGCGACCATGAAGGAGGGGCGATCCCAGAGGGCGGCCTCGTTGTCGCGCCAATACCAGAGGGCGCGCAGGCAGGCGAGGCAGTACGGGTCGAACTTGCCGGACCCTTGGATGCGCCAGGCGTCCTCGCGCGAATCGTCGCGCTCCAGCACCTTGGTGAGGGCGGCCTCGCAGCTTTCCTCAAACCACTCATAGCGGCCTTTGGCGCGGAGCTGTGCGACGATTTGGTCGGCCATCGGCAACAGGTAGCGCACATCGTTCAAGGCGTACTCGACCATCTTCGGGGTCAGCGGGCGCTTGCCCCAATCGGCCTTTTGAGAGGTTTTGGAGAGTTCCAGGCCGAAGTAATGCAGCACCAAATCGGCCAGGCCGAAGCGCCGCAGGCCTAACAAGCGCGCGCCGATCTGGGTGTCGTAAATTTTGGCCGGCAAGTCGCCGAACTGGCGCTTGAGCATGGTCATGTCATAATCCGCGCCATGCATCCACACCACCGCCCGCCGCAGAAACTCGCCCAGCGCCGTGAGGTCCTGAATGGCCAGCGGGTCCATCAGCAGGCAATCCTCACCAGCGGCGAACTGGATCAAACACAGCGACTCGCGATACCGATGCAGGCTGTCCGCCTCCGTGTCAATCGCACACACCGGGGTCGCCTCACCGAGGCGGCCCGCCGCGAGATAGCTGGCAAGAACCTCCGGGGTGTCGATGAGGGTCAAAGGCATGAATGATCCGGAAGGGCTGGCAGATGGCGGGAAGTTTCCAAGAATGCCAAGTGGTTGGCCTGCGGGCAAGTGCCACAGGCAGTGGGCGGCACGGGGGATTATTCGGTGCTGAGCTGAACTTGGGGGGTGGTTTCGGCCTTCTTAACGCGCAGGAAGCCGACGCCGGTCAACTGCGCGTGTTTGCTCTGCACCTTGATTTCGCCGGGCGTGTTGGTAGCAGGATCCGCGTCTGTGTTGATCAAGAGCCAATCCGGATCGTCGATCCCGATGGTCCGCCAAGTCTGCAAGTCCGTGCTGAACTCGTATTCATAAGAGATGGCAGGGTAAACGTCCGCCTTGATGGTTTTCATCTCCCAGAAGCCGGGGGTGGCGGCGGTGGTGGAGCGGGTTGCACGGCCTTTGACAAAGTTCAACGTGTGGGCCGCCGGCTTGGAGCTGGCTAACATGGGATTGGTTTTCGGAACCGCACTGTATTCCTCCCAGTTGGTGAAGCCGTCCTTATCCGGGTCGGCCGTTTTCTCGCGGGACGAAGCCGGGGTGCCGGGCTTGAAACTGACCACGGCCCACCCCTCGTAGGTATCGACGAAGCGGAGCGGCATCTGAAAGATCCGTTGTGAATTATCCGCGGCCACGGAACTGGTGGCGGCGCTCCGCAACATGGTGAATTGAGCGACGCCTTCCTTGGGCGGGCTGGCGATGGGGATGAATCCTGGCGGCAACGTGCAGCTTGTGGCAATCGCACTGGACAACAGCACGCGGGACGTGCCAGGTGCCGCAAACCCCGGAAACAGGGTCGGCGCCGTTGCCGACGCATTGCGCAGGGGATCGCCCCCGTACGGCGCGCCAAAGTCCAAAATCGAGAAATAGGTCACATCGGATAACGGCATCATCACCTCAATGCCGGTGCCCTCCCATTCGAAGGTATTGACCACGCGCGGATCCAAGAGCACATAGCCATCGGCCGACCAGACCAAGGGCGAGCCGTTCAGCTTGGTGAAGCGGAACCCTTGGCCCACATGGTTTTGCTTGCGGTAACCCTCTGGAATGAGGCGATGAATCACCGGGATCTTCACCGTCACGCCGGGATTGCGCCGCACCGGAAACAAAAACTCATAGAGGCCGGGCACGAGTTCAGTCTCCATCTCGGCACGCGAGCCGTAGGTCTTGGAGTTGGAATAACTCGAGATCTTGTACTCGCTCGTCGCTTCGGTCTGGACATTGAAATAAATGGTGGTGGTGCCATCGTTGAACCCCAAATCCATGGGGAACCCGCAGGGTGGGTGGGAATACACCTTGCACGCGAAGGGACTGTCGGGGGCAATCGCCACCGCTGGCGTCACCGCGGTGATTTCCCAATAGCTGAAATCGTCGCGCACCCCATTATTGTCCAAGTCGCCACCAACGATGTAGGCGGTGGCACCTTGCGGGCAGCCAATCAGAGGATTGGCGGCAAACCACGCCAGGGCGCCATTGGTTGGGCACGGGGTGATCGTGGCGGAGCCATCCAGCAGCCCCACACCGAAAGTGCCGCTGCTGGAGGTGCCGGTTCCCCGAAAACTCACCTCACTCGGGCTTTGGCGGTAGGTCGCCCCAGTCGAAAAACTCAAGCTCAACTGGCCGAACCCGAGCGACGAACCGGCGAGCAACACCGCAGCAACAAAACGTGGGATTTTAAGACGCTTCACGGGCGGAATATGGTGGTCGCCCACAACCCGCGCAAGGGAAATCTCAAATGATCTAAAAAAATCGCAAGCCCTGGCGCAGGCGCGGTGGTTCACGCCACTTGGAAGCTGGCGGCTTGCGCTGGCGTCAATTCGAGGCAGCGCCACGGCAGGCCGTGGACTTGCAGATCGGCCATGAAGCTATCAGGATCGTGCTGTTCCATGTTCCAGACGCCGGGCTTGCGCCAGGCACCCGCCAACAATTGCTTGGCCCCGAGCATCGCCGGCACCCCGGTGGTGTAGGAAATCGCCTGCGACCCGACTTCCGCAAAACATGCTTGGTGGTCGCAGATGTTATAGATGTACACCGCCTTGGGCACGCCGTCCTTGAGGCCGGTGAGCACATTGCCGATGCAGGTCCTGCCGGTGGTGGATTTGCCCAACTCGCCCGGATCGGGCAACACCGCCTTGAGAAATTGCAGCGGCACGATTTTCACCCCTTGGAACTCCACCGGGTCGATCCGCGTCATGCCGACGTTTTGCAACACTTCGAGGTGTTTCAAGTAGTTGGGCGAGAACGACATCCAGAATTGCGCCCGGCGCAAGCTGGGGAGGTGTTTGACGAGCGATTCCAACTCCTCATGATACATCCGGTAAATCTCGTAGCTGCCAACCCCGTCCGGGCAGGTGAACGCCTGGTGCCGCGACATCGCCGCAGTCTCCACAAAGGCCCCGCCTTCATAGTGGCGACACGCCGCGGTGACCTCGCGGATGTTGATTTCCGGGTTGAAATTCGTCGCAAACGCCTTGCCGTGGTCGCCACCATTGACGTCGATGATGTCGAGGGTGTGGATTTCATCGAATTGATGCTTGAGCGCCCACGCGGTGAACACATTGGTCACCCCGGGGTCAAAACCCGAGCCTAACAACGCCGACAACCCGGCCCGGACAAAGCGGTCCTGATAGGCCCACTGCCAGCCGTACTCGAATTTCGCCACCTCCTTGGGTTCGTAGTTGGCCGTGTCCAGATAATCGCAGCCCGCCTCCAAACAGGCATCCATCAGCGCCAGATCCTGATAGGGCAACGCCACATTGATGAGCAGCTTGGCCCCCGTGCGCCGGATCAGCGCCGCAGTCTGCCGCACATCATCCGCATCCACCTGCGCCGTGGCGATGTCCCGGCCGGTGCGTTGTTTGACTTGCGCGGCGATCGCCTCGCACTTCGCCAGCGTGCGCGACGCCAGGGTGATGCCACCGAACACCTCCGGCAGCATGGCACATTTGTGGGCAACGACACTGCCGACGCCGCCGGCTCCAATTAATAAGACTTGGTTCATGAGGGTGGGATGTGGGCGGCCAGCCTGCTAAACCCCTGGCTCCCTGGCAAGAAATTTGGCAGCGGATTTTTGGCAGCGGCGATAGCGCGGGACAAAGGCGTCAGCGGCTGTTCAGGGCGCGGCCTTCAGGCCGTTGGCGGCAGCGAGCGGCCTCTGGCGCAGATCGAACGACAGCAGGGTTTGCGAGCCGCGCTGCAGGGCGGTAGCGACGTGGAGCACATCCCATGAGCGGTGGCCGCCACGGATGGTGTGGGCGGCCGACACGCGCTCGGCGATAAGCAAGACCTCGGACCAATCGGACCGGATGATGACGAGGGCTCCAGAGGCAAGGTTTTGCTCGAACTTGGCGAGCATCCGCGTCGCCTCCGCCTGGCGGTAGCCTTTGGTCGCATCCTTGGAATTCAGGAACACCTGTAGCCTGACCGATTGGCGGAACTCAAATACCACGGCCGTTGAAATCCCCAGCGGTCCATCCAGCAACTGATAGAAGTTCCGCGCCTTTGGCGAGTTGCCCTGCTCACGATAGAGGGCGCAAAGGAAACTGGTGTCCGGGAAAAAGCTCATCCCTCCTCGCCCTCCAGTTCAAAGGCTCGCAGCTCCTCGACTTCTTGCATGGAAAACACCCGATCCCCCCAGATTTCCTTGTTCTGCTTGGCAAAGTCGATTTTTGGAACCTTGGCCGGCCTGGCGCAGCGAGGCGGCACGAGGCACGCCACCGGCTTGCCACGGCGGAGGATTTCGACATCTTCCCCTTGCTCGAGCCAAGCAACAACCTTGGGGAAGTGATTGCGCAAATCGGCAACGGTGGCGGTTTTCATGAGAGAAAAATGTCTCACGGAATTCCGCAGGTCAAGGGCGGAATTCGCACCTGTTGGAGCCCGGCTGGTTGCCGCGCCTGCCACCAGCCGGCATCGCCGGCTCCGGCCACCCCGCTTGCCAAAACAAAATTCCCGACAACTTTTGGGTCGCCCGGGGTTTTGATCCGTGCAAGGCTGACGCCGCCACAAAACTCCCACCCTCCTCATGAAATTGTCCCCTAGTTCCCGCAAGGCCCGCCGCAACGGCGGCTTTACCCTTCTTGAAATGGTCATCGTCCTCGGCATCATCGCGATGATCCTGGGCGGGGCCATCTTCGCCATGCGCGGCATCGGCGACTCCGCCAAACTCACCCAAGTCCGCAACGACTGCGCCGCCTTGCGCAATGCCTTGGACATGTACAAACTCAATGGCGGCCAATACCCCACCACCCAACAGGGGCTCAAGGCGCTGGTCGACAAGCCCAATTCGTCGCCGGTGCCGCGGATGTGGAGCCGCATCGCCGACAAGGTGCCGCTCGACCCGTGGGGCACCGAATATCTCTACCGTTTCCCCGGCAAGAAGAATGCGACCGACTTCGAAATCATCAGTCGAGGCAAGGACGGACAGGAAGGCACCAGTGATGACATCAGCAGCCAGGATCTCTAGCCTCCGCCGAGGCTTCACGCTCATCGAGATCGTCATGGTTCTCGCCATTGCCACCATCCTGCTGGGTGGCGCGGTGGCGGTCATGGTGTTTTCCTCCGATGAGCGCGACCTGCGCAATGCATCCGGCGAAATCGAACTGCTGGCCAAACGCGCCCGCACCATCGCCATCCTCCAGCAAACCCCCTACGCCCTGGAGTTCCGCCCCGGCAGCGTCCGCCTGCTGCCGCTCGCCGAGGCCGGCCAGGACGAAACAAAAACCGCGCTCGGCCACACCATCGGCGGCGAACGCGTCGTCATGACCCCCGCCGGGGCCAAGAGCCCGGTCCACAGTCAACTCGCCCTCGAACCGAACATGACCAGCTGCGTCCGGCGCTGGAATAGCGAGGCATGGTTGCCGATGAGCGATCGGATCGTGCATGTCTGGCGCTTCGATCCCGACGGCCTGTGCGAACCGCTCGGCGTCCGCATCACCATCGGCAGCAACTTCATCGAAGACACCTACCACCCGCTCACCGCGACGATTCGCGACACCGTGCTCGAAGTCAAATGACCCCCCCGCTCCATCCCGGCTGCAAGCGCCAGCGCGGCTTCCTGCTGCTGGAGGTGATTTTGGCGCTGGCCGTGTTCAGCGCGGCTGCCACCGGGTTTGCCGTTGCCCTGCACCAGATGGCCAAGGCCGCCACCCTGGCCCAAAGCGAATTGCGCATCACCCGGATTCTGGATAGCGCGCTGGACGAGACGCTTTCGCTGCCGGTACTCGAAGAGGGCACCACCACTGCGGCGGTGGCCAAATCCGATGTCGAAATGGCCACCACCGTTGCCATCCTCGAAGACCTCGAAAACGAAGATGGCCAGCCGTTGCAGGAAATGTTCCTCATCACCGTCACCGCCCGCTGGTATGAATCCGGGGAATGGAAGGAACGCTCCGCCGAAACCTGGCGCTACGGCCTGATGTATCAGCCATGACCCCCATCCCCGCCAAGCCCCGACCCACCGGCTTCACGCTGCTCGAACTCGTGATGGCGATGTTATTGTTAACCATCCTCATCGGCATGGTCTTCGGCATCGCACGCACCTCGCTGGCCTTGGGCAACACCGTGGTCAAATCCCAAAATGAGGAAATGCTCCATCAGGCGTTTTTCGAGCTGCTCGGCCAACGCTTCTCCGCGCTGCCAGGCAACACCCGCCTCGATCTCAAAGTCCAGAATACCAGCGGCCAATACCTCTCCGATCTGACCCTGCAAAATGTGCCGCTGAGCTTCACTTGGGGAGGCCAGCCGCGCATCGCCAAAGCCGTCCAACTCTCCACCGTGCGCCGCCGCAGCGGCTTCCTCTCAATCGTCCTGCGCTATTACGAAGACGAAGTGCTGCCCGGCTCCGCATCCCTCGAGGGCGGCAAGAGCCAGCTCGACACGGCTCCCTTCGCCGAAGTGGAACTCCTCGATGATGTCGCCTTCTTCGAATGGCGCGTACTCGATGGCCGATCGATGGAATGGCAATACGATTGGGACGTCCAAGGCCGCCTCCCGCTGCAACTCGAACTCACCCTCGCCTTCGGTGCCAAAGGCGAGGAAATGCGCCACATCTTCTGGATCGCCCCCAAACAAAACCCGGAGGTCGTGCTGCGCCAATTGCTGCAAAGCGGCGGCACCCAACCCGCCGCCGCCCAACCCGGGGGGGGCGGCCAACCTGGCACCATCATCCTTCCCGCCGGCAACCTGCCCGCCTCCGACACGCGGCCGCCCACCCCGCCCACCCCACCCCGTTGATGACCCGTCACCCGCGCTACTCCCGCCAGCCTGCAGGTTTCGCCCTGGTCGCCGTGCTGTGGCTCATCGCCGTGCTCGGCATGGCCTCCATGGTCGCGCTGCGCGTCATCTCCTTCGACATGGAATTGACCACCGCCAAGGTCCACGGCTCGCGCGCCCGCAACATCGCCGAAATGGGCATCGCCGTCGGCTCCAACCCGGTGGTCAAACGCACCGATCCGATCCTCCACCAAGCCAACGCCGCCGCCGGCGGCGGCTTCGATGTGAAAATCCTCTCCGAGGGCGGCCGCTTCAATATCAACACCATCATCCTCCGCAACGACTCCGCCCTGCTCCGCGACATGTTCATCTCTTGGGGCTTGGAACTCGATGCCGCCCAAGCCATCACCGATGCCCTCGCCGACTGGATCGACGCGGATGACGACGAATCCCTCAACGGCGCGGAAAAAAATTGGTATAACAATGAGGGCCGCCTCAACCAGCCCTTCAACCGCCCCTTCTATCACATCGACGAAGTCCGCTTCGTCCGCGGCATGGATCTCGTCGAAGCGGTCCGCCCGGATTGGCGCAATTGGTTCACCATTTGGAGCGGCGGCGGCCTCGACCTCAACGAGGCCCCCGCCGAGCTCATCGCCACCGCCGCCGGGGTCACCACCGAGCTCGCCGAGGTGATTCCCGAAACCGTGCGCGGCCCCGATGGCGTCCGCGACACCGAGGATGACGCGCCTTTCGCCGACGTGAACACCGCGCTTGCTCTTTTGAGCCTGGACACCGATAGTCGCCCCGACCTAGCCCAACGCTTCACTGTGAACGATACCACCACCCGCATCGAAAGCACCGGCTTCGCTGGCGCGGCCAAACGTCGCATCAGCGTCATCGTCCGCAATCGCACCGGTAAACCCGCCCTCCTCGAGCGCTTCGAAGAAATCATCCCGTGAGCAAACCCACCGACAAAGTTCTCCTCGTCCCCGGCGAAACCGGTTGGGAAATCTGGACCGCCCATGCCGATGCGGCCTTCACCCTGCATGCCACCTCCCTGAGTTCCCGCGCCAGTGAACTCAGCGGCATTCCCAGCGGCGACATCCTGATGTTTTTCCCGGTTAAGGCGATCACGGCCATTCCCATGAAGGTCAACAGCGAGGATGACTCGTTGTTCCCCGAGCTCGCCGTGATGCACGCCGAACGCCTCGGCATGCGCCCCGACCCGATGGCCGGCCAACTCACCGACACCTTCGTCATCGCCCGCGAAGGCGAAACCACCGCCCTGTTCTCCGTCCACCTCCGGCCTCCCACCGAGGGCGATTTGCCGCTCCGCGGCCCCAAGGAATTCGATGTCTCCGCGCGCGCCTTTCCGGTGCAGGGCGATTGCCTGGCGGTGTGGAAAGAATTCGGGCGCTGGGTGTTTTCCCTCTCGCATCAAGGGAAAACCGTCTATTGCCAAGCCACCTCCACCTCCGCCGCCGCACCCGATGAAACGCTGGTGCGGGAAATCCGCCTCGCCATCATCCAGCTGGCGTTGCAGGACATCGATCTAACCCCGTCCCGCGTGGTCCTCTGGACCCACGCCGAAACCCTCTCGCCGGGCGCCCTGGCTGGCGCCTTCGCCGCCCAGGTGGAAGTCTCGCCCCGCCCCGCCCCGGTGCCGCCGACGCCCCGCAGCAAACTCCTCCCGGCTGATGTCCGCGCCGCCCGGCGCACCGCCCAGCGCCGCCGCAACAGCATCCTCGCCGTCGCCGCCATCGTCCTCGCCTATCTCGGCGTCCTCGGCTGGTTCGGCTACGACCTCTGGAAAATCCACACCGATACCCAACTCCTCCTCCAAAAAGCCCAGGCCGCGGCCCCCGACGCCACCGCCTACAGCCTCCATCTCGCCAAGTGGGATGAACTCAAGTACGCCGTCGATCTCAACCAGTCCCCAGTCGATATCCTCTACCGCATCTCCCGCTGCATCCCGCCTAACAGCAGCCTGCGCCTCAAAACCGCCGACATCAAAGCCACCGAAATCACCCTCGTCGGCGAGGCGCAGCAACCAGCCGCCGTCAACCAGTTCAGCCTCGCCCTGACCAAGAGCAATGACCTCGTCGGCCTCGTCTGGCAAACCCCGGCACCCCAATCCAGCACCCGCGGCTGGGAATTCACCTTCAACGCCGCCCCCCCGAAAAATTGAGCCCGCCACCCCGCCCCGTCACCGACAAATCCGCCCCGCCGCGGCATTTACCTGCCTGGCGCCCCCACTCCTGCCCCCTCTCCAATCCCCTCTCCGCCTGTGTCCCCACGTGAAAAAAAGCTCCTCATCTTCTTCGCCATCGGGGGATTCGCGGTGATCAACCTGCTGGGTTTCAACTATTTCGCCAAAGTCCAACTCGACATCCGCAGCCAGCACGTCAAAGCCGTCAATCAACTCAAGACCGCCGAACTCATCAGTGCCAGCCGCAACGAGGTGGAATCCGAAATGGAATGGCTCGCCAAATACGAACCGCAACCCACCGATTACCAACCGGTCCAAACCGCCCTCCAACAACTCGCCGAAAAGGAAGTCACCGCCGTCGGCCTCACCCTCAAAAGCCAAAAACTCCTGCCCACTGAGGATACCGCCGGCCTCCACTTCCACCGCGTCAAGGTGCAACTCACCGTGCTCGGCCCCGAACAGTCGCTCTACACGTGGTTCGACCACCTCAACTCACCGGAAAATCTCCGCTGCGTCACCTCCATCCGCTTGTCCCCAAACAAGGAAGACGACACCAAAATCGACTGCACCGCCATCATCGAACAATGGTTCATCCCCACCCCATCCGCTTGAAATCAACCCGGCTGCCCTGCACCGCGACTCGTCCGGTGCCGTCTTGGCGCACTCATACCTGGATTTCACCATGAACTCGATCATCCGCCCCTGCCTGTTCCTGCTCATCGCCATCAGCGGCCTGAGTGCGGCGGAACTGCCCAAAAAGGCCCCCCTCACCCGCTACAAATCATTGTGGGACAATTCCCCGTTCACCACCAAACCCCAAGCCGCTGACCCCGGACCCCTCAAAAACCCGTTTGAGGATTTGGCACTCAAAGGCGTGGCTCCCATCGCCGGCGGCTATCTCATCACCCTCATCAATACCAAAAACCCGGCCGAGGCCGTGCCTCCCATCGATACCGACCGCCCCTCGGAATACCAGGTCCTCAAAATCGAACGCGATCCCGACAAACCGCTCGGCACCATCGTCCATCTCCAGAAGGGCAGCCAAATCGGCTCGGTCACCTACAACGAGAAATTCACCACCCCCAAGGTCGCCGCGGCCGTACCCGCTGCCGCCCACAAAGGACCCGGCCAACCGCAGATCCCCGGCCAACCGGTCCAACCCGGCCAACCCGGCGAGGCCCGCCAACCGCGGCCACGCGTCGTTCCGCCACCCCCTGCCGCTGCCGCCCAACCCGGCGCCGCAGCCACCATTCCGGGCGCACGCGGTGGCACCTCAGGCCAACGCGGCAGCCAGCGCCCGTCCCGCCGCTGACCCGCCCACCCGCCGCCTCAATCGCCACCCTCAATTTTCAGCTCTCAAATCCCCAATTCCACCTCCCTTATGCCTCTCCTCCGCTATTTTGCACTCATCGTCTTGAGCGTTTCCCTCGCCGCGGCTCAGACCCCACCCACACCTCCCGGCACCACCCCGCCAGCCCCCGGCGCGACCCCGCCAGCCCCCGGCACCACCCCGCCACCTGCGGCAGCCCCCCCCGTTCCCGTCCGCCCAGTCGTTCCCGCGCCCACACGCCCGCCCGGCACCCCAGGCGCCGTGCCCGCCACCCCGGCGGCCCCACCCGCCGCCATGGTCCCATCCCGCAAGCCCCCGCGTGATCCCGCCGTGCCGCTCGGCGAAACCAAAATCATCGAACCCATCGAACAAGTCACCCTCAAGGGGGCCGAATTGGCCGTCCTTTACCGCAAGTACACCGGGCGCCGCGTCATCGTCTCCGCCGCCGCCGCCAACGCCGAGTTCGCCTTCATCCAAGATGCCAGCCCGGAAGACCCGCTCACCTACGCCCAGGCCGCCGAGCTCCTCAAAAAAGCCGCAGGCATCGAAAACTTCGTCTTCATGCCCGACCAAAAAGACCCCAATCTGGACTTCCTGACCGTCTCGGTCCGGCTGCCCGGCATTGGCTATGATGTCTTGAACGAAAACGATCCGCTGCCCGATGGCGATGAGGTCATCTCCTACGTGATGACTTTCAAACACCTCAAGCCGGAAAGCGCCGCCCAAGCATTCACCCAAATCATCGGTCAGTTCGGCACCTACGGCTCCATCGCCCCGCTCAATGGCTCGGTCGTCATCACCGAAAACACCTCCCTCATCCGCCGGCTCATCAAACTCAAAGACGAAATCGACAAACCCGCCGATATCACCGGCACCCGCTTCATCTCGGTCAAGTACGCCGACGTCACCGAATTGTCCGGGACTCTCAACGAGTTGCTCAACACCCAACAGCAAGCGCAGAAAACCGCCGCCGTCCAGCGCGCTGCCCTTACCCCCGCCGCCCCCGTCGCGGCCCCCGCCGCCGCCGCGCCTCAAGCTGCGGCAGTGGTGGGCGGAGGAGCCTCCACCAGCGTCGATACCCCCGTCCAAATCATCCCGGAACCCCGAACCAACCGCATCTTCGCCATGGGCCGCCCGGTCGATCTCCTCTTCGTCGAGGGCCTCGTCCGCGAATTCGATGTCGAAACCAGCGAGAAAACCTTCCTCCGCCGCAAACTCAGTTTCCTCACCGTTTCCGACTTCCTGCCCATCGCTTCCGACGCCCTCAATCGCGCCTTCACCAGCACCGGCGACGGCGGTGGCGCCAGTGGCGGCGCCAGCGGTGGGTCTTCGCGCAACACCCGCACCAGCTCCGCCACCGGCTCCAGCTCCGCCACCGGCAGCCGTTCCGGCTCCACCAGCCGCACCTCCGCCACCGGCTCCGGCATGACCTCCGGCTCCAGCGGCAATTCTTCCTTCGGCGGCGGCAGCAGCTCCTTTGGCGGCAGCGGCAGCAGTGGCGGTGGCGGCGGCGGCACCTCCCTCGGCAATCCCAACGCCACCACCGCGCCGGAGTCCCGCTTGGTCGGACGCACCCTCCTCGTCGCCGATAACATCACCAATTCCATCGTCGTCCAAGGCCCACCCTCCGCCCTTGAAATCGTCGAGCGCCTCCTCGATCAAATCGACGTCAAGGCCGACCAGGTCATGATCTCCACCGTCATCGGCCAGCTCAGCCTCACCGACTCCAAGGAATTCGGGGTGGGCTATCTGTTCAATGGCAGCGACCTGCAAGGCGGCGGCGGCGGCGGCGTCCCCAGCTTCAAACCGGTTACACCCAGTACCGGCACCGGCACCACCACCGCCACCAACACGTTCCCCGAATTGAACCTCAGCGACATCGCCGCCTCCGGCCTCCGGCTCTACGGCAAGGCGGGCGACCTGAGCATCTTCCTCAAGGCACTGCAGGACAAGGGCGACTTCACCGTGCTCGCCCGCCCCAGCATCTTCACCGCCAACAACCAGAAAGGCGTGATCTCCAGTGGCGAGCGCGTCGCCATCCCCACCGGCAGCAACAGCTACGGCACTGGCACCGCCAGCACCCAGATCCAATATCAGGACGTCGTCCTCAAACTCGAAGTCATTCCCCTCATCAACTCGGAAAACGAAATCACCCTCCAAATCTCCCTGCTCAACGACGAAGTCAATGGCGAGCAAACCATCAAAGGCGCGGCCAGCGGCGGGGATCTCACCGTCCCGAAAATCACCACCCGCGAAATCCTCACCACCGTCACCATCCCCAACAACGAAACCATCGTCCTCGGCGGCTTGATCACGGTCCGCAAAGGCGAAAGCGTCAGCGGCATCCCCCTCCTCAGCAGCATCCCTTACCTCGGCAAGCTCTTCTCCACCACCACCAAAACCGATGAGCGGGCGGAACTCCTCGTCTTCCTGCAGCCCTCCATCATCCGCAGCCGCGGCTCGCTCGATTCCCTCCAGTCCGACGTGGACCGCCGCTACAAAGTCTCCGGCGATCTGCGCACCTTCGCCGACGGCCCCGGCGTGCTACCCCCGCCTGACGCCATCCGCCCGCTCGCCGACAAGGGCGGCGCCAAGGGTGTCTCCAAGGATGCCGCCAAGAGCTGCCCCCCCAGAGCCACCCCGGTCACCCCGCAACCCGAACCCGCCAAAATGAAAAAGCCGATCCGTCCCTCGCGGCAGTGATTTCTTTTTCCGGCTTGTTCTTGCCAAGCGCCCCGCCGCACGCTAGCAATTCCCTCCGCGCGCTCCCAGCGCGATGGTCCCGTGGTCCAATGGATAGGACGATGGCCTCCGAAGCCGTAGGTGCAGGTTCGATTCCTGCCGGGATCACCAGTTTCACTCCGCCCGCGCCACCCCGACGGCAGTTCAATCGCCGAGGGACAAGATGGGCAACTGGCTTGGCACATCCAACTCCCCGGGAGCGGATTGCGGCTGCCCGGCGATGATATTCACCGGGGTGCCGACCTTGACCACCTCATACAATTGCGGCGCAAACGCCAACGGCAGCCGGATGCAGCCGTGGGAAGCCGTCATGCCCGGGTGCGGAATGATGCCGCCATGCATCCCCACACCCGCCCCCGTCAGCCGCATCCAATGTGGCATCGGCGCGGGGATATAAGACTCGCCCGGTGGCACCGGGGTGGCCGGCGACGCATCGCCGTTGGTCACATTTCCCGTCGCATCCTCCAACCACCCGTATGCACCGGAAAATTTCAGCTCCAGCTTCTCGGTGATCCTGAACTTGCCCTGCGGCGTGGCATGCCCCGGCTTGCCGGTGCAAATATACGACCACCCAATCGGCCGGCCACCACGGGTGTAACTGGCCATCTGCTTGGCCAGGTTGAGCGTCACCGCCACCTCGCCGGGCCCGCCGTCGTCAGCCCACTCATACATCACCCGCGGTGCCGGTGCCGGCCCGGTGCGTGACATCATGGCACACGACGCCAAGCCGAGGAGCCAAGCGGCTGCCGTGAACGATTTCACGGCGGCGCGAAGCCCACAACCTCGCATGCGCCGCTGAAAAAATGTTTTTACCAAGCCGATACCCAAGCTGACACCCTAGCATCCTTGTCAAGCTTCGCCCGACAGCGCCGCCCGACTGGCGGGTTCCGACTTGACGGGGTGCGCTGGTGCTTCTACCCTTCATGCTGCGCCGCAACTGCGGTCACGCCGCTGCCGCCAATCACCCAGCCACCTTTCCTACCCCCCCTTCCTCTCTCATGGACATCCAAGAAATCCGCAGCATCGTCGAGCTCATGCATGAGCATGGGCTGACCCTCCTCGACCTCAGTCACAAAGACTTCCACCTCAAACTCAAAAAAGGCCCGGATCTCGACGACCTGCGCGGCCTGCTGGCGAGCCTGCCCACCGCCGCGCCGGTGGCGGCGGTCAACGCGCCAAGTCCCGCCGCCCCGGCGGTGGCGGCGGCTCCGGTGGCGGAAGGCAGCGAGATCACCTCGCCGATGGTCGGCACCTTCTACTCCAAAAATTCGCCCGACGCGCCGCCACTGGTTAGCGTGGGCGATGCCATAGCGATCGGGCAGACCCTCTGCATCATCGAGGCGATGAAGGTGATGAACGAGATCAAGGCGGAGTGTGCCGGCATCGTGAGTGCGGTGATTGCCGAAGACGGCTCGCCGGTGCAATTCGGCGACGTGTTGTTCCGCATCAAATAGCCCGCCGCCGCACCCTCGACCCCCGCCAACCCCATCCCACCCCAGCATGTTCAAACGCGTCCTGGTCGCCAATCGTGGCGAAATCGCCCTCCGCGTCGTGCGTGCCTGCCGTGAACTCGGCATCGAATCAATCGCGGTTTACTCCGAGGCCGACGTCGATTCAATGCACGTGCAGCTTGCCGACGAAGCGGTCTGCATCGGGCCGGGCCCGAGCAAGAAATCCTATCTGATGCCGGACCGCATCATCGCCGCCGCGGAAATCACCGGTGCCGAAGCGATTCATCCCGGCTATGGCTTTCTCTCCGAGAATGCCCGCTTCGCCCAAATCTGCGCCGCCTCCGGCTTCACCTTCATCGGCCCGTCCGCAGACATCATCGCCATGATGGGCGATAAGGCCACCGCCCGCGCCACCGCCCTCGCCAATGGCGTGCCGGTCACTCCCGGCTCGGACATCATGCGCGATCCGGATACCGCCCTCGCCGCCGCCATCACCATCGGCTTCCCCGTCATGATCAAGGCCACCGCCGGCGGTGGCGGCCGCGGCATGCGCCCGTGTTTCCACCAGGCGGATTTCATCCACTTGTTCTATGCCGCATCCAACGAGGCGTTGGTCGCCTTTGGCAATGGCGAATGCTACCTCGAAAAACTCGTCATCAACCCGCACCACGTGGAGTTCCAGGTGTTCGGCGATGCGCATGGCAACTTCGTCCACCTCTGGGAGCGCGATTGCTCGATGCAACGGCGCAACCAGAAAATCATCGAGGAATGCCCCTCGCCCCTGCTCACCCCCGAGTTGCGCGCCCGCATGGGCGACGCCTCGGTGCAACTCATCCGCGCCATCAACTATCAGAATGCCGGCACCATCGAGTATCTCGTCGATGCCGCCGCGGAAAATTTCTACTTCATGGAAATGAACACCCGGATTCAGGTCGAGCACCCGATCACCGAGGAAGTCATGGGCTGTGAGCTCATCAAGGAACAAATCAGCGTCGCCGCCGGCGAACCGCTGTCCCGCCATGTGTATAAATCCTCCCCGCGCGGCCACGCCATCGAATGCCGCATCAATGCCGAGGACCCATATAACAACTTCGCCCCCAGCCCCGGCACCATCGACCTGTGGTATGCCCCAGGCGGCAAGGGCGTGCGCGTCGATACCCACGTGTACTCCGGCTACACCGTCCCCTCGCACTATGACTCGCTCATCGCCAAACTCATTGTCACCGGTTCGACGCGTGAGATCGCCATTGCGCGGATGAAACGCGCGCTGGGCGAGTTCATGATCCGCGGCATCAAGACCACCATCCCGTTCCAACAGGAAATCATCGCCCATCCCGACTTCGTCGCCGGCACCTATGACATCGGCTGGGTCGCACGCTTCCTCGAAGAACGGAAACTATAGGTTTATCCCCATGACCCATGACCCATATCTCTACTGCATCCTGGATCTCGGCTACGTGGCGGAGGCCGATGCGGAACGGGTGGCGGGGGCCTTGTTGGCCGGAGGCGCGGACTTGCTCCAGCTCCGCGCCAAGGGCCACCCCCTCGCGCTGATCGAAGCGGTCGCCCGGCGCGTGCTGCCACTGTGCCGCGCGGCCGGCGTGCCCTTCATTCTCAATGATTATCCCGCCCTCGCCGCGAGCGTGGGCGCCGATGGCGTCCACCTCGGCCAAGACGATGGCACGCTGAGGGCAGCCCGCGATCTAACAGGCGGCGGCATGCTCATCGGCCGTTCGACCCATTCGCTGGCGCAAGCCCGCGCCGCGTTGGCGGAGGGGTTCGATTACATCGGTTTCGGCCCGCTCTTTCCCACGCCCACCAAGGCCGGGCGACCGGCCATCGGCCTCGGCGATGTCGCCGCGATGGAGCGCGACGTCGGGGCCCGCCTGCCGGCGTTTTGCATCGGCGGCATCCATCCCGGCAATCTCCCGCAGGTGCTCGCCGCCGGCGCCCGCCGCATCGTGATGGTCTCCGCGCTGTTGCAAGCCGATGACCTCCGCGCCGCAACCCGCGCCGTGGCCAGTGCCGTGGCCCGCGCCGTGGCCCCGGACTCCCAACTGTGATAAACAACAGCGGATAGGTCAACCATGGCTGGAACGCGCGCGCTGGCACCTTGCCCACGGCTGCCGATGGTGGCAACAATCCGGGCCTGCCCGCCACATCCGCGCTTGCGCATTGGACAGGGCGGGAGTATTGCCGCGGCATGTCAATCGAGACCTCACTTGTGATCTTCAAGCCGGATGCCGTGGCAAAGCGGCTGGTCGGACCGGTGCTGGCGCGCTTTCAAGCCGCCGGCTTTCAACTCCGCGGCATCAAGATGATGCTCCTCGGCGAGGACATCCTCCACGAGCATTATGCCCATATCAGCCATCTAACGGTCTACCCGCAACTCATCAGCTTCATGCGCCAGGCCCCGGTGGTGGTGGCCGCCCTGGAAGGAGAAAACGCGATCAGCGCGATCCGCGACTTGCTCGGCCCGACGGATTCGCAAGTGGCGGCACCCGGCACCATTCGCGGCGATTTCGGCGAAAACAAGATGATCAACGTCTGCCACGCCTCGGATTCCGCGGAATCCGCGGCGGTGGAAGTGCGGCGCTTCTTCAAGGATTGTGAGGTTTTCACTTTCTAACTCCCCAGCCAACACCACCGGCCACCATCCCCCATTCGGGGGACAATTTGAAAGATGGCAATCCCATGGCATTGTCGCTACAACAATGCCGTGCCCTGCCTTGCGTCTCTTCTCCTGCGCGTGCTTGCGCTGGCCCTCGCCACCGGCGCCGCCACCGCCGCCGCGGCACCCCCGCTGTGGACCGCGGCACAAGTGCGCGCGCTCACCAGCGACGAAACCCAGCAACGGCCGCCACTGACGCTGCGCGGCGTGGTCACCTACTGCCGCCACGCCGACACGAGCGACTTCACCGTGCAAGACGCCACCGGCGGGGTGTGGCTACCGGAGATGCCACTGCCGGCCGGCTGCCGGCCCGGTGCGGAGGTCGAAATCACCGGTCACGCCGAACCGGGCGTGTTCGGCGCCATCGTCCGCGCCGACTCACTGCGCGTGCTCGGCCACGGCAGGTTGCCCGAGGCGTTGCCGGTGAGCTACGAGGAACTGCTCGCCGTGCGCCTCAACAGCCAACGCGTCAAACTCATCGGCGTGGTCCGCAGCCAACGCATTAACGCCGAGTTCGGCCTCGGCTGGCTGGCCCTCGAACTGGCCAGCGGCGGCGGCCGCGTCACCCTCAACTTGACCCATGAGATTGTCGGCCACCCCGAGTTGGTGGGCGCGCGGGTGAGTGTGCTCGGTGTCTGTCTGCACAGTCCCGACTCGCGGGCGCAGGAGGTGTTTTTGCCCACCCTCAACGTGCGCTCGCTCGATGACATCGTGGTGCTCAGCCCCGGTGAGGCACGCCCCTTCGATCTGCCGGTGGTACCGATGAACCAAATCCTGCGTCCCACCAGTCGCCGCGAACCCTCCGGATTGGTTCACGTGCGCGGCATCGTGACGCTGGTGCCACCGGTCGGACCGCTGGCGGTGCAGGACGCCACGCGCGGCCTGCGCGTCTGGCTGCGCGAGTCGCCGCTGCCCCATCCGGGGGAACAAGTCGACATCGCCGGCTTCCCGGAACCCGGGGCGTATTCACCAGTACTCCGCGATGCCGCGTGGCAACCCGTCGGCAAGCTGCCACCGCCGGCACCGCTGACGGTCGACCCGCCCGACGCCACCACCCACGAGGGCCGGCTGTTGACGGTGCGCGGGATCCTCCAAGCCGCCGCCCGCGGCGAAAACCAATGGACCCTCACCCTGGAAAACGGCCAGGTCCGGTTTCTGGCACGCATCTACGACGCCCATGCACTGCCCTGGCGCATCGGCAGCGCGCTTGCCGTCAGCGGCGTCTGCGATGTCGAGGTGGGCAGCTGGGAGGCATTCGTCACCCATCGCCGGCCGCAAGGATTCAGCCTGCAAGTGGGCAATTTTGCTGACGTCAGGCTGTTGAGCGCGCCGTCCTGGTGGTCGGCGTGGCGGCTGTTCGCGATCCTGACGGCCGTGCTGGTGGTTACCCTGAGTGTGCTGTGGGTGCGGACCCGGCGGCGGCTGCGCGAAGAACGGCGCGGCCGGGAGCGGGCACGCGCACTGTTTGCCGCGGTGTTCGGCGAGCGCAATCGCATGGCGGGCGAAATCCATGATACCTTGGCCCAAGGGTTCGCCAGCATCAGCGTCCAACTCGAAGCCCTCGGCGACCGCCTCGGCGTCATCCCCGACTCCACCCGCCGCCACCTCGACCTCGCCCGCCAATTGGTCCGCCAGAGCCTCGCCGAAGCCCGGCGCAGCGTCTGGGGCTTGCGCCCCCAAGTGCTCGAAGAAGGCTCGCTCGGCAGCGCCTTGGCGCAGATTGGCCGCCACCTCACCGAGGGCAGCACCATCACCTTCGAAATGCGCGCCACCGGCACGCCCCGCCCCTTGCCGGCCCAACTCGAGCACGACTTGCTGCGCATCGGCCAGGAAGCGTTGACCAATGCCGTGCGCCACGCCGGGGCCAGCCGCCTCGAGCTGGCACTCGACTTTCAGCAAACTGCGGTGTGCCTTACCGTCACCGACGACGGCAGCGGCCTGCCCGCCGCGCCACCCGCCCACAGCAACGGCGGTTTCGGCTTGCCGGGCATGCGGGCCCGCGCCAGCGCCATTCACGCCGTGCTGCACCTCCGCAGCACCCCCGGCGCCGGCACCATTGTTGAACTCACCATCCCCCATGCCTAACATCATTCGGATTCTCATTGTCGACGACCATCCCGCGTTCCGCGTCGGTCTCGCCGCCATCCTCGGCGCCTACCCAGACTTGCGTGTGGTGGCCGAGGCCAAAGACGTGGCCGAGTCGCTGGCTCTCTGCGGCCTCGAACGGCCCGACGTGGTGCTGATGGATTTGCGGCTGCCCGGCGGCGGCGGGGTGCAAGCCACCCTCGCCATTCGCGAACGCTGGCCCGCCACCCGCGTCTTGATCGTCACCACCTATGACAGCGACGAGGAAATCCACCGCGCGTTGCAGGCCGGCGCCAGCGGCTGCGTGCTCAAGGACCTCACCAGCGCCGAACTCATCGCCGCCGTGCGCGCCGTGCATCGCGGCAAACAAGTGATGACCCCCGAGGTGGCCGCCAGACAAAACGAGCGCCTCCGCCGCAAGGACCTCTCCGCACGCGAATTGGAAGTGCTGCGTTTTATCGTCAATGGCCTCAGCAACAAGGAGATTTCCCGAGCCTTGGCTTGCGGCGAAGAAAGCATCAAAACCCATATCTCCCGCATCTTGCACAAACTCGGCGCCACCGATCGCACCCAAGCCGCCATCGAAGCCGTCAGGCACGGCATCGTGCAGCTCGACTGAACCCAAACCCCGCAACCGGTCTAACCGAATCCCCGGGCCATCTTCGGCTTCCTGCTGAAAAAATCCCAAGCGCTCCGGCGGTGGCGGGAGGACACCCCGACCGGCTATTAGAAAGGCGCGGCAGCGCTGCCTTCTGCGGATCATTTCGCCTCGAGGATGCTGGCGGCGTTACTCTTGGTGATGAGTTTCACCGGCACGACCACGTCCTTGGCCACCGCTTTGCCGGCGAGATGTTCGTAGGCCTTTTGCGCCGCGATGCGGCCAATCTCGCGGGCCGATTGCGCCGAGGTCGAGTGCAACTTGCCAGCCAAAATCGCCGCCGCCCCATCGCGCGAGCCGTCCACGGTCACCACCGTGACTTGCCCCCCACGACCCATCTCCTCAATCGCCCCGATCGCCCCCATCGAGCTGGGGTCGTTGATCGGAAACGCGGCGTCCAGCTCGGGAAAGCGCCTCAACAAGTCGCGCATCACCGGGCGCGAGGTCTCCGCGACCCCTTTGCCCTCCTGCGTGTCGAGCACCTGCATGCCGGCATGCTTGGCCATCTCGGCCTTGAAACCCGCCACCCGATCAATGCACGCCTTGTTCGCCCCTTGGTGGAGAATGACAATTTTGGCTTGCGGCTTGAGCCGCGCCAACTCCTCGCAGGCGAGACGGCCGGCCTCGAAATTGTCGCTAGCGACTTGGCACAGCACCAGATCCGGATCGCTCACTGGCGCATCGACAATGATGATGGGCACATTCTTGCGTTTCGCCTCGATGAGAGTGCCCTTGATGCCCTCCCAATTCAGCGGGTTGATGAAAATGGCCGCCGGCTGTTGCTCGAGCAAGGCGGCCACATCGTTGTTCTGTTTGAGTGAGTTATACTGGGCGTCGAGGGTGACCAACTTGTCGCCCTGAGCCTCGATAACCTGCCTCAGCCCCTGATTCAGATCCACAAAAAACGGGTTGTTCAGCGACTGCAACGAGACCCCGAAGAGCCTGCCGCCACCACCTGCCGCCTGGGGTGCCCGCTTGCAGCTTACCCCGCCGAGCAGGGCCAGCCCGGCACTGAGACTGACCAGAAGCAACAGATGCAAGGTGACTGCGGCGCGTTTCATGGCGGGTTGTTGATGGCTTTCGGCACGGCGCGGCAGGGCGGGATGGCAGTTCCCAACCGCGAGCATGCAGCCGGAAACTTGCAACGCATCCGCCGCATTGCCATGCCGACTTCTAGCCCACGGCAGCGGCCCGTAGCAAGTGATTCCTGCATTTGCCTGCCCTTCGTCCTTTCTCGCGCGGCAGCCATGGCACCCAAGCGCCGCCCGTCGCTGTCCGTTGCTGCCCTGTGGCAACATTTTACCTCATTCCTCGCTTCCTCCGCGGTCGCGCCCCGGATCGTCCGGCAGCCCTTGCCTGGGCGTTTGGCTGACTGGGCCGACTCTTGGTACTGAGCCCGACATAAACATAATGCCAGCCATTTTCTACTTGACGACGGCGGCTCAATCCTATCTTCTCGGTAAATGAAAACGACGAATCGTTGGTTGGGAGTGCTGAATTCCGTGTCTGATAGCAGGTCTGGTGGCGGCGGGACGAAGAGGCGTGGAACTGTAGCGCTGGCGACTGGCGGGGCGGCAGCGGCAACGGCAGCGGCAGTGGCGGCAGCAGGCGAAACGGCGGCAGCGGTGGTGGGGCTGGATGCGACGATGGAACCCGAGCCACGAGTGCTCTCAGCCTTGGAACGGATTGAGTTGCCGACGGGTGCCAGCCTCGGCCGGGTGTTTGCACGGGGCTGGAAGGGCGGGCGCCAGCGGATCGTGCTGAGCGCGGCGGAGGGCGCGAGCTATCACATCATGAGCCGCACCGCAGGCGGCGAACGCTTGCTCGGCGAGACGGAAAAAGAAGCGCTGCGCCGCCTGATGTGGCGCCTGGCCCGCTTCGCCGGGGTGGAAATCCGCACCTACGCGATCATGGACAACCATTTTCATATCCTCGCCCGGGTGCCGGCCCACGACCAGTTCGTGGTGCAATTCGCCGGCCCGGGCGGCGAGGAACGCTTGCTGGAACACCTGCCCCTGCTGTATTCCCGAAACTATATCGCAGCGTTGTGGACGGAGTTGGCAGACCTGCGGCGACGCAGGATGCCGGATGAGGCGGACGCGCTCATCGCGGGCTATCTGCGG
>CAIZNN010000255.1 GCA_903934285.1 Akkermansiaceae bacterium | reverse complement strand
TTGAATTCTCACACGTTGTCTGAAAATTAGTTCTTGGTAAAACGACCTGAGTATAAAATATGCCGGTGACAACTGCTGCCGCAAGGGAGAACCAGATTGCCGTCCAAAGGAAAATCTTTTTCCTGGGTTTCATTTTATAGCTAACATTGTTGTTCAACGACGTGCGGCATTAACAATTGTTAAACGAACTCGTCGTTGTTCCAGGTGTAACAACGACCCGGAAGCGCGGACTCCGTCCACCGACGCTGGAAAGGTCGTTCTCACACGGGGATTCAAACGCACGCCAACCGCTGGTGCAAGGGTATTCTACCAAAATCATCAGGCCGTTTCACCATAGACCCCGCGCAGCAAGTCGAGGTTCTTGCCGCTGTCCCGGAGCAATTGGACATTCTTGTCGCGCCATGCCTCCAGAGCCAGCAGGCCCACCTGGTCATCCGTGGCCTTTTCATACAGCCCGATGAACGCCTCGAAGTCTTTGATGAAGCAATGTCCGCCCGCACCGCGCCCGCCGTCATCCGCGATTTGCAGGTGACTTGGTCCGATTCTGGCGTCAGCCGCCACCATGTCCCTCACCCGTGCGTAATCGCAACCCAGGCATTGGGCCAGATCGTGGAGGATGTTGGCATAGACGACTTTCAGATACAGGAAGGCATTGGCCCCGTATTTGATCAATTCGGCATCCCGGGCCGCGCAGACCAATTCAAAGGGTGCCTTGGGAAGAACGGACAGCACTTCCGCCGCTCGGGCGAGATACTCCGCATTGCCCCGTGGGATTCCAACAATGTTCCTGCTGGGATGGGCCGCGTCGTGGGCGGCGGATTTCTCAACCAGGAACTCTGGTGAGTGCATCACGTAGATGTCAGAGAACAGGGCCTGCAATTTCTCCGTGGTGCCGGGCAGGATGGTGGACTTGATAACCGCCGTGGAGCCGGGACCGGCGTTCTCCAAGGCCGACACCACCGGACTGTAGTCAAAGCCTGTTGGAGTGGTTGGAGTTGGCACCGCGACAAACACAATGCCGCAGTCCTTGATTCTCTGCCTGTTGCCAACGTACGGCGCTTCCAGGCTATAGCGAACGACATCAAAGCCGCGTGCCTCAAAGCAATCGGCGTAGTTTTTGCCTATCCACCCTTGTCCGATGAAGCCGATTCTTTGCGTTGTCATGGCTCTAACCGTCACTGGTTCGTTGATTGCTTCCACTGCACCCGCAGCGTGTCCAACTGGTCCCGAAGCGTGCCCTGGCCCGTTCCCGCGCTGCTCCAGTGCGTCCGCACCCCGTTCCTCCGCAACAGGCAGTGCTGATATTGGGCGAGACGTGCCAGTGACATGAAGATGATGCGTTCCTCGGGCCAGCCGGTTTCAGCGGCGACGGCAAACACCTGGGCGGCTAGGAAGCCGGGCTCGTCGCAGGGCGGTGCTTTTTTCCGCCAAGGTCTCCCATCGTCTCAACCTGCGCGGCTTCAAGTTCCTTGCTTTGTTCCTCCAACCGTTTGAACGCGGTCTGGAAGTCGGCGGGCGTGAGGCCACCGCAGAAGATGAGGGCGGACTCGCGGAATGCCTGCTGGTCGAAGGAAACCAGGGCCACTTCCGGCCACGAGGCGCAGTGGGCGAACACGAATCCCATGATGGCGGCGGTGAACTCGGGCGTGCCGTCCTTGGGCATCTCACCCTTCACCAGCGGGTTGCCGGTGCGCAAGAGCACGTCATAGCTGGCAAGGGATAGCGGGCGCATGGCGTGGCCTCCGACGATGGTTTCAACGTCGTGAAAGGCGGTGGAGAGGAGTTTCTGGCGGTCGGTGTCGTTCATGGCGTGTTAGAGGGTGCGGAGGAACAGGTCCTGGGTTTGGGGGGATGCGTTGAGCGGCAGGAAGGCGAATTTCCCGTGACGGCTGATGCAGGCAATCGGCACGTCCTGCTTGATCTTGGTGACGAGCGCCTCCCGGTTCATGAGGGCGGCCTTGATGTAGGCGAAGGGGTGCTCGGGATTGGCGAGG
>CAIZNN010000254.1 GCA_903934285.1 Akkermansiaceae bacterium | reverse complement strand
TTGCACCCGCGAGTTGGCACCGCGCACACCCAGCGTCGCCAGCTTGGCCGGGTCGATCAACGGCCGGAGCAAACTGGCCGGATCATTGGGGCTAACGGGGCTGCCATAACCTGGCGCCACCAGGCACACGAGCAGGAACAGGAGCTTGCAAAGGGTTGGCATGCCGCGGAATCTGCACAAGGCGCACAGGCAATTCAAGCACGCATATGGTTTGGCGGACCAGCGGGGCAGCTGTGCCACTCGTGATCGGCCCCTCGTTCAAGCTATTGCCAAGCGGGATTCAACCGATGGTCTTGCCTGTCCAGAAGGTGGCTGCATCAGTCAACGAAATCGCTTGATTATAACCAGTAACGCCAAGACCGCCACCCACCTGATAGGTCACGGTGGCGGCGCAGAACTGCGTGGTCACCAGGCAGGCGGCAGGAATGGCTATGTATGAAGGCACACGCATGGGATGGAATTCCGAGTTATAGGTTCAAGGTGCGACAGCAGGAAAATCGCGGCGCAAAAAACGCAAGTTTCGCCTGATTTTGGCAAGGACATATTGGTGTTTTCCGGCGCATTTGCAGGCATTTGCGAATTTCGCAGGCTATTACCCAACACATCGGCAGCAATCGGCAAATCTTGCAGCCCTCCGGAATCCTTGAAACCCCGGACGAAGTTTCGTTAGGTCGAATTCTTCATCTTGCGTCTTGGGCGTTGCGCGTTGGGCGGGTGGCTCGACTGAGCTCGCCGAAGTCTCAGCCGAGCCGACTTGTCGGCTTGGGTCCGAGGCGAAGCCCCGCCAGGTTTTGGGGCGAATTGGGGATTTGATTTCCCCCCACGAAAGTCCTTGGCAAAGCGGCCAGGATCGCTAGGGTTCCGGCAGAGCTAATCTGCCATGAGAACCTTCACCACAAGAATCGCCCTGACGACAATCCTGAGCGTGCAGGGAGGCTGGCTGTCCGGCGCCGTCATCCCAGTCACCGACGCCAACCTGCTCAATGGGCTTTCCCCCTACAATTGGGTCTGCAAGGCCGATTCCATCAGTTCGACGATAAATGGCGCGTCGGTCACCTTGCAATTCAAAGGCACCAAACAGGTGGCCGTGCAGGTGGCCACCGACAACCTGGCGACGAAAGTCGCGGCGCGTTTTCCGATCATCGCGTGGTCGGTCAATGGCGGCGTGGCACAAACCCATCAACTTGCGGCGAATGAGAGCGAGGTGGTGGTGTCGTCTGGGGTTGCGGATCCGAAAATCGAGTTGTATCTCAAGGGGATGTCGCCCTTTGAAGACCGATACGCGGGTGACATTCCGGTCAATGCGCTCAAGCTCACCGGCATCGCGGTGGATCAGGGCGGTTCCATCCTGCCACCCACACTCCCGGGCAAGATTTGGCTCAACATCGGGGATTCAATCATGTCGGGCGATGGCGCCGCGTATGCCCAAGGCCAAGGGCGGCCACCCGACGATAACTGGGCCGCTTCGGAGGACGGGCGGGCGAGTTATGGCTACCTGCTCGCCAAACATTTCGGCTATCGGGAAGCGCGCATCGCCTATGGCGGATACAACTGGGGCGGCGGCATGGCCGGGCTGCCCGCACTGGGCACGCTTATCGAGCAACGGACCTCTACCGTGAGCCGTTTGACAGACGGCAAACTGAGCCCGGCACCCGATGTCGTGTTGGTCAATCTGGGTGAAAATGGCCCGCCGGCCGATGCCGCAGTGACCCAGGCCCTCGTCAAGCTGCGCAGCCGGGTCAATCCGACCAGCAAAGTTTTCGTGATGATTCCGGCATCGGGCAGGGCGCGTGCCGAACTGACACGGGCATTCAACACTTACAAAAGCTCCGCCAAGGATGAGAACACATCACTCGTCGATCTGGGACAGGTTGCCTTTGACACCTGTGACGGCCAGCACCCCACCGCGGCGGGTCATCAAGTGATTTTCAACACGGCAAAGCTGCACATCGAAGTGCCCCCGCCCCGATGACCATAGCAACCCCGCAGCGACGAGCGGGCGCTCCATACTCACCAGTCTGTGGCTTGCACGACACCTGGAGGATTTTAACTATCCGCACCAAGAGAACCACTGCAAGCACTGAGAATACGAATAATTCAGTGTACTCAGTGGGTTTCAGTGGCATCAGTGGTACTATCAGACTGTCCAACCTTGTGTAGTCCAAGTAGCCGATTTCCCAGTAAGCCCGCCAAGCATCGCCATCATCAACACCACCGCCGCTCAGTTATAGGATTGGGTGGCGCATACCAAGGCCAATTCGGATAGCACCATCCTGGTCCACACCGGCCCTACGCCGCATCCCATTGCCGGGATCTGCCAGCTAACATCCGGCAGGCGGTCTCCGGATCGGGCGCAAGCACGTTGTTAGTGTTCGAATCCTGATGGGCGCAGGGCTGCCATTTGCCGCCCGGGTCGATTTTGCAATGGCGCGGGAGCGGGCGCCGCAGGGGGCGTGCTGGAGCGACTTGAATGCGCCGGTGGTTTTGATTCACCGGGACCGTGGCTTCCGGCAGCCCCGCATAATCCCCATTTCCAGCCCACCGGCCCACCCACCCGCTATTGCAAACACCCGCCACGATCGATGTCTTCAAAGGTCTTTCCGCCGCGGATGCCGAAAGTGGCAGCCTCTCCCATGCGATCCACCTCGTTTCGGGCTCGGTCAATTGGTTTGCCAGCGGATCCTATAACCTCGTATTCGCAGTCACCGACGCGGCCGGAAACGTCGCGACATTCACGCGGACGGTTTCCCTAACCGGGAACGCGGTGTTTTATCCCGACTATGCGAGCTGGATTGCGGGACAGGGCCCGGACGGGGTGGCACCGGAGCTTCTCGAACCCACGGCGGATCCTGATGGCGATGGTCAGACCAACGCGATGGAGTGGGTCGCTGACACCGAGCCTTTCGACGGCGCGTCGAAGCTGCATCTGGGGATTTCGGGAAGCCCCGGATCGGTGCAGCTGCAATGGTGTGGCCGGAGCCGGATCCGCTATTGGATCGAATCCACCGCGGACATGAATCGCTGGCAGCCGGACACCGAAAAGCTCGATACCGATCAGGGATACAGCTTCACCTTGGATAGTCCGCTCAGCCCATCCACGGGTCCCCGTCGGTTCTTCCGCCTGGCCTGTGAACCCAGACAACCCGTCTTTGTTCCACCCTGAAAAACACCAATCACGTATTGGCAGGACCTAACCACGGCGGACTTTCGCAGAGCCCATCCGGATCTATCACCCCCGCTCCATAACCCTGGATGGGAAAATAGAAACCACAGATTCCGCAGATAATGAATGAGTTATGAATCATATGGCAGACCCCTTCAGGGTGTGCCGGAGAGTAGATGGATTGCGGTCTTATTTTCCGTGTAATCATTCGACTGAGCTCACGCCGAAGTCCTCTTCAATCCGTGAAATCCGTGGCAAAAAACGCCACCCCAACCGGTTCCCTTTTCTATTTTTAGGATAACCGCCAGGCCCGGGATTACCCAACTCGGCGCGAGAAGCAATCGGCCAGTGTTATTGTTGTGGTGCAGATGTCGGGTTCAGGCCTTGGGCTGGGCCGGCCCTTTGCGAATCCAGCCCATCGGCTGGCCGAGTGGCAGCAGGCTGCGACCGAAGTAACTGTTGAGGAAGACGGCGCCGGCGGCGTAGAATCCGAGCAGCGAGATGAATAACTCCGACCACGCCGCCGCCTGGTGGCTGAGCTCACCCAGCGGCGTGCCCTTTGTCAGGATGCTAATGGCCAGCGCGGGCAGGAGAATGTTGATGAGCACCAGAATGGCCGCGAAAACTTTGTTAGCCTCAAACGCGGCAATCATGATGAAAACCGAAAAGATGCTGTAGCCGATGCAGGCGAAGGCGAGTTGTTTGGGATCGGCGTTGTCCGCGATTTTACCGAACCACCCGAGACTCGTGGCCCAGTGCATGGCCACCGCCACCCAGAACAGGCCGTAGGCACCCAGCACAATGGCCCCGAAGTAGTTGTTTTTGCGGAAATCAATCGTGGATGCCCAGATCTGGGCCAGCGAGCCTAAAAACAACGCCCATGGAATCAGATAGGTGACGCCGGTGGTCCAGCCCATCTTCTGGGAGGCGGCAACAAAGGTGACCATTGCCAAGCCGAACACGCCCAGCGCGGTCGGATCGGAAAGCACCAGCTTGGTTTCGGTGAGGTGGGGGGATGGTTGTTGGGGCATGGGACGCCGGGGTCATAAGGAGAATGCGACTTGCCACACAAGAAATTTATTGCGGGAAATTGGGACCGCCGCACCCAACGTGCGGCGACAATCCGCCCAGCCGCAGCCTCAGACATCCTGAACTCAGCCGGCTATTGGCATTTAACCGGGAAATCATGGGAGACCATTTGACACCGGGCAGGATGCCCGGACCACCGTGGCGCGGGCATCTTGCCCGCCGCCCCGGGCATCTTGCCCGCCGCCTTTCTTCCTGCCCCATTCCTGCATTGGACCAAGTGCACCATATCGGGCGGCCCGCCCGTGTCTTGCAGCGCAGTCGCCTTGTGGCTTCCACGGGCCGCCGCGTTCCGTCTATCCGCGCGATTCGAGCACGCCAATAGAGCAAGACGACCCAGGCAAAATCTTTTGGTTTCGGGTTTGCCAATGGTTGAATGATGGGGTAACCCAGCGCCGGAACGACTTGAAGTGAGCGAGATGGAAAACAAGACCAATGACCGGAACTGGGCGGCGATGGAGCGACTGCGCTTCATCGAGGTGTGTGCGTGGTGGAAGGGGATCGTGCAGCGGCAGGACTTGGTCGGGCTGTTCGGGATTTCGATGGCCCAGGCGTCGGCGGATTTGCAACTCTATCTGGAGATGAACCCGGTTGCCTTCGTGTACAACTTGCGGCAGAAGCGCTACGAGGCGACGGCGGAGATGAAATGCGTGATGACCAAGCCGCGCCTGGATGAGGCGGCGGCGAGGTTTTTGGGTGGCCCTGTGAGGGGTGTCTGGACCGGATTGACCGGGGAAAGCGAGGGCGGCGGCTGTATTGAGGTGTTGAAAATGCCGGCGCGGGAGTCCAGCGCGGCGGTGGCGCGCAGGGTGTTTCTGGCGCTGCTCAATGGCCTGCGGATCAAGGTGCGCTACGCCAGCGTCAACAGCGGCAAAGAGGAATGGCGGTGGTTGCGACCCCATGCGCTGGGCCACAACGGCGCGCGCTGGCATGTGCGGGCGTGGTGCGAGAAAACCCAAGGTTTCCGCGATTTCACCCTGAGCCGGATTGCGGAAGTCGAATGGAGCCGCGAGGAGATGGATCTGCCGGCGCAGGACAAGGATTGGGAGCAGTGGGTGACGCTCCAAGTGCGCCCCCATCACAAATTGAGCGACCAACAACGCAAGGCCGTGGAACGCGACTACGCCATGCGCAACGGCGTGCTGAAACTCAAGGTGCGCAGGGCGATGGAAGGGTATTTGCGCGACCGCCTCGGCCTGGCCATGGCCGATGGCAAGCCGGCATTGAGGCTGCTGGAATAAGCTCACCGACCTCCGGCCGCACCTCGCGCAGCCGCCAGACCGCGGCCGAACCGGTGGAGGTGAGCACCAGCGGTGCCGCACAATTGACACATGAACGGGCATCGCGCGACGAGGCGACGCCGCAACCCGGGCATATGTTGTTGTCGGTTTTCATGATGATGGGCATTTTCTAATGAGGGCCAACACGCTGATTGCATGGTCATCGAGTTCGCCGTGGTTCAAAAAGGCCTCGAGGATGGGAAGGGCGGTTTCGGCGATCTCCAGTTGTCTCCCGAATTGGCGGATATTCACTTTTCGCAGGTCGTCGTCTGTGAGGGCCTCCACGAGATGTCTTCCATTGCATGCCTTCTTGCCGACAAACCCAACCAAATTCCCCAAACAATCGATTGCATAGCGATGCCAGTCACTGGGTTGGCTGCTCACTATGAGATTGCAAACGAAGGCGTGACAAACCGGAGGTCTGCCTGTCGTGAGTTTGCAGCCGTTGCAACCAAGGTAGCCATGCCGCACGTCGAAGCCTTGTATTGCTCCATGGACTGCTTGCAGGAATGGACTTTCCTGTGCTTCTCGGCAGATTCCGACCCGACAACAAGGAGTGCGGCAACCCTTGCAGAACGGGACGCAGATTTCTTGCATCAACCGACCCACCCTCAACTCGAAGGACCGGTATTGTTCAACGATCACCGCAATTTCAGGAAGGGGCGTGGGGTTCATGGCATCATATTGCATCTTGGAGTCGGGAGTTATCAGGAGTTATTGCAGTGGTCCTTGCGCAGGGCGGTTTCCAGCAGGGAGATCCATTGCTTGAGTTCGGCGGGCGTGGGTTTCGGCAGGTCGCCGCGCAAGTGCAGCTCGACGCCCGGCACAGCCCCGATGCGTTTCCATGCCTCCGCGGGCTGTGGTGCAGTGGCCGTGGCACCGCACGATCTGGATGGACGGGCGATGATCTCGATACCCTCGAAGAGCAGTTGCTTGGCCGGGGTGGTTCAATACTTCGGTCATATCGCACATCGGACAGGCAAGGTCGCTCATGGGCGGGGAGGACACACTCCGCGGCGCCGCAACACAAGCGTAATTACCCCACCGGTTCGCGCAGCCGATACCCCAATCCAGGATAGAATGCACCGCGGGACCGCCGGTCCCCATGGCATTCGTGATCGGAATGGACCGCAGACCTTCCGATGCCAGCCACTTCGTCAGCCACTTCGTCAGCCACTTCGCCAGCCACTTCGTCAGCCACTTCGCCAGCCACTTCGTCAGCCACTTCGTCAGCCACTTCGTCAGCCACTTCGTCAGCCGCATCGTCAGGCACCTGCAGGCGGCAGGGCACCAGGTCACCGGACTCGACCACATCCCGCCAAAGGCGCCACTGCCGGAGGGCGTGGCGTTCCACGTCTGCGACATCCGCCGGGGGTGAACTGCCCGGCGGGACCTTCGACGCCGTGGTCCACCTTGCCGCGCTGGCCGGTGTGCGCCCGTCGCTGGACCGCCCGATGGAATACGAAACCACCAAATCACATGGTTTGGATGGGGTGGGGTGACCCGAAGACTTTGTCACCCCGCTTAATAGATTCCCTGTTCACAATCGACGGGTCGCGATATCCGGAAATATCTAACTACCGCAGTTTCGATTCATTTCTGTCAGATATGGGAGCGCCCCAGCGCCTGGCGGGGAGGGCCGCGAGAACCTCGCTTTCCGGTGTTAGGAAAGACGGGCGACCCTCCCAATACGGTTCGTTCAGCAGAAGGACAAGCGTCCAGCCAGTCTTGGCCGACGGGTTTCCAGCCTGTCGTTTCATTGACGGAAAGGCGGGACGCACTGTCTGCCCTCACGGGCTGGAAGCCTGTTCTCCAAGCAAGAAGCGCTAAACGGACAGCATTGGGCGCCCCGCCGTGGCGCGGTGCCGGGTGCATTTCCGACAGATGCCCGCAACGACCTCACCCGGGTGTGCGCACCGAGTTGGCCCGCAAATGCCGCAGCCACAAACCGGCATCGCCAACGGCAAATGGGGCTCAAGACTCTATCAGACCAGTTTCAGGAGGTGGGCGCGGATTTCGGTGAGGAAATCGACCGCCGTGCTAGCGACTCGAAGATGATCCTGGAAACCGCCCTGAAATCCGGCTTGCCGGCGGACATGCTGTGGAAGCCGTCGGGTGGGATTTCAAACATGAGTGGTTCAGGTGCCGATGGGGCCAATCGCCCTGCGTGGCTTAGGTTAGAAGTCCGGAATTGTTCTTGCCGGCCATCCGGAGATTTGCGTGCCTTGCTCATGTACTTACTGACTAGTCCTTGGCATAGACTACACTTGGGGCACGAAAGAATGATCTTACAAGTTTTGGGTTTGATTTAATGTTAGCCATATCTGTGATAACTCTTTCCTTGAGGGATTCGTTTTGTTTGAGAGGCTTCTTCGAC
>CAIZNN010000253.1 GCA_903934285.1 Akkermansiaceae bacterium | reverse complement strand
GTGCTCTTGCGCACCGGCAACCCGCTGGTGAAGGGTGAGATGCCCAAGGACGGCACGCCCGAGTTTACCGCCGCCATCATGGGATTCGTGTTCGCCCACTGCGCCTCGTGGCCGGAAGTGGCCCTGGTTTCCTTCGACCAACAGGCGTTCCGCGAGTCGGCCCTCATCTTCTGCGGTGGCCTCACGCCCGCCGACTTCCAGACCGCGTTCAAACGCCTGGAGGAACAGAGCAAGGAGCTTGAATCGGCACAGGTTGAGACGATGGGAGACCTTGGCGGAAAAAAGCCCCGCCGTGCGACTAACCAGGCTTCCTAGCCGCCCAGGTGTTTGCCGTCGCCGCTGAAACCGGCTGGCCCGAGGAACGCATCCTTTTCATGTCACTGGCACGTCTCGCCCAATATCAGCACTGCCTGTTGCGGAGGAACGGGGTACGGACGCAGTGGAGCAGCACGGGAACGGGCCAGGGCACGCTGCGGGACCAGTTGGAGGCGCTGCGGGTGCAGTGGAAGCTATCAACGAGCCAGTGACGGTTAGAACCATGACAACGCGAAAGATCGGCTTCATCGGGCAAGGGTGGATTGGCAGGAACTATGCCGATTGCTTCGAGGCACGCGGGTTTGATGTCGTTCGCTACAGCCTGGAAGCGCCGTACGTTGGCAACAGGCAGAGAATCAAGGACTGCGGCATTGTGTTTGTCGCGGTGCCAACTCCAACCACTCCGACAGGCTTTGACTACAGTCCGGTGGTGTCGGCATTGGAGAACGCCGGTCCCGGCTCCACGGCGGTTATCAAGTCCACCATCCTGCCCGGCACCACCGAAAAATTGCAGGCCCTGTTCTCTGACATCTACGTGATGCACTCACCCGAGTTCCTGGTTGAGAAATCCGCCGCATACGACGCGGCCCATCCCAGCAGAAACATTGTTGGAATCCCACGGGACAATCCGGAGTATCGCGCCCATGCGGCGGAATTGTTGTCCGTTCTTCCCAAGGCACCCTTTGAATTGGTCTGCCCAGCCAGGGAAGCCGAATTGATCAAATACGGGGCCAACGCCTTCCTGTATCTGAAAGTCGTCTATGCCAACATTCTCCACGATCTGGCACGATCCCTGGATTGCGATTACTCACGGGTGAGGGACATGGTGGCGGCTGACGCCAGAATCGGACCAAGCCACCTGCAAATCGCGGATGACGGCGGGCGCGGTGCGGGCGGACATTGCTTCATCAAAGACTTCGAGGCGTTCATTCGCCTCTATGCAAAGGCCACGGATGACCAGGTGGGCCTGCTGGCTCTGGAGGCATGGCGCGACAAGAATGTCCAATTGCTTCGGAACAGCGGCAAGAACCTCGATTTGCTGCGCGGTGTTTATGGCGAGACGGAGCGAAGCGCATGAAGGCCTCACACAAGGCCACACACGACCATGGCGTTTACGCACATTGCCTGTTCGCAATGGAACCGGGGTGCGGACGCTGTGGAGCAGTTCTAAAATGGGACTGGGCACGCTTCGGAACAAGTTAGAGACGTTGCGGATTTAGTGGAATCGGGCAGATGACATTGACGGGCAGACGGAAGCACCTTGATCGTAACGGCTTTAGCTTGACGGGGTCCATCAGGGGCGGTTAATTAGTTGCATTAATCACCCACCCTCATGAAAATCCCCTTATCCGCCGTCGTGAGCGCGGCAATCATCCTGCTCACGCCACTCGCCGAGGCAGCGGCCCCCGTGGTCTCCAACATCTCCGCCGTCCAGCGTGCCGGGACGCAGTTGGTGGACATTTCCTATGATGTGACTGCGGATACCTCGACGGTGCAGATCACGCTGGCCATTTCCAGTGATGGCGGAACGACATTCAGCGTGCCAGCCACCACCGTCAGCGGGGCGGTAGGGCTCGGGGTGGCGACCGGCACAGGCAAGGCGCTCACTTGGAATGCCGGTGCGGACTGGAGCAAACAATACACCACCACGATGTGTTTTAAGGTGACGGCGGATGATCTGGTAGCACCTGCTGGCTTTTCTTGTATTCCCGCTGGGAGCTTCCAGATGGGCGATGCCTTGGATGGGCTCACTAACGTCCCGATCCGCACGGTGACGGTGAGTACGTTTTACATGGGGCAGAAAGAGGTGACCAAGGCGGAGTGGGACACGGTGCGGACGTGGGGGCTGACCCACGGCTACACGGATTTGGGTGCCGGCGCGGGCAAGGCGGCCACCCACCCGGTGCAGACGATCACCTGGTATAACATGGTGAAGTGGTGCAATGCCCGCAGCGAGATGGATGGGTTGACGCCGTGTTACACGCTGAGCAGCGCGGTTTATCGGACGACCAATAATGATGCGGTGGTCTGTAACTGGGCCGCCAACGGCTACCGCCTGCCTAGCGAGGCGGAGTGGGAGAAGGCAGCGCGGGGCGGCTTGAGTGGCAAGCGGTTTCCTTGGGGAGACCGGATCAGCCAAAGTCTGGCCAATTATTCTGGCAACCCCACCAGCTTCCCCTACGATGACGGACCGGCTGGCTACAACTCGATCGGCAGCATTGGCGGCAATCCCTATACAAGCCCGGTCGGCAGTTTCCCGGCGAATGGCTATGGGTTGTACGACATGGCGGGCAACGTGTTTGAGTGGTGCTGGGACTGGTGGGGCACTTATGCAGCGGGCGCGCAGACGGATCCTCGGGGTGTTACTTCGGGCTCGTCCCGGGTGTTCCGGGGCGGCGATTGGGGCGACTACGCGGACTTCTGCCGTGTCGCGTACCGCAACGGCCGCACCCCGGCCAACAGCTACTACTTCATCGGGTTCCGCATTGCCCGCAGTTCAGTCCCCTAGCAACAGCGGGGAGCGAGCTGAATAGCCAAGTGAGGGACGAACGCAGGCAATGAAGTGAGTGGAGGATGGAAATTTTGAATTTTGGATGATGGATTTTGAATTGAACATAACAATGAAACAAACACTTCTGCTCTTGCTGGCCGCATTGATTTTGGCCACCACCCCCCCAGCTCGGGCAGTTTCCGGATCTGCCATGATTTTCAATGTGACGGTGAATACCCGTTCTGCAGTATCGACGCTTGCGGGTCTAACGCTAAGCTCCGGTGCCCTGAGCCCGGCGTTTGTGGCGGCCACCATGTCCTACACAGCCAGCGTGCCCAATGCCACCACGTCGATGACGGTCACTCCGACCGTGACCGATGCCACTGCCACGGTGAAGGTCAACGGTACGACAGTTACATCAGGAGTCGCCAGCGGGGCAATCTCGCTAGTCGTTGGCAGCAACCCTATCACGGTGCTGGTCACCGCTCAGGACGGGACCACACAATCTACCTACACGGTGGATGTTACCAGAACACTCATTCTCATGATCGGACTGCTGAGCAATGGTTCAATTACGGGAGCCTCGACGGGAGGCGATTATCTGACCGGGACCTACGCGACACTCACGGCGGTTCCTGCTGCGGGCTACCGCTTCACCGGATGGACCGAAGACGCCAGCGGGACCGCCAATCCGCTGTCCTTGCTGATGAATGCCAACAAGATACTTGGCGCAACATTTCTGCCCGACACCAACGACGACGACGATGACGACCTGAGCAATTACGACGAAATATTCACCTCCGGCACCGATCCCAAACTCAAGGACACGGACGGCGATGGCCTCGAAGACGGATGGGAAGCCGGTCTTGGCCGCTTCTCCATCATCGCCGGGGCCTTCACTTGGGCGCAAGCTCGCGCCGACGCCCATGCACGCGGTGGCGAACTGGCGTGTTTTCCCACGGCAAACCGTTGGAACCGCGCCATGGGATCCTTTGGTGTCGGAGCGACTGACAATTACACCGGTCTATGGATTGGGGCGAGCGATGCATCGACGGAAGGCGCATGGTCTTGGGTGAACGGCGAGGCCTTTGCCTTTGGTAACTGGGCCACTAGCAGGCCGAGTGCCGCCGCTGGAAATATTCTCGACTACGCTGAGGTCAGTGGAGGCGGTGGTGCCGAGCTTGACAAGTGGTATGATCGGACTGCCACGTTCATTCGTGACGGCTACATTCTGGAAATGGGCTATGCGACCGATCCCACAAAAGACGACACGGACGGGGACGGGAGCAAAGATGGCGCTGAGATAACCGCTGGCACGAATCCGATCATGGCCGACACCGATGGCGATGGCTACCTGGATGGTGCCGAGGCGGCGTGCGGGAGCAACCCTCTAGCCACATTCTCCGTGCCTGAATTCAAGACATATAATGTGCTGGCGCTGGACGTGGGAACCATCCAGTTCAGTTTCCCAGCGCAGCAGGGCAGGACTTACTCCGTACTGGATTCGATAGATCTCGTTCATTGGAACGGCATCGAAACCAACATCATCGGCCAAGGCGCAGTCATCACCCGCACCTACTCGACGGTGGATCAAACGAAACGATTTTTCCGGGTAGAAAAAATCGAATAGGCTGATGCATCATAGCGTGTGCTATGCATCCCGGTATGGTTGACTCCACCCCCGGCGCATGAGCGCCCTCACCGTCACCCTTGGAGCCGACATCACCGCATTGAAGCGGGCGCTGGCCGGTGCCACCGAACTTGTTTCCGCATCCGCCCGCCGCATGGGGAAAATGACGGGCGCGGGACTGGCCGGGCTTGGCAAGGGTGGCGCGGCGGCACTTGGCAAGGGATTTGATGTCGCCGCCATTGGCCTCAAGGCGGGCATCGGCGCGGCATTGGCGGGTGGCGCCGCCGCAATGGGTGTCGGCGTGAAGGCGGTCACATCGGCCGCCAATTTTGAGCAGACGAAAGTCGCCTTCACCACCCTGATAGGCGACGCGGCCAAGGCGGAACAAACGCTTGCCAAACTCCGCACGCTGGGTGCCGAAACCCCGTTCGAGTTTCCCGAACTGGCCGATGCAGGCCGCAAGCTCATCGCGTTCGGTGAGTCGGCCGACACCGTGCCGGAAACACTGCGGCGCATTGGCGACGTGTCGGCGGGCGTGCAGGCACCTATCAACGAGATCGCGGAGCTGTATGGCAAGGCGCGGGTCCAGGGGCGGTTGTTCGCCGAGGACGTGAACCAACTGACAGGTCGCGGCATCCCGATCATCGGTGAGCTGGCAAAGCAGTTCGGCGTGTCGGAAGGGCAGGTGAAGAAACTCGTGGAGTCCGGGCAGGTCGGCTTCCCGCAGATTGAGAAGGCATTCATCGACATGACCGGCACGGGCGGCAAGTTTGCGGGCATGATGGAGGCGCAGAGCAAGACCACGTCCGGCCTGTTCTCCACGCTCAAGGACACGGTTAACGAGGTGTTCCTTGCGCTTGGCCAGCCGATCAACGACGCGATCCGCCCTCTCATTGCGGAAGCCATCGGGCTCGTCACCACGCTCGCGCCCATGGCGGTGGAGGCAGGCGCGCGGATCAAGGACGCGATCAC
>CAIZNN010000252.1 GCA_903934285.1 Akkermansiaceae bacterium | reverse complement strand
TCAGGCCGTGGTGAACTGCGTGCCCTACACCGGGGCGGCACAGAACGACGTGGTTGTGCTGTTCTCGTCTGTCACTGGAACCGGCGTGCGCGGCGTGGTTACCTCGGTGCAAGCCGGGGTGTCGATCACGCTCACGGCCAACCTCGGCCTGGCACTGGCACCCGGCGACACGGTTCACCTGATGGCCTCCAAGGCGCAGATCCCGGTCGGTGCCGCCACCAAGGAAGCCAACGCGCCAACCGTGTTCGTTGTGCATGAAGGTCCGGCCCTGATCGAACTGGACGGCACGTCGGCCTGCCGCATCAACCTGGTGGCGGGCGAGTATTCCTGATTTTCCCGGTGTGGTCTGCGGGGTTCGTGGGCACCCTCTCCGGGAAACCGGAGGGGGTGTCTTGATTAATTTCGGAAAGCACCCTTGACAGATGGTGCCTAAAGTTCACTCTCACCCTTGTGAGAAATGAAATTTTGCTAGCTTTGGGGCTAGTTTGTCCCGCTCTGGCCGACATTGATTCGGGTGGAGGATCGGTAGCGGTGGGGCCGATGACGAACCACGCTTCGATCGGCTCTCCGTGTGCGACGAACAGCGCACCTGTCGGGGCCAACACCAACCGGCCCGGCCTGATCCAAGTCCTGTTCAGCGCCCAGGGATCTACCAACCCAGATGCCAATGGGAACGGCCTTCCGGACGAATGGGAAGACCTGTATTTTCCAGGCCAGACTGTGGACCCACAGGCCGATTCGGATAGTGATGGGACCAGCAACTTGATGGAATACGTTGCAGGGACTATTCCAACCAACAAATCGTCACGGTTTCAACCATCCGGAAGCTTTTCGGGAATGACTTTCACGATGCCCCTCCAGACGGTCGCCGGGCGCACATACAAGGTCTGGGTCACGAGAGATATTCAGACATGGACTCTCCAGCAGACATACACCGGCGACGGCACACAGAAGAGCTTTGCCTTTGACGAAACTGCCGCTCCTCCGGGCCCGCTCCATTCGAACATCCACCCATCCAGCTATTTCTTCCGCGTGGAGGTAATCCTCCCCTAAGCAACATCTCAAACACCATCCCATGAACCGCATCTTGATCCCAACTATTGCCACGGCACTCTTCGGAGTGCATGCCGCATTCGCCGATGTGCCGTCGCTCATCAATTACCAGGGCCGACTCACCGACGCAGCCGGTGCCCCAGTCACCGGAGCTAAGAACTTCGCCATCTCCATCTACGATGCCGCTACTGCGGGTAACACGCTCTACACCGAAACCATCGGCGCAGTGACCCTTGATGCGAATGGCGTTTACAGCTTCCAATTTGGCGGAGCGGGAACGAGCAACACGCTGGTCAGTGAGGCAATTGCCACGACGGACGGCACTCTGACCACGTTTCAGAAAGTGCTGGCCAACAGCCCTGTGGTGGAGGGCACTGTCAGTGTTACTGATGGCACCTACACCTGGACTCAGAGCGGCGGTTCATCCAATGAGGACGACTTCGGCGTGGCATACAGCACGAGCCTGCGCCGCGTGACCGTGAACTACTATGCCGGAGCACCCGCAGCAGGAATGGCAATCACGGCCACATACCGTTACGGCACCAGCGGTATCACCGGGGCGCTTAGTAGTGGAGCGGAGCACTGGATGGCAATCAGCGTGGATGGAACTGTGCAAGGAACACGGCAGAGAATATTGGCGGTGCCGTTCGCCTTGCGAGCAGCTAAATCTGACATGACTATGGGGGATTATGTTCCGTGCCAGGACGGGACTGTATACCAGGCCAAGACTAATGGTTTCATCTGTGCCTCCGCACAAGTTGGCGATGTCAGGAATTTGAACATTTACGTTGGAGAAGCATCCACTAGCATGCCGTTGGTTTGGGCGCAAACATCCGGCCCATACAATACTGGCCTTTCTGTCACGCTTCCGATCAAGAAAGGCATGTATTGGAAGTCTCAATACGCGGGAACACTGCTTTTCATTAGCTTAGAGTGATCTACTTCGCCACGCAGACAATAATCGAAATTACCGCATCATATGGCTAGTGAAATCATCGTCGGGACGTTCGCTTTGGTCGGTTCAATTGTGGGGGCTCTTGCCACAATAGTTTCCACCACGATAGTCACCAATAGAACCAATCTAATCAAGAGGCATCTGGAATTGGCCCGACAAGTTGAGGCGTACCACAAACTTGAGGAATTATACAAGAATACGGTTGCTTCCCTGCAAGGTAGACCTGCTGACACCATCATGAAGGAAATGCGTGATAAGGTTGAGAACGCTGGGGGATACGCGAGGCCAAAAATGACTCAAACTGAGGCAAGAGGAATAATTGAAAAATGGAGCTAAGATGCACAGATTTCTTCGTGTAACATCATCGATGATCACCTACTTGGATTTTGACACCGTGCCACAGGCATGGGACTTGAATCCGACATTCTATCCGACCTGCGGCAGCTCCTCACCGAACATGGCGTGAATGCGCGATGGCAGGGACTCGACCTGTTGGTTCTGGTCAGCCGCGTCCGCAGGGAACAACAAATGGAGATGGGCGGATTCGTGGAGTCGCCGGAATTCAGCCTGCGGGTGCCCAAGGCGGCGTTTCCCGCCACGCTTCCGAAATTTGGCGAGCGCATCGAGGTGGAGGGCACCGAATACCGCATCTCGCAGGTATCGTCCCACCCGCGTTCACCCTTGCTCACCCTCAGCCTATCGACCACCGATGAGTGACGGCACCATCAGATTCACCGCGAAAATGAAGGGCGGCAGCGACGTTGTCCGACTCCTCAACCGGTATCCGCAAAAGGTTGGCCGCACGCTGGAGTCCCTGGTGAAGCAGGAAGCGCGGGGGCTGGCCGTGGAACTGGCACGCAACACCCGGCCATTCGGGTTTTCAGATAAGGCGAAAAAGCGGGGCGAGGGCGCGGTTGCCGGTGACATCAACCGGGTGTTCGCGGTGCCCTCCGACGCATACGACAACATGAAACTGCTGAATCCTGCCGCCGCCGATAGATTTTGGGCGAACATCCAGAACCGCAGGTTTGCCAGGGCGGAACAATCGCTCAAGTCGTCCAACTCGCCGTGGAAGAACCTGCCGGTTGGCCGGCTCGATCCGAAACTTCACCAGCAAAGCCGGACGGGCCGCAACGCCAGCGTCAAGCGCAAGGTGCCTGCCCAGATCGTCACCAGCCCGAAGGCGCTGGATTCCTAC
>CAIZNN010000251.1 GCA_903934285.1 Akkermansiaceae bacterium | reverse complement strand
CTTCCGCCAACTCCGTCGCCACCACGGCCTCCGCCGCCTCGTTGTAGATGCACCGCAACCGCCGCAGCAACTCCCCGTCCGACAAGCCGCCCGCCGCCAACGGTGGCACCTCCAGCAGCAGGTGAATATGATTGCTCATGAAGCAATACGACAGCACCCGGCACCCGGAAAAGTTCTCATACATCCGCATGTAGGTCCGCAGTTGTTCCTTGTCCTCCTTCCCAAACGCAAACCGCCGGTCCACCACCCGGCTCACGCAGTGATAGATCGCCGGCCGTTCCGTCGAATCCTTCCATGGAGCAATAAAGCGGGCACGCATGACGCCAGTCTCCCATGAAAATCCACCACGTCAACAACTTTCTAGATAAGAGGAAACTCCACTTGTGACAAAAGGAATCTCAAGAGGAATCTCCACTTGTGACACGGGGGTTGAGACCGTTGGCCTGCCCGTCACCTTCTGCCGCACTTCCGCCAACTCCATCTCCATCACCCCCACGTCAAGAACTTTCTCGATAAGAGAAATCTCCACTAGTAAGCAACCCGGCCCGATAACCCGGCCCGATAACCCGGCCCGATAACCCGGCCCGATAACCCGGCCCGATAACCCGGCCCGATAACCCGGCCCGATAACTTGGCTTGCCTCGCCGCACGGCCTCCCATAAGTTCGCGCCGAGTTCCGACCGATCCTTCGCTTCCACCAGTGCCTTCATGCCCGCTTTCAGCTTTCCGCTTTCCGCTTGCGCCTTGTCTTGTGTCTCGCCGTTTTCCGTCTTTTCTGCCCCGCTAAATTCTAACCGATAACATGTACACCATCATCGTCTGCGGCTCCCTCGTGCCCGATCCCCTGCAAACCCTCGAGCCGATCAGCGGCCCGAGCGGCCCCGCCTTGAAAAACGAAATGATGCTCCCCGCATGGCTCGACCCGTGGGCGGGCCACGCGCTTTACGAGGCGGCCAACCTCGCCGCGCACCATCCCGGCAGCAAAGTCTGGCTGGTGTGTCTGGGGCCCAAGGCCAAGTTGCAACAAGTCATGATGACCGTGGCACAGAAAGTTCCTTTTGAACTCATCGCCCTCGATGGCTCCGCGGGCGGTTTCACCGATGCCGCGGAAACCGCCGCCGCCCTCGCCGATGCCATCAGCGCCATCCCCGGTCTCGATTTATCCAAGTTGCTCCTCTGCGGCGGCTGGGAATCCGCCTCGCGGGGCGCCGGGGCGACCTTGCAACTCGTCGGTGAACGCCTCGGCATCACTGACCAATTCCAAGGCGTGGACTCCCTAACCATCGAGCCCGATGGCAGCCTGCGCATCCTGGAGCGCGTCGAAGGTGGCAAGCACCAAGTCTCGGTCTGCACCGGCCCGCCTGCCGTCCTCGGCTGGGCCACCGGCAATCTGCCCGAGCCGCGCAACAACCCGCAAGTGGGCATGGCCAACATGCGCGGCATCATGCCGGCCCTGCAAAAGGCCAAGCCCGCCGCGGTGGGCACCGGCGACATCACCTTCACCGCCGTCTCGCTGCCCACGCAGACCCGCGCCACCCAAGTCATCAAGGACCTCCCGCCCGAACAAATCGCCGCCGACCTGGTCGCCTGGATCAAGAGCGAATGAGCGCCGGGACTGCAAGACCCAAGACCCAAGACCCAAGACCCAAGACCCAAGACCCAAGACCCAAGATCCAGGATCCAGGATCCAAGATCATAACCCGACACTCATTCGTCCCCCCCCGTCTCAGACGTCCCATTGCTGCGTTCTTCCCAACATCCGCCACTCTAATCATTCCATGAGCACCCTCTTTCTCGCCCACACCGAAGCCGACGGCACCCTCGCCAAGGCCGCCCTCGAAGCGCTCGCCGCCACCGTGCAATTCGCCGCCGCCCTCGGCACCCCGTTCAGCGTCGGCCTGATCGGTGACAACCCCGGCCCGGCCGCGGATGCCATCGCCAGTTGCGGCGCGACCAGGTTTCTAACCATCTCCGGGGCGGCCTTCGCGCAAGCCCGCTATGCCAGCGATGCCGCCGCCGCCGAGGCATTGTGCCGCGCCGCCGCCGCCACCGTGGTCACCGTGCCGGCCACCTCCCGCTGGAACCGCGTGCTGCCAGGCGTGGCCCACCGCCTCGGCGGGCGCGCCGACACCCACGTCACCGGCCTCGCCGCCGCCGCTGGCCAACCGCAGGTTTCCCGCTGGTTCTACCGCCAGCGCATGGAGGCGACCTTCACCCGCAGCACCCGCCCGTGGTTGCTCGCGCTCGAAGGCGGCATCGCGCCGGCCTGGCAGGGTGCCGCCGGCTGTGCCCATGCCGAGGCCGTCGCCCTAACACTTCCGGCGCCGCGCACCAGCGTGGTTGGCTTTCAAGCTCCCGCCTCGGACCAACAGACCATCCGCCCTGATGCGGACCTCCTGTTTGTCACCGGTGCCGGCTGGACCAAGAAGCAAGCGGATGGGCAGGTCAAAGTTGGCGAAGCCGGGACGCTCATTCTCGACTTTCTGCGGCTCTCCCGCTCGTCACTGGGCAGCACCAAATCGCTGGTCGACCTCGGCGGCGAGGGCCAGGCGATCCTGCCCTTCCTCAGCCACCTCAATCAAGTCGGCCAGACCGGCTCCACTCCCCGCCACGCCAAAGGTCTCGCCACCTGCTGCCATGGCGAGGAACCCCACACCGTCGGCTGGCGCTTCATCGGCGAACGCCGCGCCATTTCGTTAGATGCGAATTGCGGCTGGGCCCGCGGCAAAGCCGACATCCTCTACGTGGCAGACGCGTTTGCAGTGATGAAAAAAGTGAATGAGCTGCTAGGCTGACGCCGGGGCGGCGGGGCGCCGGCGCAGGCCGTTCCGAGCCATTCCGAATTTTTTGTCAGGCTGTTGGGGCTTCGGGTATTGCGCGCCTCATTGGCACCTCAGGGGCTGGGCGACTCGGCGGAGCGCCCCACCCTGGTGGAATCGCGGAATTGGGACGGGCTGCGGCGGTGGTGGGCGTGAAACTGCAGGCGCATTTGCTCGGCGGTGCCGAAGCCGGCGAGGCTGACGATGTGCTGGACGGGCAGGCGGGTTTCGCGCAACAGGCGCTCGGCGCGATTGAGGCGGCAGCGGGTGATTTCATCTAACACCCCGGGCAGGCCCGCGGCGGTGAAGGCACGTTCCAAGGTGCGGCGGCTCACCCCGAGGTGGTCGGCCACCCCGGTGACGTTCAACTGGCGGTGGCTGTGGCTCCAGATGTGATGGCGGGCCTTTTCTATCAAGCCGAGCGGCGGCGCGGCGGACGTCTGGCCCGGGTCCTGGAGCATGCCCAGCAGACCTAACAGGCGCAGGCCCTGGGCGGTGCTGTTGTTGAAATCCGGCGCGGCGATATCGCGCAAGAACGCCAGCAGTTGCCGCAGGAAAAGCCGCGGATGGCGCGGGGTGGTGACCGGGTGGGCGCTGGAGAACAGCCCGCCGGCTTCCAGTTCATGGACGAGCCGGCCATTGAACTGGACCCAGCATTCGGTCCAGCCGGTGGCCGGGGCGGGCCGGTAGCGGTGCCACTGGCCGGCGAGCACCTGGCCGACTTGACCGGCGCGGATCGGGAACGACCCGTGGTGGGTTTCCCAGATGCCGGTGCCGGCCTCGACCCACAGCAAAGAGAACTCGGGCAGGACGCGCCCATCCTGCCACTTGAACTGATAGAGATCGGGATGCCCCGGCGCCGGGTAGGCGGCGCCGGGCGGGATGGTGGTGCGGCCGGCACTGGTCAGGAACACCGGACTCGCAAACAGCGCGTCGTCGATCGGCAGGTAGCGGGCAAAATCCCGGGCGGCGTGACGCGAAATTTGCGTTGGCATGAGACTGGGTGGGGTTAAATCGGGTGTTTTGACTTGCCGCAAGCGAAACCGGCTGTCGCAAAGTTTGGCAAAGCAAAAGTAGCCAAGGTGCCGCTGGCTGGCTAGAACAAGTTCAGGTTTTTGCTCGGTGAGCTGTCCGCGCCGTCGGGGCGGGGCGATGGGCACAAGCCGGTTCGAGCAACAACCCACACAACCCATTTCAAATGAATCCGATTCTTGGTGTTTTCTTTCATTGGCTCGGGGGTCTGGCCTCCGGCAGTTTTTATGTGCCGTACAAAGGCGTCAAACGCTGGTCGTGGGAAACCTACTGGCTCGTCGGCGGCTTTTTCTCGTGGCTCATCGCGCCGTGGTTCTTCGCCACGCTCAAGACCACCGATGTGCTCACCGTGCTCATGGAAACCCCGGGTCACGTGTGGTTCTACACCTATCTGTTCGGCTTGTTGTGGGGTTTCGGCGGGCTCACCTTCGGGCTGACGATGCGCTATCTGGGCATGTCGCTGGGCATGGCGGTGGCGCTGGGCTATTGCACGGTGTTTGGCACCCTCATCCCGCCGCTGTTTCGAGGTGAGTTCATGGTCAAGCTGATCGAACCAGCCAATGGGCGCTGGGTGCTGGCCGGCTTGGTCGTGTGCATCATCGGCATCATCATCACCGCGCTGGCGGGGCATACCAAGGAGGGCGAAATGTCCGAGGAGGACAAGCTCGAAACCGTCAAGGAATTCAATTTCAAGAAAGGCATCCTGGTCGCGACCTTTTCCGGCATCATGAGCGCCTGCTTTGCCTTCGGCCTCAGCTCGGGCGACTTCATCCGCGAGACCACCCTCAAGGTGGACATGGTCAATTCCGCGGCCAAGGAGGGCAAACACGTCGAGCGGGCGTACCAACCGACCGATGAGCAGATCAAGCTGCTGCTGGCGGCGCTCCCGGCCGAGCTGTTCAAGAATGGCAACGATGCGACCCGCAAGGAACTCGCCCCCACGCTGGGCGACGTGACCGCCCTTATTGAAAAGCCGTATGTGATCCAGCGCAAGATCGCCGGGTTGCACGAGGCCAAGGTCGCGGCGGGCGATGCCACCGGGCAAGAGGCCAAGTTGCAGGCCAGCTTGCCAGCGGCCACGACCAAGGCGGCGGAGGTGCTCGCTGCGGTGGCCACAGTCACTCACGACAGCGGCGCGCTGGTGGCTATCCGGCTGACGAATTATGCCAAGCGCCTTGCCGCCGTTGCCACAGATCCCAAACAGCTCACCATTGTGCAGGAATTATCCACCCTCTCGGAGAAGGAGACCGCCCTGGCGGTGTCGGAAGCCGGGGCCAACCTCGTCACCATCCACGACAAACACAGCCTGTGGACCGGCCTGCCGGTGCTGATCGTCGTGCTGTTAGGCGGGTTCACCACCAACTTCATCTGGTGCCTGCTGCTCAACTGGCGCAATAAGACCGGCTATCAGTATTTCACCTCGACGCCGGGTGAACAGTCGCCGCATTTCAATGCCGCCACCGCAGGCGGCGAAGGCGCGCCGGGCAATGGCGCCGCGGTGGACGGGCGCCATGACAAGACGCCGGTGCCGCTGCTCGCCAATTACCTGTTTTCGGCGCTGGCCGGGCTGACTTGGTATTTCCAATTCTTCTTCTACTCGATGGGCGAAACCCAGATGGGCCAATACAAATTCTCGAGTTGGACCCTGCACATGGCGTCGATCATCATCTTCAGTTCCATCTGGGGCCTTGCGCTGCGGGAATGGAAAGGCGCGAGTTTCAAAGCCAAAGGCCTGCTGTTCCTTGGACTTGCGGTGTTGATCGGGTCCACTTTTGTGGTCGGCTACGGCAACTACCTCGGCAGCAAAGGCTAAACCCTAACTTATTGATCTTATGCATACCTATCCGATTGCTCAACAGGCCTACGCCGCCCTCGGCGTGGATACCGAAGCGGCCCTGCAACGCCTCGCGGCCACGCCCATTTCCCTCCATTGCTGGCAGGGCGATGATGTCGGCGGCTTTGAAACCGCCGGCAGCGAACTCGGCGCCGGCCTCGCCGTCACCGGCAACTATCCGGGCAAGGCGCGCAGCATCACCGAGTTGCGCGCCGACTTGGAGCAGGCCTACGCGTTGATTCCAGGCCGCCACCGGCTCAACCTGCACGCCTGTTACGCGGATTTCAGCGGCGGCAAGGTCGAACGCGACGCCCTCACCATCACCCAGTTCCAAAGCTGGATCGATTGGGCCAAGGCACGCGGCTTGGGCTTGGATTTCAACCAGACCTACTTTGCGCACCCCAAGGCCAGCGACGGCCTCACCCTGACCCATCCGGACGCGGCCATCCGCGAGTTCTGGATCGAGCATGGCAAAGCGTGCCGGCGGATCGGTGCCGAGATGGGCCGCCAACTCGGCTCGCCGACGGTGACCAATCTGTGGATTCCCGACGGTTCCAAGGACCTGCCGGTGGATCGCAAGGGGCCGCGCGCCCGTTTGGAGGCGGCACTCGATGCGGTGTTTGCCGAAAAATTCGCCGCCAGCTGCCATCTCGATGCGGTCGAGTCGAAGTTGTTCGGCATCGGGTCGGAGTCTTACGTCGCTGGCTCCCACGAGTTCTATCTCGGCTACGCGATCAAGAACCAAACGCTGTGCTGCCTCGATGCCGGCCATTTCCACCCCACCGAAAACCTCTCCGACAAGATCTCCGCGGTGCTGCAATTCGTCCCGGAGATCCTGCTCCACGTGTCACGCGGCGTGCGCTGGGATAGCGACCACGTGGTTTTGTTGGATGATCCGACTTTGGCGCTGATGCAGGAACTGGTGCGCGGGGATTTCCTCGGGCGCACCCATATCGGTCTGGATTATTTCGATGCCAGCATCAACCGCGTGGCGGCCTGGGTGATTGGCACGCGCAACACGCTCAAGGGCCTGTTGCTTGCGTTGCTGGAGCCTGTGGCGAAACTGCGCGAGCTGGAGGCGGCGGGGGATTTCACCTCGCGGCTGGCCCTGTTTGAGGAATGCAAATCGCTGCCATGGGGGCTGGTCTGGGATGAACACTGCCGGCGCCAGAATGTTCCGTTAGGTACGGCTTGGCTGGTGGCATTGAAGGATTATGAAAAACAAGCCCTGTCGTCCCGTGCCTGAACCGGTGACCCATCCGCTGCGCATCGGGCTGTTTGGCATCGGACTCGAGGCGTACTGGCCGCAGTTTGCCGGCCTCAAGGAACGCCTCGAAGGCTACGTCGCACGCGTCGCCGAGAAACTCGCGCGCCCGGGCGTGGAAATCGTCAATCTGGGGCTGGTGGACAACGCCGACCGTGCCTACACCGCCGGCCGCGAGTTCCGCCGCGCCGACGTCGACATCATTTTCCTCTACGTCACCACCTATGCGCTTTCCTCCACCGTGCTGCCTGTGGTCAGGCGCGCCAAGGTGCCGGTGGTGGTGCTCAACCTGGTGCCCGCGCCGGCCATCGACTATGCCAAGTTCAACGCGCTGGGCGATCGCACCCAGATGACGGGCGATTGGCTGGCATATTGTTCGGCTTGTCCGGTGCCGGAGATTGCCAATGTCCTGCAGCGCGCCGGCATCCCCTTCCATCAAATCACCGGCGTGCTGGAAAACGACCCCGAGTGCTGGCGCGAGGTGGACGCCTGGGTCGAGGCCGCACGGGTGGCCGCCGCCATGGCGTCGAACCGGCTCGGCCTGATGGGCCACTATTATGCTGGCATGTTAGACATCTACTCCGATGTGACCTTGCAATGCGCCACCTTCGGCACGCATATCGAGTTGCTAGAGGTGGATGAACTCGCCGCGCTGCGGCGCGAGGTGAGTGCCGCCGAGGTGGCGGCCAGGCTGTTGGAATTTCACGAGGTGTTCGACGTGCAAGCGGATTGCCCGGCCGCGGATCTGGCGGAAGCGGCGCGCACTGCGGTGGCGCTCGACCGCTTGGTGGCAGCCTCCCGGCTCGGCTCGCTGGCATATTACTACAAGGGCAGCAGCGGGGGCGAGAACGAGGCGGCGGTGGCGTCGATCATTCTGGGCACCTCGCAACTGACCGGGCGGGGGATTCCGGTGGCCGGCGAATACGAGGTCAAAAACGTCCAGGCCATGAAAATCATGGACTTGTTCGGGGCCGGCGGCTCGTTCACCGAATACTATGCCGTGGACTTCACCGACGACGTGGTGCTCATGGGCCACGACGGGCCGGGCCACATTGCCATCGCCCAAGGCAAGACCAAGGTGCGCCCGCTCAAGGTCTATCATGGCAAGGTCGGCCGCGGCGTGTCCGTCGAGATGGCCGTCAAGCACGGCCCGGTCACCTTGCTCTCGATCATCGAGCGGCCCGGCGGCAAGCTCGCGTTGCTCTGCGCGCAAGCCGAGTCGGTGGCCGGACCGATCCTCGAAATCGGCAACACCAACAGCCGCTATCGGTTTCCCTGCGGCGCGCGCGGCTTTATCCAACAGTGGAACGCCGCAGGCCCGGCCCACCATTGCGCGGTGGGCGTCGGCCATCTCGCCGACAAGATCGGGAAACTCGGCTGCTTGTTAGGCATCGAGACCATCCGCGTGTGCTGAGGCCGGCGGCAGCGCTGCGGCATGGATGGTGGATGCATCCGTTATCATCCAATCACATTTAAGCCCGCACAGAGGACTGTGCGGGCTACCCCACACAGAGGACTGTGCGGGCTACCCCACACAGAGGACTTGTGCGGGCTACCCCACACAGAGGACTTGTGCGGTGCACTCCGCACCCATGTCGCGTGAGAGTGCGAATGAAATTGAACCTGCACGGGCAGTCGCGCCCCGCCGCCGCTCACGCCGTCACGTCCTGATTGAAAAACACCTTGATGAATTTCATGCCCTTGGCGTCATCATAGCCGCGCTCGATGACGGCGTCAGGCTTGCCGGCCAACGCCGGCTTGAGATGGATTTCCACCCCGGTATCGAGTTTGATGACGGCACTGACCTTTTTTCTGGCCTTGGTGACATCTTTCTTGGAGATATCGAACGAGTCCTCGAGGCGGTGCCCTTGCTCTTGCTCGATTTGGGCGCGGTGGGCGGCAAACCTGGCGGCCGCCGCCGGGGTCTTGAGCACCTGTTGCTCAAACTCCTGCAGACTGAATTTGTCCTTGCCCTCGAAGTAGCCGAGCGCGTCGTGGGCGGCGCTACAGACTTCCCACGGCGGGGCGTCGTCGTGGCGGGGTTGCGCCTTGGCCTCCTGGGCGACAAAGGCCACCGCCATATTGGCATATTTGTTAGTGAGGAACGGGCTGTCGGTGATGGGCACCACGCCGAGGAAATCGCGCACCCAGAAGCGCGAATCGGTGCCCGAGCGGTCGAAGGTCAGGACATGATAGCCCTTGTTCGGCTGGTGGTTGAGGATGAGGCAGCCCTTGTCGATTTTCTCCGGATTGATGCCCTGCTCGGCGGACAGTTGCAAATCGCCGTCGCGGGTGGAGATGCTCAGGAACGGCACCACGCACTCCGACTTCAGAATGCACAGGCCTTGGGTGAGTTCGCCATTGACCTCGATGTCGCGGATCAGGCAGATGCACAGGTCGCCGGATTTGATGTTAGGATGATTGGATTTGGCGTAGAGGCGTTTGGCGATGTCGCAGCCTGTTTCGAGCAAACCCTGCGGAGCGGCGAAGATGGCCGCGGCGTAGGCATTCATTTCATGTTGGTCCAACGACGCGTGATGGCTGAAGCGGTGGCCGCCGAGGTTCTTGAACGGCTTGAGGAACATGGCGCAGAGCGTTTCCTGGTCCTCCGCAGCGATGCTGCAGAGTTCACGGGAGGTTTGCAGCGGCTCCTCGCGCTGCGGATGACCCACCTTGGCAAGCACGAGACCGGTGGTGGTGGCGGAGTTGAATCGAATCTTAACGGACATGGGGCACGCAGCCTAGAGACCGCTCCCCAATTGAAAACTCAAAACCAAAAATTCGTGCGGTTTGCGCTGGCGTGGTGGTGGCGCGGGTCCGCCGGGTTGCGGGCGGCACGGCGGCCGCAGGCCACAGCCCCCCTGCCCCACCCTCTCCTGGCTGCGGTGTTGCCGCCCGCCATCTCGCCGGCTCCAAGCTCATGGGACTTGTCCGGCGGGCTGCGGCATGCATGATGGCGCGGATGAGCGATTGGAATTTCATGACGGTGATCATTGTCCTCGGCGTGTTTGCGCTGTGGAAGCTCGAACTCGCCGCCACCCTGCTGAACCTCAAAGCCTTCCCTGCCACCGTCCCGCCCGACCTCGCCGGCCTGATGAACGCCGACAAACTCGAGCAAGCGCGCGACTACTTGCGCGTCAACGCCCGCTTCGGCATCCTCCAGTCGAGCGCCTCGCTCACCGTGTTGTTGGCATTCTGGGGGCTGGGCGGGTTCGGCTGGCTCGACGGGCTCGCGCGCGCATGGGCGCCCTCGGAGTTGGTGGCGGGGCTGATCTTCCTGTCGCTGCTGCTCCTCGGCCAATCCCTGCTCGGCCTGCCCTTTGCGGTGTACGACACCTTTGTCATCGAGGAGCGCTTCGGCTTCAACCGCGCCACCCCGCGCACCTTCATCCTCGACCGACTCAAGGCCCTGCTGCTGGCCGCGGTGCTCGGCTTGCCGCTGCTGGCCGCCGTGTTGTGGATCTTCAGCAATGTCGCCCACGCCTGGCTGTGGGCCTGGGCGGTGGTCACGGTTTCCCAACTCGCCCTCACCTATCTGGCACCGTCGTGGATCATGCCGCTGTTCAACAAGTTCACGCCGATGCCGGAGGGGCAACTCAAACAGGCCATCGAAGCGTTGGGCGAACGCTGCCGCTTCCCCCTGTCGGGCGTGTTCGTCATGGACGGCTCAAAGCGCTCGACCAAGGCCAACGCGTTCTTCACCGGCCTGGGCAAACGCAAGAAAATCGCGCTGTTCGACACTCTGATAGATAAGAGCAGCCAAGCCGAACTGCTCGGCGTGCTGGCCCACGAGATCGGCCACTTCCGCTGCGGCCACATCAAACAACGCCTGGCGGTGGGCATCGTGCAAGGTGCCGTGATCTTCTTCCTGCTCGGCCTTGCCACCGATCCGCATGGCACCTTCGCCCGCGTGCTCTTCGATGCCTTCGGGGTGCCAACCATCTCGCCCCATGTCGGACTCATCTTGTTCGGCATCCTGCTCGAACCGCTGGGCAAATTGCTCGGCGTGCTGGCCAACGCCTGGTCGCGCCAGCACGAATTCCAGGCCGATGCCTACGCCGCCAACGTCACCGGCGACGCCACCGCCCTCGCCGAGGCGCTCAAAAAACTCTCCGTCGATCACCTCTCCCACCCCACCCCCGCCACCTTGCGCGTCTGGCTCGACTACTCACACCCGCCACTGCTGCAGCGGCTCGCCGCGCTGCGCCAACCACCGCGCTCAGGCAGCTAGCGGGCGCCGCACAGTCCCGCCGCGGCCGGATGAGCGCCGCCTCGGTTGGATCTAACCGCCAGCTCCGCGTGGCGCGCCCGGTCGGCCGCAATCATCACGCGCCAGCCTCCCCGGCGCCCACCACCGCCGCCTTGAGCACGCCGACATACGGCAGGTTGCGATACTTGCCCAGGTAGTCGAGGCCATAGCCGACCACAAACTCGTCGCCAATTTCAAAGCCCACATAATCGGCGCTCACCGCGGCGGCCCGTGCCTTGTCCTTGGCCAGCAACACACCGGTGTGCACCGCGGCGGCTCCTTCCGCGTGTAGCCGCGCGATCACCGCATGCAGGGTGCGGCCGGTGTCGAGAATATCATCTAACAACAACACGTGGCGCCCGCGCACCTCAGGGAACTGGCGGTCGAGGAAATCGACCGTGCCGGAGCTTTGGGTGCCGCCGTGATAACTCGCGACATTGAGGCATTCGATCTCGATGGGGCGGGCGATGCGCCGCAGCAGATCCGCCGCAAAGACCAATGCGCCCTTGAGTAAAATGATCACCACCAGCGTGCCTTGCGGAAAATCCCGCTCGATCGCGCCGGCCATCGCGTCCAAGCGCTTTTCAATCACCGCCTCATCAATCAGAACCCGTTCAATGTCATTGCGCATGCCCCGACCCTGACAAAACCGCCCGCCTCCGCCAAGCGCCAATCCGGCGCCCTGGCCCTCCGCTGTCACTCTGCTGGGTGAAACTTCAGAACCCGTTCCCCGGCGCGGTAATAATTCAACCGGTCCCGCGCGTGAACCTCCAAAAATGCCGGGTCCTCCCGCAACGCCCGATGTTCGATGTCGTAATGCTCCCGCTCCGCCAGCACGTCCTGTTCCCGCGCCTTGGCCTTGCCCAGCTTCACTTCCAACTCCATCAGCTTGCGCTTTTGCGGCATCGCCGTGGCCACCACCACAAAACCCACCGCCATGCACGCCACCACAAACACCCCACGCCCTGCCCGTTGGATCATCCGGGTCCGGACCTCCAATCGCCTCACATTCTCTATCGCCAGCGTGCGTTTTGCCATCTGCGCTAAATCCTAAAAACCTCAAAACCGTCCGATTGTCAAGAAAACTTAGAAACCACCCTGGCGACCGGCACGTTAAATGTAATGCCAGTCATTACCTAGTTGACAGCAGCGGCCAAGATCCTGTTTCCTCTCCAAATGAATGCGCCGAATCGTTGGTTGGGAGTGCTGAATTGCTCGTCTGAAAGCAGGTCTGGTGGCGGCGGGGCGGGGATGGAATCCAAGCCACGAGTGCTCTCGCCCTTGGAACGGATTGAATTGCCGACGGGTGCCAGCCTTGGCCGGGTGTTTGCACGGGGCTGGAAGGGCGGGCGGCAGCGGATCGTGCTGAGTCCGACGGAGGGCGCGAGCTATCACATCATGAGCCGCACGGCAGGCGGCGAACGCTTGCTCGGCGAGACGGAAAAAGAAGCGCTGCGCCGCTTGATGTGGCGTCTGGCGCGCTTCGCCGGAGTGAAGATCCACACCTATGCGGTCATGGACAACCATTTTCATATCCTGGCGCGGGTGCCGTCCCACGACGAGTTCGTGACGCAATTCGCCGGTCCGGGCGGCGAGGAACGCTTGCTCGACCACCTGCGCCTGCTGTATTCGCGGCACTATGTGGTGGCGTTGCGTGCAGAGTTGGCGGACCTGCGGCAACGCGGGATGCCGGATGAGGCGGACGCGCTCATCGCGGGCTATCTGCGGCGGATGTGCAATCTACCGGTGTTTGTGAAGGAGCTGAAGGAGCGGTTCTCGCGCTGGCACAACAGGCACCGGGGGCGGCGCGGGACGCTGTGGATGGAACGCTTCAAAAGCGTGCT